>JAHFUG010000082.1 GCA_023265195.1 Blastocatellia bacterium | reverse complement strand
CCGATAGCAAGCGTTACAATAACGGACGGAGTCAGTAGATTCATCTCCGGTTCATCCTTATCCTGGTTTTGATGTAAGCCACTCTATGTAAAGCCGCTTTCGCAACGGCTCTTGAAGTGGACACGATCAACGAGGCTCACTATTTCCGGGTTAGCCGTGAGGTCGGCTTACAACGCTTTCATCGCAATGCTCCACCAATCGCGAAGCTTATGATCGCGAACTACTATACAGGTTCGGTCACCTTCCGCAAAGCCGCTTTTCTCTGCCCGTAGTATGCTCGTTCACGTCCGCTTAACTTACATGTAGGAGGCGTAAAACAAATAACTTCCCGTATTGAGTTATGCGGCAGCGTTAGATGAGGAAACCGGGTGAACTCCCTCAAAAAAGTAAGTTCCCTTTTTCGAGGAGGTTCACCGCAGAGTCGCAGAGGCCGCAGAGAGGGACGCAGAGGGGGCTTGCTCTCCGCGGCTCTCTCAGCGATCTCCGCGACTCTGCCGTGAAGTTCTCACTTCACCTGCGGTCCTCATCTCGTGCTGCCGCACAACTCAAAACGGGGAGTTATTTTTTTCGTCTCCTTAGTCCGCGACTGCACGGGTCGCGGGTTGAACATTGCTCCCGCGGCCGTCGCCCTGCTGTTGGGAAAGGACCGCTACCGAGAACGAAGATGCGATAAGCCATTCACTACTTCCCGAGCTTGCTGACGTCGATTACCAGTTCGATCTCCTCGACATTGGTGGTAACGGTAACGGTTTTCTCAACGTTCGTAGGTTGCGCCGTTTGGCTGGGTTTAGCTGAGCGCGAATGAATAGATGCCTCTACGCGGTACTCTCCGGGTGACAGGCCCTTTGTCTCGAACCTGCCGTTAGCGTCGACTTCGACCTCGGGAAGCTCACCTCCCGCGCGCGAGTTGGTGCGCCACAAGTCCACGCTCAAAAAGGCGTCGAGAGGAAGGTTGCCGCCGGTGAATTTGACGCTTCCGCGAATTCCTCCCTTGAATTGCAAAACAGTGACGCGTACGTCGGTCACTTGTTCGCGCGGCTGGATGTTCAATATGTACACAGGCTCTCCCCATTCTGGAACTTGAACTCGAGCTCTCGGGTGATCTACGCGCGAAATCACGAGGCCAGGGTACGCTTTGTCATTTGGAAGAACGATTCTGACGTCTCCCGGCGGCGTCCCGACCGCCGTGAAGCGTCCGTCGGGCGACATCTGAACATGTCCGGATGTGCTCGCACCGGAGCCAAACACCAATAGCTCAAGCTTCGCGAGCACGTCCCGGTCCACTCCGGCTTCGGCTTGAACGACGCCGCTTATTGTTGAGCCTTCGTAAAGCGGCACCGAGAGGTCACTCACGTCGCTGTCTTTGATCTCGAACTCAACGCGCTGGCAATAACGGTTACTGCCCGCGAGCTGAGCCGAAACGTAGTATTTGCCCGGCAAAAGCGAACGCACTTTGAAAAACCCCTTGGCGTCGGTCGGTTCATTGGTGCCTGAACCCCACGACGAGCCGTCCTTGCTCTTCTGTCCGTAATCTATGCGAGCTCCCGCGATGGGCCGTCCGGTCTCGGCTTCCACCACTTGTCCCTTTGCCTCAAAGAGGGTTCGCGGCTTTCCGAACACGATGTCGATGCCGGCGATCTCGCTTCCTGACTCCACTTTTACGATTGCGGCCTTGCTTTGATCAGTTACTCCGGGATGGAACGTCAGCGGGAGTACGTTCCTTCCAGAAGTGCCATGGGTGTGTTCAATATCTATCCCGACTCTGACCATGTATCGGCCTGGAGGCAACCCATAAATCCTATATACTCCGCGATCGTCGGAAGAAAAATGACGGTCGAATGAGCTCCAATCCAAACGGCCGCCGGCTTCAGCACTAACGGCTTGAACGGTCTGCCCCACGGCGGGTTTACCATCCCGGTCAAGAATCCGGCCCGTGATCACGCCTCCGAGCACCAGATTAATCTCGATACCTTCAACGTGCTGTCCGTCTGAAATAGATATGTTAGATGTCCTGTCAAAACCACCAGCGTGCGCCGGCGCAAACGCTCCTATGAGATACTTGCCCGCCGCCACGTCCGTCAGGTGGAACCGTCCTTCGGAGTCGGTCTTCGTACTGGAAACCATCTCTGCGCCATGACCGCTGCCGGGCGTCGCAAGCATTACCGCTACCTCGGGCGCCGCTTGCCCGTCAATCGTGATCCTCCCCGATATGGAGCCAGTCGCGGGTTTCTCGGCGGTCTGACTCTGCGCCGCGGTCTGACTCGCGGCGCTGGACGCCAAACCAAGAATGATCGATAAGAGCCCAATCGTTGTTTTCATCATGATTCTCCACACGCATTGGCCAGGTTCGGCGTCGACCGCTGAAAGGTCCGCTGTCCGCTAATGACTTGTCCTCGCTATTTGCCGTCGTATACAAGCACGTGGTTTTTTGCTTTCTCACAGGGTTTTAGGTTAACCGCCACATTAGCATTCTCAGCTTCACTACGAAGCGCCGCTCGAGTCGCGTCGTCCCACCAGAGCCGGCGAAAGGGTTTGTCATCCCGCTGACGGACTTGATCGGATCGAACAATGAGAAAGTACCTGCCGGGCGCAACGTTTTTGAAGGCGAACTCACCGCCCGAACCCACTGGGCTCTCCGCGAAACGCAGCGCGTCATCGGCTGAGTCTTCCTCGGCCGGAATGAGAAAAACCACGACGCCTGACGGCAGTTTCAGATCCGGCTGTCGCGGCGCAACTACGCCGCTCAACGCGGCGGCCCCCGGCGACAGCGTGATCGCAATGTCGGCGACTTGCTCACCGCCCTTGATGTCGATTCCGCTCCGGCCTATGTCCGCCGGCCGTTTTGACCGAGGCTGGGGCGCGGCGATCGACTTGATGTAATAATTGTCATTCGGAGTCTCGACCTCTATTCGATAGCGGCCCGATTCCAATGCGTTGATTGACAGCTTTCCACGCGCATCCGGGATCGTCCTGATGATCCCGTTCCCTTCGAGGCTGCGACTCATGGTCAATGGGCTCGATGAAGCAAGGCACTGCGTTCCGGGATCAAGGTGCGGCTGTAGGCCGGGGTACAAAGAAATCATGGTTTCTTCCATGACCGGCTCGGTTAATTGAGAGCACGCTTTCACAACGTCGGCGGAAGGACGCTCAATCGACACCTTTCCCGCGATTGACGCGTGCGGTTTCACTATAAGGCTTAGCCCGGTTACGTCCGAGTCTCTCACAACTACGTGCGTTACGTCCGATTTACCCGTGATGGTTTCCGGCGCTTTGATGTCGAAAGCCTGAAGACAATAATCGCCGCTCGCCACCCTGTCGAATTTGAACTCGCCGGTCGCCTGCTCCGGTCGAGCAAACGATGGCGCCCCAGCGGACGCTCCCCAGAGCGCAACACCAAAGTAGCGGTCCGAACCGTTCTCGATCGCGCCCGCCAGTCTTCCCTTGATCGTATGCACGGTCCCTTCAAGCAACCGAATATCAATCCCGGTTCGCTCTTCGGTTTCGTGTAGGATCACTTCAACCGCTCCGGCGGCGCTGCTGGAAGGAAAGTAGGTCGGTGGTTCGTTATCGTATGGGCGAGGGGTCCCTGCGCCCCAGTATTCAGACTTGGCTCCCGCCGATATGATGTACGAGCCCACGGGAATCCCCCATATTCGATAGATGCCTCGATCGTCAGTTAAGCCCCCACGCTGCCGACTCCACCATGACGTTGAGCGGCCCTCCGAATCGCGCAGCCGGATGGCGGTGACTGGAGCTTCGATCGCGGGCTTCCCGTTGACATCCGTCACCCGTCCGGTGATCACGCCTCCCTTACTATTCGACACCCGCAACATAACTGAGTCGCCCGCCCGGCAGATCGCCGTCTCGAGACTAAAATCGTAACTATAAACCGCCACGACATAGACCCCACGGACGACATTTTCGAATTCGAACCTGCCGTCAGGCCCGGTAATCGCCGCGCGGCCGGAGCGGTTCCATGCCCACGGTTCACCGCTCAACGGGCTAAGGCCCACGCTCACGTCCGCCATACGTTCTCCATTGGCGCTCACCACCAAGCCCGTTATCGAGGAGGAAGCCCGCGAGTTCCTGGACGGTTCGCGTTGGCCTACTTGATTGGATTGCATGTGGCCGCCAAAGCCGGAGGCCCACCCACCCAAGCTAATGATTATCAGAAGAACCACTGGTGTCAGTCGTTTCATTGGTCTCATCCTTGAAGCGGCGGCGTTCGCGCTGGCCCGATCAACGTTGGTAACTATGATCGATCTGGAATCTATCTAGTCTAGTAGCTTCACAGCGGCCGCTCTCGCGGGCAAACAGGGTCAACTCCGACGCAGATGTTAGCGGAAAGCAATATATATACTCGGGCCTTTCCTGACAACCCGTTTCGGCCGTTCGGCTGAGTCTCTGGAAGCGTTCGCGAACTGACGTGGATTCAGTACAAGCTGACAAAACGAAGTGGTCGGAACGGCGGCGTAACCTTGCGTCCTTCATGATCATGGCGCGAGTACTCAACGCCGGCGAAAGGCTGCATATGAGCTGCGGTCCGTGGAAACCGGGAGCGAGGATTGCGCAGTGTGGTTTCAACTCCGTAGGAGTGACCTGTCTGTAGCAACGAGGTAAACCGAAGAATCAACATGCGGGTGATGTGGTCTCAACTCCGTAGGAGTGACCTGTCTGTAGCAACGGGGTAAGCCGAAGAATCAACAAGTGGGTGATGTGGTCTCAACTCCGTAGGAGTGACCTGTCTGTAGCAACGGGGTAAACCGAAGAATGAACAAGCGGGTGATGTGGTCTCAACTCCGTAGGAGTGACCTGTCTGTAGCAACGGGGTAAACCGAAGAATCAACAAGCGGGTGATGTGGTCTCAACTCCGTAGGAGTGACCTGTCTGTAGCAACGGGGTAAACCGAAGAATCAACATGCGGGTGATGTGGTCTCAACTCCGTAGGAGTGACCTGTCTGTAGCAACGGGGTAAACCGAAGAATCAACATGCGGGTGATGCTCGGGTCGGGAAGGGCGGCTTGCCCCCGCTCCCCAGCCAGTTTGAGTCAAGCGAGGTGCAGCGGGGCAAGCCGCCCTTCCCGACCTGAGAGTTTCTGGGATTGAACATGAAAAATCGGATATTGCGCTTCCCGAAATGGCCAGACCTCGATTAATCGAGGTGTCAATGAGACCGGATTGTACACGCCAAGCGGAAGTCCTTACTTCTAATCGGTGCGCACGCATAGGGAAAGTTGAATGCCACACCCACCTGTGACAGAATACACGCTCTTCACGCATGCGGATTATTGTGCTTATCAGCTAACTTGGTTCCAAACGGGTTGATTCAGCTTGGACCGGGCCAAGGAGGGAGAGCGATACGTCGCCACGCTTCTTGCGGCTGGCATGTTAAGTTTTCCTTGATCTTTTGTTTGAGCCGCTCATCGATCAAGACGCTAGCGCCCACATTGGACGAGAGTTGAGGCATTGCGCAGTGGACCAATCAACAGTAGACACGGGAGAGAAAGAATGAGGAGATTCATCGTTATCGCCAGTCTGCTCTTGCAGGCGCCGCTTGGAAGCGCCTCTATACCGGGCGCGTCGGATACCGATCCCGGGCACTGGCCGCAATGGCGCGGCCCTTTCTCAAACGGAATGGCTCGGACCGGCGCGCCAACCGAATTCAGCGACACGAAAAACGTCAAGTGGAAAGTCGCCATAGCGGGACGCGGCTTTTCGACCCCGGTAATCTGGGGCGACAAGATCTTCCTGACCACTGCCGCGCCGACCGGCAAAATCGCAAAAACGGAGGCTGCCGCACAGGCCGCGGACAACCAGAATTCGCAGGGGCCGGGGGCAGGCGGCCGCCAGCGCGGAGGCGGAGGTCCGGGCGGCGGCGCAGGCATGGGTGAAGAACATAAGTTCGTTGTGATGTGCCTCGATCGCAAGACCGGCAAAACGCTGTGGGAGCGAGTCGCGAAAGTAGCAACGCCGCACGAAGGCTACCATCGCATGTATGGAAGCTTTGCTTCGAACGCGCCCGTGACCGACGGCAAGTACGTTTACGCCTCCTTCGGCTCGCGCGGGATTTATTGCTATGACTTCAACGGAAAACTCATCTGGGAAAAAGACGCCGTTCAGATGCGGATTCGGCTCCAATTCGGGGAGGGTGCGGCCGGCGTACTGTACGGTAATCTGCTGATTCACTCCTACGATCATGAGAACGGCTCGTTTGTTATCGCGCTCGACAAACGCTCCGGCAAGGAAGTATGGCGCACCGCTCGCGACGAGGGAAGCGCATGGTCGACGCCGGTGGTGATTGACTACAAGGGCAAGAAGCAACTGGTCATCAGCGCCTCGAAGAAAGTGCGCGCCTACGATCCGGACAACGGCAAGTTGATCTGGGAATGCGCGGGGCTCGGCAGCAACGTCATCCCCCAGCCCGTTCAGTATAACGACGTCGTGCTGGCGATGAGCGGCCACCGCGATCCGAAGTTGATGGCGATCCGGCTGGGACGGGAAGGCGAACTTACCGGAACCGACGCGTTGTTGTGGAGCCAGACGCGCGGCATGTCATACACGGCTTCTCCGGTAGTGTTCGAAAACAAGGTCTACACGCTGAGCGATAACGGGATGCTCAGTTGCTTCAATGCAACGACGGGCGAGCCCTACTATCAGCAGAAGCGGCTGCCTCAGGCGGACAGCTTCAAAGCGTCGCCGGTCGGCGCCGGCGGCAAACTCTATCTGGCAAGCGAGAACGGCGTTGTGACCGTCGTCAAGATGGGAGAGCAGTTCGAAGTGCTGACGGCCAACACGTTCGAAGATCAAATGTTTGTCGCCTCGCCTGTTGTCGCCGAAGGCGAATTGTATTTGCGCAGCAAGACTCAGCTATTCTGCATCAGCGACGGCAAAACGAAGTGAAGACAATTGCGGATTGCGGATTGCGGATTGCGGAGTGGGGAGTGCGGAGTGCGGAGTGCGCACTGGCCTGTTTGCTGATCGCTGATCGCTGATCGCTGATCGCTGATCGCTGATCGCTGATCGCTGATCGCTGATCGCTGAGATGGTTCCTTGCTAATTCTGGAACTCAACAATCCGCGGAGCGAATTCGTATTGGCAATTCGCAATCAGAAATCCGCAATTTCCCAACGAGGTGAACATGAAAAGAACCATTCTCCACGCCTTCTTACTCCTGACAATTATCCTTGCCGCCGCCGGACTGGCTCAGCAGCCACGCCGCTTTCAGCTTGATGATCTTGGACGCATTGTTCGCGTATCGGATCCCCAGATAGCGCCGGACGGGAAGTCCATAGTGATTGTCGTAGCACGGGCCAACTATGATGAGAACCGCTACGACGCCGACCTGGTTCTCGTTGACATCGCGAGCGGTCATCAGCGGGCGCTTACTACGGACCGGCGCGGCGTCAGTCATCCCAGGTTCTCGCCGAGCGGCGACCGGCTGGCGTTCTTGGCGAACGCCGTGGGCGCAAGCAGCCCGCAGCCGCGCCCACAAATCTTCGTGATGCCGATGAGCGGAGGCGATGCGCGCCGCATCACCAGCGCGCCCAAAGGCGTTCAGCAATTCGCATGGTCGCCCGACGGCCGCGCGATCGCCTTTACAACCGAAGACGAAGCCGAGAAGAAGACCGGCCCGGAGCGATTCAACGACTCGTTCGAGGTCGGCAATGACGACTTCCTGATTCAGTCGCAAGCGATGCCTACGCACGCGTGGCTTGCGCCAGCCGAGGGCGGAGATGCGCGTCGCCTTACCTCCGGCTCATGGAGTCTTCCAATCAACCATCCTCCGGGCGCGCCCGCGTCGCCGCTATCCTGGTCGCCCGATGGCGGATCGATCGCGCTCGTCCGGCTGCCGACTCCTCATTCCGGCGACGCTCGCGACGCAACGGTTCAAGTGCTCGACGTCGCGACTGGGAAAATGCGTGGGATGACCGGCAAAGATCGGCTCGAAGGTCAGCCGTCTTACTCGCCGGATGGTTCGCGCATAGCGTATTGGCAGCCGCGCGACGGCGACTCCGGCAACTTGAATGAGATTCACGTCGTGGGTTCAGCCGGGGGCGCCGGCAGGACCATCACTAGAGCGATAGACCGCAACGCGGCCAGGTCGATATGGATGCCTGATGGCAAGTCACTGCTCGTTGGCGCGAACGACGGAACGCGTGTGTCGCTATGGCTGCAACCTATCGATGGCGCGGCGCGCAAACTGGATTTGGGTCACCTCAGCCCGTCCTCCTCGTTCTGGGTCGATGTTGCCGTTGGTAAAGACGGCTCGATTGCATTCACGGCGACCGATCCAGCGCGGCCCGCCGAGCTTTACTACATGTTATCCCCGAGCGCGTCACCGAAGAGGTTGACGAACCTGAACGCCGAGGTTGCCGGGCTTGGTCTCGGCCGCACTGAAGTGGTCTCGTGGGAGTCTGACGGCTACACGCACAACGGGATCGTGACCTATCCACCAAACTTCTCCAACGATCAAAAATACCCGTTGGTGCTCGTGGTCCACGGAGGCCCGACCGCCGCCTCACTCGAGACCTTCGCTGCTCAAGCGCATCTCATGGCCGCGAAGGGCTGGGTCGTCTTTCAGCCGAACTACCGGGGCAGCGATCAGATTGGAAATCTCTACCAGCGGGCGATTATCAACGATGCGGGAGCGGGACCCGGACGGGACGTGATGGCCGGAGTCGAGACCTTGAAGCAGCGAGGTTTCGTTGATGCGGCCCGAGTCGCCGTGTCCGGATGGTCCTATGGCGGCTATATGACTACGTGGCTGCTTGGGAACTATCAAGGATGGCGAGTGGCGGTGGCGGGCGCGGCCGTGACCGATTGGCTGGATCAGTATAACCTCGGCGACGCGAACGTGAGGCGTGGCGCCGCGTTCGGCGGCTCACCGTGGACCGACCCAAAGCGTTTGCAGTCTTACATGGAGCAGTCGCCGATCTCATATGTTTCAAGGATACGAACGCCGACGCTCGTGATGACTAACACGCAGGATTTTCGCGTGACCCCAACGCAGTCGTTCAAGCTGTATCACGCGCTCAGAGACAACGGCGTTCCGGTTAAGTTCGTTGCTTACCCGATCCATGGCCATAACGCGCCCGACCCGGTCCGTCAGCGAGACGTGCAACGGAGATGGATCGAATGGATCGAGCAGGGCTTTCGAGACCAGCCGGCGGGCGGAAAATAACCGACCGAGTTCTTAGTGGTCTTCGAAATGTTTTGGCTGAAGCGACATTCCTGATTTCCTCCTTAGGAGCGTAAAAAATGACTTTCCGTTTTGACCGTCTGGCGCGGAATGAATGTACGGGCGGCACTCCGTGGCCGCCCCTCCTGAGGGATCGGTTCTTCGCAAGAGCGTCACGGCAGGGCTGACGTTTCGTCTCTTCCGGAAGTAGTTACCAATCACCGGCTGGGTTATGTAAGCTTGTCATCAACTCTGGGGCCGATCGCTTCGACTTTGGCGTAGACCTCGGTCAGGTCGAGCCGGCAGTCAATCGAACGAAGAAGAATCACGGCGTGCGGGTCATACGTCTCGGACAAAACCCAGGTATCGCCGGTCTGTTTGAAGTACTGCTCGACGTGCGTCCTGTCCTGCGCAATCAAAACGTACTCGGCCAGGGCCGGGATCATACGGTACTGCTCGAACTTTTCGCCGCGGTCGTAGTTCTTAGTGGTCTTCGACAACACTTCAATAATCAACAAGGGGTTTGTTAGAGTGTCGCGGTTGTCGTCGTGAAACTCGAGCTCGCCGCAAACGACAACGATGTCGGGATAGGTGTGGAGCCCGTTTGGGCTGACCCGCACCCGTAGATCAGTCGAATAAACGGTGCAGGGACGGTCGCGAAGACCCGAGCGAAGCTCGCCTGCGACATTGGTGACGATGAGCACGTGGCGCGGGGACGCGCCGCCCATAGCGAAGATCTCACCATCAAAATACTCGCTCTTGTATTCGGCGGCTCGCTCGAGTTCCAGATACTCTTCAGGGCTATAGTAATGTTTTGGCTGAACCGACATTCCTGATTTCTTCCTTGATGTTTCAGCCTATCACGAAGTCCCGGCGCCGGCTAACTCTTCTCCGCCGAGGAGCGCTCAATGTACGGCAACCTGACGCTGATGTCACTTTGCAATCCGCCCTTCATAATTCACCCGGGGCGATAGTCCCGAATGGTTGTCGCCCCGCACTGACGGGGCATGCAGCGCCGACGTTGGACAAGGGCCAGTCACGCAAAGATCAGCTTGACTCCCGCGATTGTGAGAACGATGGCCAGCAGCTTTTTGATAAATGCGGGTGAGAAGCGCCGGCTCCCGAGATAAGAACCGGCCGCTCCGCCTGAGACTGCCGCCACGACCAAGGGCAGCGCAAACAAGGGAAGCTGTTTGGTCGCGCTCATATTGCCGAGCAGTCCCGACGTCGAGTTGACCAGAATAAAGAGCGCCGAAACCGCGGCAGCGGTCTTTGTCTTTGCCCAGCCTAACAGGATCAACACCGGCGTCAGAAAAATGCCGCCGCCGGTCCCAGTTAGCCCCGAGAGCAGTCCCAGTCCGGCTCCGACCGAGAGCGCAACCGGCTTTGACGGCTCGCGTGTCGCCTCATCGTCACCGGCTTCGAAAGAAAATCGAACGGCCGAGCAAAGGAGCACCACACCGACGAGAATCTTGAACGCGCGAGTCGGCAGATTGATGTAGCCGCCAAGAAAAGCGAATGGAACCGAGAGCACCGCGAACGGCCAGAATAACCACCACGAGAAATGTCCGGCGCGCCAGAATTGCCACGCCGTCAAACTGGCGACCAGAATATTAAGAACAAGCGACGCTGGTTTGATGACCGACGAAGCAAGGCCGAACAACGTCATTACCGCTATGTACCCGGAGGCGCCCGCATGCCCGACTGAGGAGTAAAGAAACGCGACGACGCCGATCGCGGCGCAGATCAGGAATAAATGGTCAAGATTCATGTCCGCTTGATCCCGCGGAGCCCGTCGACCAGGGCCTTGGCGATTTGAAAACAATGTATGGGCGGCCCTCCGTGGCCGCCCCTTCGATTGAAGGGTTCTTTCGAAGACATGATTTGGTTGCGCAAAAGTTCTTTCGAGAGATGACGGGCGTAGCTCGAAAAGGGGCGGCCACGGAGGGTCGCCCGTACATTGATCTACAGGCCCAGCCGGCATGACAGCCGCTTCTTCTCTACGCCTCGTTCGCAACGCGGGCCTGTGACGCCTCAATAAGCACTGCGAGGCCGTTATGAAGAACGGCGTTCGATGCCGCCTGGGTTGAAGACCTTGCTACAACTGAAGTGATTTCGTCTCCAGGTACTCCTCCAAGCCGTACCTGCCAAGCTCTCTTCCGTTGCCGGATTGCTTGTAGCCTCCAAACGGGGCCATCGGATTGAAGCTCCCATTGTTGATGTCCACCTGGCCCGCTCTGATCCGTTTGGCGACTCGCTTGGCGTGGTCGATGTTTTGTGACCACACTCCGCCGGCCAGGCCATAGATGGTGTCGTTGGCGATGCGAACGGCGTCGTCTTCGTCTTCATAGGCTATGATCGAAAGCACCGGCCCGAAGATTTCTTCCCGCGCAATAGTCATATCGTTGCGCACATTCGCGAACACAGTCGGCTTGACGAAGTAGCCGCGGTCGAGTCCTTCGGGCGCCTCGGCTCCGCCCGTTACAAGCGTGGCCCCTTCCTCGATTCCTTTCTTGATGTAGCCGCGCACGCGATCGCGTTGAACTTCGGAGACCAGCGGTCCAAGCTTGGCCTTGCCGTCTCTCGGGTCGCCGACCGTGAAGCTCTCGGCGGCTTCTTTGGCGATCTGAACGGCTTCATCATAGCGTCCTCGCGGCACGAGCATTCGCGTGTGAGCAGAGCACGTCTGGCCCGAGTTGAAATAGCAGTTGTTGACGCCGCTACGAACGGCCTTAGGGAAATCCGCGTCGTCGAGAATGATGCTGGCCGATTTCCCGCCCAGTTCGAGCGCGACTCTCTTAACGGTTTGGGCGGCCAACTCGCTGACCCGGCGGCCGGCGCGAGTCGAACCCGTGAAGGAGATCATATCGACGCCGGGATGTGAGGCGAGAGCTTCGCCAACCACGGGGCCGAGTCCGGTGACAAGGTTGAAGACGCCCGCCGGCAGGCCGGCGTCGTGAACTATCTCGGCGAGGATGAACGCGGTCAGTGGCGCCACCTCGCTCGGCTTCAATACAACCGTGCATCCGGCCGCGAGCGCGGGAGCGGCCTTGGCGACAACCTGATGCAGCGGAAAATTCCACGGAGTAATGCAGCCGACGACGCCGATCGGCTCCTTCACGACAAGCGAAGTTCCAATCTGCTCTTCGAAGGAATACTCGCCTAGCAACTTCGCGAACGAGCCCATGACCATTGCGGGCATGCCGGCCTGGACAGCGGTCGCCAACGGCAACGGCATCCCGACTTCGTTGGCGATTACGGTTGCGATCTCGGCTTTTCGCGCCGCCAGGCTTTCGGAAATCTTCTTGATGAGGGCGGCGCGCTCAGTAGGTGAAGTGGAGGCCCAGCTTTCGAACGCGGCACGCGCAGCTTGCACTGCCCGATCCACGTCTTCGGCGGTTCCTTCCGGAACCCTCCCCATGACCTCTTCAGTAGTCGAATTGATCACATCGAGAGAGCCAGCGCCCGCTGGAGCAACCCATTCGCCGTTGATGTAGAGCTTGTCGTGTATCTTGACCTCGGTTTGTTTGGAAGCCGTCATTGCCATCTCCTCATTGAACTGATGCAAGTGAAATCGAGGCTTAGATAGTAAAGGAGGCCGTATCGTTGTGGCCAGCCCAGGCAGCCCAGGCAGCGGGATCAAGCTGGATAGTCGGAACAATGAAGTGATAGCTACCCTTGGGGAGTAGCGCGGCGCGGAGACCGAACTAACGCCGCCGCGTGCAGCCGCGCAAGAAGTCTGATGTTCGGCAGATGGGCTCGATCCGGTTTCGCTCTGTCACTGGCTCTTGAACGAGCGGGCGATCAATCCCAGTCCGCCCGCGAATAACGTCAACATGACAATGACATTGAAGAGGCTCGTCTGGGGAAATTGGACCTGGAGGTTCACGATGATCCCAACGAAAATGATAACCGCGCTGGCTCCGGCAAGCACCCAACCGCCTATCGATCTGCCGTTAAAGAACAGCAAGCCAATGCCGATGATGAGCGGCGCGAGCGTCAGGCCGAACGTGTGTCCGCCCCACCAGTTCCAATAGCTGCTTCCTATTTGCACGTGATTCATTATCAAGTAGCCGCCGGCGATCGCCAGGGCGAGGCCGCACAGGAACATTCCAATTCCGCCCGGACTCCCTCCGGGTCCTTTGAAGCGTCGTGCGGTTTCATCGGCTTGTTCGCCAGTCTCATTCACGGCTCGAAATCTAGCATTGAGTGAGTTGGCGGTCAATGAGTGGACGCTTAGCAGCTAGACCCGCCATTCAAATTTGAATTCGCAGCAATCACCGCCGTCGAGTACGCATCGGGTATGATGACAGGTCACTCCGCTTGCGCCGGATAGTTCTATCATCTCCAGCCAGAACCCGGTCAACCCGCGGCAAATTGCTCGACGGGGTTTTACTTCGCTCTCGTATGTGCATCTGAACGCGCATGAGGTTGGGCTGGTTACCTCGGTCTCCACGTTGTAAGCTGCGTTGAGAAAAAAGCCCTCCATCCAAACCGCCTTTTCTACTTGTTTAATCGGATCGGCCGCAATTAGCGAACGGTAGATTCCCGTGAAGGCGTGCTGAGCCATGAACCGTCCAATCTCCTCCGGCAGTTTTAGATCACCATCGCCGGCAAGTTCCGCGGTGGTTCGATGCAAGACTTCAACCATGTCGTAGGCGTACCAACTCGAGGCTAGGAACGGAACGGAAAGGAAGCGGCGGTCCTCGGGACTCACCAGATCAAGCGCGGACGCTACCGCCAAATCACCAAATCGTAATTTCAAGAAAGTCATCCAGGCGTTCAGCAGCAAGCCCTTTATTTGAGCCATTCCTTCCCCCTGTGAAAAAACAGGCTTGGTACTTTGCTTAGCCGTTTATGCCGATCGTTACGAGAATTCTGTTCGCGTTTCCCCAGAGGGCCACCGCGTGATCCGGCATTCCGAACTCCGAACTCCGCATTCAGCACTCGGGATATCAAGGGCGCGGCCCTTGGCTAGATTGGACCCTATTTGTGGTGATTCTGCCGGATCGGACGCGCATCAAAACTTGAGGCGTCAAGCACCCATAACCTTCGGAGCGTCACACCGACTCTACAACATTCGCATAGTTCGATTCACCGCCTCGGTACAAGTTATGATTCTCTTGTTTCGCCTGCGCCACGAGGGGCTTTCGGTTATTAATTAATCGGGTGTTTTATTCCCTTTTTGGGGAAACAGAACTCAGCTTTGTTTACTTTTCGCTTTTGAGTTGCGCGTCAGCGCGAGAGGAGGACCCCGATAGAATTGACGCGTTACCGCGGAGAGGCGGGAGACAGCGGAGAGAGCCGCGGAGTGCGCGCTTCTCCGCGGCTCTGTCGTGAATTGCCCTTGTAAAAGGGAGAACTCATTCCTTGCACGCTCCCTAAGGACGTAAGGACGCGCAAAAAAATAACCGTTCGTTTTGACGGTCCGCTGGAGAATGAATATACCGGCGGCGCTCCGTGGCCGCCCCTCCTGGGGATCCGTTCTTTTGTAAGAAAAACACGGGCCGCAAAGAGGGGCGGCCACGGAGCTCTGCCGGTACATTCATTCTTGCGGCAGACGGTCAAAACGGTAAGTTATTTCTTCTAAGCCGGACGTTAAAACCAGGAGCACCGATCGCCGAGGTTCTGAGGAGGGAATGGGAACGGACGTCTTCTAGGCTTCTTCGTATCCTTGGGCCGGTCTTTCTCCAACTCATCCTGAATCTCTCGCATCGTGAGTTGCCGAGCAAAGGAGAGTTCTTCACGGTAATACGCGAAGGCAGGCTTGCCGTTGAGCAAGGCCGGCGAGAATCGGTATTGGCGAAATGCGTCGACCGCACGCAGGTCAATCACCGGATCGAGCGACCGAATCACTTTCACGTTGGTGAGCTTGCCGTCAGGCGTGACGACGCCGCCAAGCAACACGGAACCGGCGATAGACCGCGTCGCCTCGAAAGTCGGAACTATTCTTTCCGTCACAACGGGTGGAGTGAAGCGGTCACCTTCTTTCAATTCGATGCGAGAGCCGTACTCATCAACCGGATGTGAGATCTGCTGGGGGCGGTTGCGCAGGTTCGGCGATGGTACGATCTCCGGTGTGACTGAAACGAGAAGCGTTCGCTCGATTGGCGCGCTTTCTTGCCGGCCTCCGGCGCCGATGAAGTACTTGACTCCGAACATACCCTTGCCGCCGCGAAGCACGGCCGTTTCGAAGCTCCCCATCTCGACGCCTTTCTTATCCAAAAGCGGCTGGTTCGCATAGCGAACGCGAACGTCGAGCTTCATCTCGCCTCGGGCTATTTCACGGGCCGTAACGGTCACCAGCATGTAATCGGGGCCGAGAAGAACCGCGTCATTGAAAGACTCTTCGCTTTCCAGACCAACCTCTCGAATGTGCCGGATCTCGACTCCCTCGAGCTTGTACTTCTCCTTTAAGTGCGAAAGCTCA
The DNA here is from genome assembly GCA_023265195.1 of Blastocatellia bacterium. Classification (GTDB taxonomy): domain Bacteria; phylum Acidobacteriota; class Blastocatellia; order UBA7656; family UBA7656; genus QHVH01. Next base: position 5,611 of record JAHFUG010000082.1, on the reverse strand, counting down.
TCCTTGGCTGCGCTGAAGGTTTGGGCCAGCAGCGTTACTTCTCCCATCTCCGGCGATCGAACCGCATCGTACTGGTAGATCGCATAAGTCAGGTTCACTCCGTATCCTCGCGCTCCTGAGCGAGGCCGGCTCGTCCCGCTCTGTGACTTTGCGCTTTCTGCGAGCATCACGGTGACTATGATCGTCAGAACCCAGGATAGAACTTTCATATGACTTCGCTTCCTTTTTGGCTGGTAGAGACTGGCTCCGACTAGTATCGTCAAAACGAGCCTCGGATACAACCGAACAAGCGAGAGGCGCAAGCCTGAACGCCGTAGCTCGGTCAAACGCCGGCCCGCGGCGCTAAGGAGGCGCAAAAAATTAACTTCCCGTTTTGAGTTATGCGGCGGCACGAGATGAGTACCGCAGGTGAAGTGAGGACTTCACCGCAGAGTCGCAGAGAGAGCCGAGAGAGCCGCGGAGAGTAAGCCGCCTCTGCGTCCCTTTCTGCGACCCTGCGGTGAACTTCCTCGAAAAAGGGAACTTATTTCTTTTACGCCCCCTAAGCTTCGGCTCGCGCATTGTTCTTGGGCGGCGGTCCGCGCATTCTCGCGCCAGGGTTCGTTTGATCCGCGTTTGATAGTTTGGCAAAGTTGCCCATTCGGTGCTGAGCCAAGCCCGCCAGTTTCAGGAGGAAGCCGATGAATGATAAGTGGTACGAGACCTTCTTCCAAGGGATTGTCCTGGACATGTGGCGAAAGGCGGTCCCTTTCGAGCACACGCGCGCCGAAGCGGACTTTTTGATGGATAAGCTCCACGTCTCGGCGGGCTCTTCGGTGCTCGACGCGCCATGCGGAGCCGGACGCCATGCCATTGAACTTGCCTCGCGCGGAGTGCGAGTAACAGGAGTCGACATTTCCTCCGAAATGATCGCAGAAGCGCGCGAGCAAGCCGGCAAAGCCAACGTCAACATCGGCCTGCGCGAGTCGGACATGCGCGAGTTGCCCTGGGAGGCCGAGTTCGACGCAGCTTATTGTTTTGGCAACGCCTTCGGATACCTCGACTCGGTGGGGACTCGAGCTTTCGTTCAAGCGGTGGCTCGCGCACTCAAGCCGGGCTCGCGTTTTGTTCTGGATAGCGGCCAGGTAGCCGAGTGCGTGCTGCCAAATCTCAAAGACCGGGAATGGCTGCGAGTAGACGACATTCTCTTCCTCGAAGAGAACCGGTACGACGTCGAGAACGGCTACGTGGAGACGATCTACACTTTCATACGCGGAGGCGAAACCGAGTCGCGAACCGGAATCCACTGGGTCTATACGGTGCGAGAGGTGCGTTCCATGCTCGACGAGGCGGGCTTCGATACGCTTTCGATGTATTCGTCTATCGCGGGCGAAGCATTTCAAGCCGGTTCCCGCTACCTGATTCTGATCGCGCAAAAGCGATGACGGGCCGCGCGGCGTCGAAACCCGGAGAGATGGAGCCAAGAAACGGCCTTTGCTTTCGGCGCCAGGCCGCGTGATACCTGCAACAACATCCGGAGCGGCGTTCGTCAAGGAGTAGACGGAATTCCGTAGCGCCACGGATCGGAATGACGTGCTCCCGTTGTGACCCGAACCCCTTGGCTACTGCGTTCGGCGCTGACATGCGGCTCTGCGGGTGTTCGCACTGCATTAAACAAGTCACGCGCGGCTTCCATTTGACTTGCAGGGCGTGTTTAAACTTGCTCTCGGAGCAGAGTCTCTGGAGCAAAACCGGAGTATCACACTACCAGCAAAATTGAAGCGGACAAGCAACGCCCTCAGGAACGAGCAAGCGAGTGCGCTGCTCGATTGCGCACGATGACTACCGCGTCCAAATACCATATCTCAATCGCGATGTTGTGATGAACTGAACGCAAAGCTGCTCATCCAGCGCGATCCTCGCATAACTCCGGCCGCAATCGTATGGCCAAGCGATAAAAGTGATTTCCGTTGAAGCGGATTTTCCGTCACAATGAGCCAGCCCAACATGATAGAGTAGCCGCTAAATGAACATGCTCAGCGGGAACAACCGGAAGAATAAGCTATCAAAAGATCCGACCTTTAAAGTCGCCGTAATTTTCGCGCTGGCGATAGTAGCCATCCAAATCTGGTCGACCGTGCGCAACACTCGCCACGTTGAGCGAATCCTGAATCAGATTCAGGCGGCCCAGTCACAACAGATCTCGGACGAAAAGGCGCGCCAGGAGGTGTTGGCTCTCCGGATTCAGAACGAGACCAAGGCGTTCTTCTGGGAGAGTCTGGTCACATCGCTCAGTCCGATGGTTGGCGTCATTGTCGCCCTGGTAGGCGGTTGGCTTGGCCTGCGGAGCTATTTGGGGACTCGCGAAAAAGAGCGAATCGACCGAGCCGCCACCGACCTAAAGGACATCCTTGACCTTGTCGCAAGCAAAGAGCCTCGAGAGCGCGCGGTCGGGATCGTCGGGCTTCAGCACTTTCTAGCTCCCGATAAGGATGAGTATTACTTGCGCGTGCTTTCAGCCCTGATGACCGCGGCCCGTTTGGAAGAAGACGCCGAGGTTATGCGCGGAATCCGTATCGCCGCGGAACAGGCGATAAAGAACCTGCCCGAGGAGATTCTTCAGCAAGTCTCGTGGCAAGGAGTGAAGCTCAGAGGGGTCGACTTCTCGAAACGCAGTCTCCAGAATCTGGACCTTCGCGACGCGAACCTCGAAGACGCCGTGCTAACGGGGTGTAATCTCTCCGGGTCGTTATTCACCAACGCTCGTCTCAATGGCGCAAAGATAGACAATGGCGTTCTGGACGGCGTCGATTTCTCGTACGCTGATTTCGCCGGCGCGACTTTGGAGGGATCCGTCCTGGATCGGGCGGTGTTGCACCATGCCAAGGTCGGGAATCTCAATCTGCGCCGAGCAGACCTTCGTGAAGCAGTTTTTTTCCCGGAAGAAGTCCCCTGGGATCTCACCAAGAACTGGCGAGAAGCCATATTTGGCGGCGGAGTGCTGGACCGGCTTCTCAAACGCTATGGGCCCGAGGCCAGCGGATTCCGAGTCTTGATGTTGATGTGGGAGATTCCTCCGCTGATCGCCGGCGGCACCTGGACGGCCTGCTACCACATCGTGCGGAATCTCAGACGGCTTGGGGCCAACGTCACCGTGGTCGTGCCCTGGCGCGCGTCGTCAATAGTGAGCGGACCGTTCGGATGCGAAGTCGAGGTAGTTGGCTTGGGCGTCATTCCGCCCAGGAACGCGAGCTCGCCATATTCCACGGCGTCTTGGTCTCCGTACGCTCCATCGGCTTACGCCCAGCGAACGTGGTCCGGATACTCAGCGCCAAGCTTCTACTCGCCTTACTCTATCGGATCAGGGCCATATCCCGGCTATTTCCTCGGCTACGCTCGAGCTGAGGAAATGGGACTCAGGGCCGGCTCGACGCTTTTGCGTTTGACCGAAGAGTTCCGAAAGAGGCTCTTGCGATACGCGAGGCGCGAAGAATTCGATCTGATCCATGCTCACGATTGGGTCACCTTCGAAGCCGCGGCGGCAGCCGCGGAAGAGAAGGCAAAACCCTGGGTCGCGCATTTCCACTCCACGGAGGCCGATCGCCGGCCGGAATCACGGGACGCTGTAATTCGGAGAAGGGAGCAGAACGGCGCCGAATCCGCGACTCGTGTTCTTACGCCGAGCCGCGCGACCGCCAGGCGCGTGCATGAAGAATACAAGGTCGCTGAGTCAAAGATCGAAGTAGTTCCGAACCCGCTCTCTGTTGAGAATCTCCCTTCGTGGGAAATGGGCGCGTTCGAGACCAGCCGCGTCATATTTCTCGGACGGCTTGCTTCTCAGAAAGGACCGGACCTGTTCACCGGCATCGCGGCCGAAGTCAAGCGGCGATATGCGGCTGCGCAGTTTTGGATGTTCGGTTCGGGTGAACGAATTGGAGCTCAGGATTGGTTTGTGGAATACCGGGGCGCCCTTGAATGGAGCCGCCGAGGTGAGGCGTTCATCGGAGCCAGTGCGTTGCTCGTCCCTTCGCGATCCGAGCCTTTTGGAATGGTGGTGTTGGAGGGAATGCAGCACGGCGTGCCGGTCCTGTACCCTGACAATTCCGGAGTGGCTGAAGTGATCAAGTCCGGAATACGAATCGATCCCGCGAACACCGCGCGGACCGCGGAGCAACTGAATCATCTCTTGACCGACTGGAATTATTGGGAAGACGTCGTGCAGGAGCAATCAGCCGAGATAGCGGGTTACCCGGAGAGAGGCTATGAATCGAGAATAATCGAACTCTGGAGGAGTCTCTTGGGTAAGAAGCAGTCAGTGACGGCCGCCGAGATGGAGACGGGGTCGAGCCGGTAGAAAACACCTGGCGTGTCTCGAAGTGAATCTATTCTATTGCCGCTTCCGGCCCTGGGTCCGGGCCGCCGGGCAGGTTGGCGGGAGGATGCGAGCGGATGAGGGAGTGCGCGAAGCGCGAGCGGCGACCGCCGATCTTCAAATGGTCCGGAAGAGCCGCCCGGCGCAAGAGAAGGTGCAAGAACGACGAGGCCTAATGGCAGAAGCAGAATATGGCTATTTGTGCTCGGCGAGAGCTTCTTGCCTGCGACGGGCCATTGTCCGGATGGGAGATGTTCAGAGTTCAGCCTTTAGGCTGCGGCACGCTGAAGCGTGAACTCAAAACAACGGGGCTGTTGGGTAATTTCTCTTATGAACAATCTCGCAATTGTGATTGCATAGCCTAGCTTCGCAATACGATTACGACCGGAGTTATGAATGATCGTCCTGGATGAGCAGCTTGGGGACCCGCTCATCATAACGCTGATTGAGAGATGGTATTCGGGTGCGGTCATTATCGTGCGGGACTTGAGGCCGCACGCGCGATTGCTCGATCCTGAGATTCCACATTATCTGCTTCAATTGCGTCAACCTACTTTCGTCACGATCAACCATAACCACTCCTGGAAACGAGAGATGACGCATCGATGCTACTCCTTGGTCTGTTTGAAGCTCGGGCAGAATGAAACCACGCGCGTTCCCTCGGCTCTTCTGCGCGAGGTGTTCAGCACGTCCCTGTTCCGAACCAAACTTCAGCGAATGGGGAAGGCGATCTCATGGAGCAAGAGCGAGATCAAGTACTTCGAATTGTGAGTGGGCGCGAGCGTGGAGATGTCGCTCAAAGCTGTCGCAAAACGCGTCCGTCTCGTTTATTGCAACTGAGGCGTAGTTTCAAATAAACTCCGGCTATGGATAACCTAACGCTTAAAGCAGGACAGGTGGCCGCGGTGCTCAACATCTCCACCAAGCGCTTACAGAACATAGTTGACGCAGGCTATTTGCGCCTGGCGTTGGCAGGCCGCGGACGCGGTAACGTGCGGCAGTACAATCTTGAAGACGTTGTTCATATACAGGCGCTGGAAATCCTGATCAACGCTTATGGCGTAGCGCCGCCACGGGCCGCGCGAATGCTTGCCGAGGTGTGGCCGCGGCGTTTCAAACGGCAGAGCGTGCTGGTGATTGAGCCAAAGTCCACTGTGCGTGGGATCAAATTGGAGCCAATCAAAGTGCCGCTCAAAGAGATTGCAGCGGCTGCTGAAGCTCGCATTCAGCAGGTTCTGCCGGGCTACCGGGAACAAAAGC
>JAHFUG010000404.1 GCA_023265195.1 Blastocatellia bacterium | reverse complement strand
ACGGGACGCGACGTTGTGTTCATCACCCGATCCAATCAAGAGGTCGAAGAATTCCGATCCGACGTCGAGTTCTTCTACTGCGCGGTCAATGGCCTCGAATTCGCCGGCGACAACCTCATCACGATTCCCGCCTCCGAGCGGGATCCATACGACGGAACGTCGCCCCATGCCGAAGTGCTCGAACAGAGAACTCTGGCTTTCTGCCGCGCCCGGCCCAAAGGGGCCAAGAGTGGTTCGCGGATCATCCTCACCTCGCTTCGGGCGATGGCCGAACGAACCGTTCCCCCGGATCAATTGAAGGGACTCGTTCTCCGCACCGGAAACGACTTGCCTCTGGAATTAATTGTCGATGACGTGATCGCGAGCGGATATGTCAGAGAGGAACCCGTGGGAGCGGTGGGCGAGTTCAGCCTTCGCGGAGGAATACTGGACATTTTCTCGCCGGCTCACGATTCGCCTCATCGAATAGAGTTCTTCGGCGACACCGTCGATTCAATCAGGGAGTTCGACCCCGATACCCAGCGGTCGGTCCGCCGCCTGACCGAGTCGAACATCGTCCCGATGCGTGAAGTGTGCATCCGGCGCGAGGACTTCATGATGTGGGCGAAGAAAGCCGCCCGGCATTGGAGCGGCGACCGGTTTCGGAGAGATCTGCGGACTCACCTGGCTCACGCTGAACGCGGCGAATCTTTCGAGGGCTGGGAGTATCTGATCCCGCTGATCAAGCCACTCGCCTCGTCGGGACTTGATTATTTCAAGGACGCTTTGCTGGTCATCGACGAACCCGCCTCGCTGGACCGGGCGGCGGTCGAGTTGTACGACATGCTTGAAGACCGCTATGCCCGCACCGACGACGCCGGCGCTCTCGCTCTCGAACCGGCCGCATTGTTTTTAACCCCCGATGAGTTGCGCGCGCGTTTTGACGAATCGGCCCGCGTCGAGTGCAGGCTGCTTGGTTCCGCGGCGGCGGCCACGGACGAACGTTTCGCGCCGCTGGCGTCGGATTCGACGCCAGCCATCGTTTTGCGGCCCGGCGTACAGAGCGAATCGCGTGAAGAAAACGGCGAAAGCCATGCCCGGGAGTCACACCCAAAACCCGGGACGTTCTTCCTGTTCCCTCTGGCGCATGACACTCCCGAGATTGAAATCATCTCGCAATCGCCCCGGCGCTATCACGGCCGCATCCAACATCTGATCGACGACCTAAAAGAAGAAAGGGCTACCACGCTGTTTGTTATGCCAAGCCTGGGACTTGCCGAGCGCGTGCGAGACATGCTCGCTGAATACGATCTTTCGGCAGAGCTCTTGCCGTCGCTCGGCCTTCGGAGGCAATCCCTCGGGCGCATCATCACGGTTGGCCGGCTTGGCAACGGGTTCACTCTACCGGCAGCCGGGCTTTCATTGCTCATAGAAAGCGATGTATTCGGAGACATCGAGCGTCAGGCTCCGCCGCCGGCCAGCCGCGCCCGCTCGCGCAAGAAGCGGAGCCTCGCGGCTTTTATGTCCGACCTCGGTGATCTCAAGGCCGGCGACTATGTAGTTCACGTCGATCATGGGATCGGACGGTTTCAAGGTCTTAGACAGCTAGCCGTCGCATCGGGCGCCACGCCCGCCGCTCAATTCAACGTTGCCGACGGGATCGGCCGGCAGAGCACCGATCGAGAATTCATGCTGCTGACTTACGCCGAAGGCGCCAATCTCTACGTGCCGCTCGAACGGCTCGATCTGATTCAAAAGTTCTCTACCGCTGAAGGAAACAAGCCTCGGCTGGACCGCCTTGGCGGCGTCGGGTGGGAAAAGACCAAAGCAAGGGCCAAGCGCGCGATGCGCGACCTGGCCGAAGAACTGCTGAAACTGTATGCCGAACGAAAGCTGGTTCCCGGTTTCGCGTACGGCGAAGACACGACGTGGCAACAGGAGTTCGAGGACGCCTTCGAGTACCAGTTGACTCCCGATCAAGCCGCCGCCGTCGAAGACGTCAAGGCGGGTATGCAGTCGCCCGAGCCGATGGATAGGTTGATCGTGGGCGACGTCGGTTACGGCAAGACCGAGGTCGCCATGCGGGCGGCGTTCAAAGCGGCTTCGGAAGGCAAGCAGGTCGCCGTCCTCGCGCCCACGACCGTCCTCGTCTACCAACACTACAAGACCCTCCAGCAGCGATTCGCCGCGTTTCCGGTCCGGGTCGAGATGTTGTCGAGATTCCGTACTCAAAAAGAGCAAAAGGAAGTGGTCAAGGGCCTCGAGGCCGGCGCCGTCGATATCGTGGTTGGCACCCACAGGCTCCTCTCCAAAGACATCAAGCTCAAGGATCTCGGGTTGCTCATCGTCGACGAGGAACAACGATTCGGCGTCACTCACAAGGAGCGCATCAAGCAAATGCGCAAGAAGGTCGACGTCATCTCGATGTCGGCGACTCCGATTCCGCGGACGCTCAACATGTCGCTTGCGGGACTCCGCGACATGTCCATCATCGAGACGCCTCCACGCGACCGGCTCGCGATACAGACTCACGTCGTTCAGTTCTCGGAAGCGGTCGTAAGATCGGCCGTGGAGTTGGAGTTGCAGCGCGCGGGACAGGTCTTCTTCGTGCATAATCGAGTCGAAACTATTTACTCGATCGCCGAGCTTATCGGGAGATTGGCGCCCAGGGCGCGAGTCGGAGTCGCTCACGGGCAAATGGGCGAGAAGGAGCTCGAAGCAGTGATGCTCCGGTTCATCCGCCATGAGATCGACGTTCTCGTTTCGACTACTATTATCGAAAACGGCATAGACATTCCGCTGGCCAACACCATCGTCATCAATAGAGCGGACAAGTACGGACTCTCGCAGCTCTATCAACTGCGCGGCCGGGTAGGCCGATCGAACAGGCGGGCCTACGCCTACCTGCTCATACCTCCCGAAGAGAAGCTTACCGACATAGCGCGTCGAAGGCTCGCGGCGATACGGGAGTTCTCGGACCTCGGAGCCGGCTTCCGAATCGCGGCGCTGGATCTCGAGCTTCGCGGAGGCGGCAACCTACTCGGGGCTCAACAATCGGGGCATATCGAAGCGATCGGCTTTGACTTGTATACCGCCATGCTCGAGCGGACCGTGCGGGAATTGAAGGGCGAGTCAATCGAAGAGGAGAGTTCGGCCACGATCAATCTGGGAGTCGACATCCGCATTCCGGAAGAGTTCATCCGCGATATGAGTCAGCGGCTTCGCGCGTACAAGCGAATATCTTCGGCCCGCGACGACGCCGAATTGGAAGGAATTCACCTGGAGATCGCGGATCGTTTTGGCCCGATTCCCGATACGGTCGAGACCTTGTTCGAATATGCGCGCCTTCGCCGCGACGCCTCGCGGCTCGGCGTCCTGTCCATGGACCGCGAGGGCGATCGGCTCGCCATCAAGTTTGCGGAATCAGCCCGCGTCGATCCGGACAAGTTGGTCGGGGTGATCTCGAACCGGACGGCGACGTTCACCCCGGCCGGTGTGCTTAAACTGCAAATCGCCGGCGACGACGATCAGGCGATAATGCGCGAGGTTCGAGACCTGCTGGCGGCGTTACGCGAGAACGGCTGATCTCATATTCGATCCCGTCGAGTGTGGCAGCCGTAGCAGGGAGAATGCTTCTTGACATTCTTGACGCCGGGAAATACTGTCTGAGTTCTTTTGGCGTTGGCCAAGACCGTTCTTAAGGATCGACTATGAAATTCCCGAAAAGACGAAAGAAGAAACGTCCAGGTCAGGAGGGACACTTGAATACCTGCGCTTGGTGTCGGCGAGAAATACCCGAAGACGCTGAAGTGTTTGGCGTCAGTGGAAAATTCAGACCAGGCGTTAATATGAAAGATCAGGAAGGCAAGGTCGTACCTCTTGTCTTTGGCGGCGAGGGGAGAGTCGTACCGGCGATCATAACTCCCGCTGATTCCCCGGCAAAGCGAGACGGTAAAGATTTGATGTTTATGCTGTGTAGCGAAAAGTGCTGCAATGAATTAGCTGAAGGCGTGCGGAGAGATATGCGCTCGCTGTTCGAGGCTGAGAAAATGTAAAGGATGAGCAATGAAGGGGAGAAGGGTGAAGGGAGGCGCCCGTGGAATGAGTTCCTCAGACACTCAGACAATGAACGTCAATTTTTCAAGATCACAACAGATTGGAATACTCGTGGTGGTCATTATTCTGCTAGCCATCGCCATCTATCGCACCTGACCAATGAGAGTTCACAAGTTCATCAATAATCAATCATCAATCATCATTCTTCCCCCACTTTCACCCTTCATCTTTTCCCCGTGTGATTGCATACATAATTGATCACCGTTCGGATGGCGACGCCCGTCGGCCCTTTGGACATGTATGATTTCCGCTCGTTCTCCCAAGCCGTGCCAGCGATATCCAGGTGAGCCCACTTGACGTCACCGGCGAATTCGCGAAGGAACCACGCCGCGGTTATGGTGCCCGCGTACCGCCCCGCGGAGTTCTTTATGTCGGCTATGTCGCTTTTGATCAGCTCGCGATATTCATCATCCATCGGAAGCTGCCAGAACCGCTCGCCGACTTCACGAGCCGCCCCGCGCAATTCATCGACGAACACCTGATCGTTTCCCAATATCGCCACGTTGACGGCCCCAAGCGCGACTGACACGGATCCGGTCAAGGTGGCGAGGTCGATCATCCTAGTGGCGCCGAGCTTCTTCGCGTACGTCATGGCGTCCGCCAACACCAACCGTCCTTCCGCGTCGGTGTTGATCACCTCGATGGTTGTTCCGTTCATTGCGCGAAGAACGTCGCCGGGTTTGTAAGCGCGGCCCGAGGGCATGTTCTCGCTAGTCGGCATCAGTCCGATCACGTTGACTGACGGCTTCAATTGCGCGATCGCCCGCATAACGGCAAGAGTGGCCGCCGCGCCGGACATGTCATACTTCATCTTCTCCATGCCTTCGGAGGGCTTTATGGAGATGCCGCCCGAGTCGAACGTGATTCCCTTGCCTACTATCGCGATGACCTCGCCTCCGGTTCCCATCGGCTCGGCCCCCTCGGGCGTGTATCTCAGCACTATCAACTTGGCGGGCTCATCCGAACCCCGAGCAACACCCAGGAGCGCGCCCATGCCGAGATCCTTCATCCGGGCTTCGTCAAGCACGTCGATGTCGAGCCCAAACCTGGCAGCCGTCTCTCGCGCCCGCTCCGCCAATTCCGTCGGCGTCAGCGTGGAAGCCGGCTCGTTCGAGAGTTCGCGCGCGAGGTTGATCGCGTCTCCGATTATTCGGCCGCGTTCGACTCCGCGCGCCAGTTCGTTTTCGGAGCCGGGACTGGCGGCGACGAGGATCAACTCGGTTATTCGGCGCTCTTCCTTATCTTCGGTTTTGTAGCGGTCGGGCTCGAAAAGCCCAATGAGAGCGCCTTCAACGGCGGCTTGGGCGCTGGAGCCAATGTCGAGTTGCGACCGCCGCAGCATCGCCATCGACCGCGCGCCTTTGCCGCGGAGAAACCGCGCGGCGGATCCGGTTACCTTTCTTACGCCGTCCAAAGAGGAGTCCTCGCGCTTTCCGCCGCCCACAAGCAACAATCTTCGCGCGCGGATGTCGCCGGGCTTGTGAACGTAGACCATTTCGCCCTGCTTGCCGCGCATCTCATCGCTGCCGATCAGCTCGCGCAGGAGGCCGCCTGACCGCTCGTCCAAATCTCGGAGCGCTCCTTCCTCGGCCTTCTCTCCCTCGTAGATGGTGACCACCAGCGCATCGGCTTCAACGTCGTGGAACTTCTTGAATTCGGCTCTGACTTCCATGTTTGTCCTCGATTCATTCGGTTGCGAATCCTTCCATTGCGGATTATTCAAATTGCGGATTCTCAAATTGCGGATTGTAGATTTCGAATTGCGGATTCACGAATTGCGCACTGTAGATTTTGGATTGCGGATTCTCGAATTGCGGATTGTAGATTTTGGATTGCGAATTTCCGCTCTCCCAATCCCCAATTCCCAATCCGCAATTCCGCAATCCGCAATCCGCAATCCGCAATCCGCAATTCGCAATTCCCCAACCCCCTCATTCTCCTCGCGCATGAGACTTCACGGCGGCCCTGGCTTCTCGATCCGCGTCGCGGCGTTTTATTGTTTCGCGCTTATCGTGCAGCTTCTTCCCCTTGGCCACGCCAAGCTCCACTTTCAAGCGTCCGTTCTTCAGGTACATCTTGGTTGCGACCAGAGTCAGACCTTTCTCCTGGGTTTTGCTGGCGAGCTTGACGATTTCCGATTTGTGCATCAAGAGCTTTCGCGTCCGAGTCGGGACATGATTCTCGCGATTGCCATGACTGTAAGGGCTGATGTGAGCGTTCAGCAGCCACGCCTCCCCATCGCGCATCTGCGCGTAGCTATCTTTCAGGTTGCAACGCCCCTCTCGCGCCGACTTGACTTCGGTTCCGGTTAACACGATGCCGCATTCGTGAGTTTCCAGTATGTGGTAATTGTGGTAAGCCTCGCGGTTCGTGGCCACCACTTTGTCGTCTGTCATAACCAAGTATCGCGGCGTGAAAAAAAAGAACGCGCCAAAAGCCAGCCTGCAACGTGTCTAGCTGTCGTCGGCAGTGAATATATCGCATCGCAAAAGCACAAGCAAACGCGCGGTAATCGACAGTCCGCGCGTTGACCCCCGCCACGACGCGGACCTGGCGACTTCGTCGTTTATGCCGATCGTTACGAGAATTCTGTTCGCGTTTCCCCGAGGACCACCGCGTGATTCGGCATTCCGCACTCCGAACTCCGAACTCAGCATTCCGAACTCCTCATTCCGCACTCCGAACTCCTCATTCCGAACTCCGAACTCCGAACTCCTCATTCCGCATTCCGAACTCCGCATTCCGAACTCCGAACTCCGAACTCCGAACTCCGCATTCCGAA
>JAHFUG010000081.1 GCA_023265195.1 Blastocatellia bacterium | reverse complement strand
TGGGTTCATCTGGGCGGAGGATGAACCAGATGAGCAGCGCCGTTCCCCGCAGCTTGTGCGTGCCGAGGAATACGTACCGGGAGGTTACCGTGACCCCGGAGGGGCTGGCCGGCAAGAAAAAATCATCTTGCCGCCGGCAAGGGGGTAGTTTGTTCTTGACATCCCCTTTCATAGGACATGGCCCTCCTACGGAGGGGCGGAGGCGGAAGAAGTGGCCAAACTGCAGACCCTGCTAACGCCGGGTGAGAAAGAGACGAGCCCAAAGTTCCGTCCCGATACCATGCCTCGTCATGCCTGCCTTGCTTCTTACTTGTCCAAGCATCTTTCCGCGCCGCGTCCCCAAAACCGTTAAGCACCCGTTATTAATTATTGTTTTGGTTGACACCGTGATTACGAATACATAGAATCGCGGCGCTCGCGCCACGTGCGTACGTTGTCCATCAAGAAAAGAGAGATAAAATGGTGTGAAGAGAGCGTGAGCACGCCGAGCCCGTTGATGAGTGCGGCGTCCAAGTCTTCCCGGAGACGTCAGGTGTTGAAAGTAGACACAGTAAAATTCGAGCTTCTTCCAAAGGGATGGTCAACATCTGCATATCGAGGTTATTAGCTCGGATACGCAGTGATTGACGACCAAAAGAAACTTCGCGAAACTGAGGAGGTGTAGAATGATCAGAATAATACGGAGCCGCAGCCGAGCGCGCATCACTATCTGCTTAGCATTCCTGTTGGCCATCACGGCCAGTCTCGCGGCGGCGAATGTTCCAGTCCAGGATGGACTAGCGCGTCCGGCAAGAGTGATAAGCAAGCTCACTAGTCCATTTGAGCCAGTTCTACTTACGAACGCGAAGGCCAGGGGTAAAGCAATCCGTTTTGAGGAGCCTTTGGTCGACGACGACCAGAATTGGCTTCAAGGCTTGAGTGTTCAGGTTAAGAACATCTCCGGAAGGGCCGTAACCTACGTTAGCATTGAGTTGCGCGTTGACCCACCCAAGTCAGGCAATTTGCCAAGAATCACTTCTTTTTCCGCGGGTTCCTTGCCGCTTTCGGGTGACGGTCTGTTGCCGACGGCCGAAAAGCTGATATTGCCTGGCCGCTCCATAGACATCAAATTCCCTGACGAGAAATACCTGAGATATCGGGAGTACTTGCAAGTTGATAATGTAAAAATCTCCATAGGGAAAGTTTTCTTTGAGGATGACACTCTCTGGATGGGCGGAGTCTTGTACACGCGCGATCCTAAGAATTCAAACAGATGGAATCCAGTTGAGTCGTCGGTGCGTAACCTGGAGGAATCCTATCGGGAACGCATCAAACAGCAGTCTCAAAGTTTAGTGCGACCCATCAAGCTTGTCTTACCCTCAGCCCGACCAGTCAGTTATCGCCCGGTTGTCCATGAAGCGGGAACTACGCGATCCACTTCAGCGATACCGCCGCAGTTTTCTTGCTACAGATTGACATCGGTCGACTGGAGCCAATGTGATTATGGGTGTCCAGACTGGACTGCCTCGTATTGGCCACCGTTCGAATACGGCTTCTTTGAGTTTTATCAGGCCTATGCGGACTGCGTAGGCGCTGGCAATGAGTATTGCTATCCTTATCAGGAGATCACACGCACCAGATTGTGTGGCACAGGTGGTTAGTGTTGGAGCCTACCCAATATTGCGCCTGTGAATGTAGTCCAATACTGCTCGACACTCTGGGAGACGGATTCGCTCTAACAAACGCAGCCGGCGGCGTTAACTTTGATATCAAGGGAATCGAAATGGCTCAGCGTATGGCGTGGACGGCCGCGAGCGCCGATGACGCGTTCCTGGTGCTGGACCGGAACGGCAACGGACGAATAGACGATGGCTCTGAGTTGTTCGGCAGCTTCACTCCACAGCCGCCCTCGGAACAGCCCAATGGTTTCATTGCTCTTGCTGAGTACGACAAACCCGAGAATGGCGGCAATGCGGATGGAGTGATTGACCGACCCGACTCCGTGTTCACTTCGCTCCGTCGCGGTCATAGAGCCATTCCGGAATAGTAACCTGACAAGCTCCCGTGGTCTTTAACAACAGAAGCGCGAGCGGATTGAGCTGGCGCAGCGAGACGTGGCGCGTCAGTTCAATCTCGCGCTTGTTGTTCTCGATGTACGCCATTTCCATCCGCTTCACGTCGAGATGGAGCGCCTCTCCCGAGAGCAAACCCTTGCGGCCGCCGTCCCAATAGTTGAACTTGACGAAGTCCTGAGCATCCATCTCGGGACGCATGACCTCGAGCTTCATCGTCCTTTCGGCCTTCCGCGCCACGTCGAACGCAAACCGGTAATACTCGTAGTAGAGCCGCGAGATCTCGCCTTGCATCCAGAGGTAGAGTTGCTCATTGGTGAACTTGTCGTGAAGAAAGTCATCAACTTCGCGCGCATTCTCGATTTGCTGCTGGACGCTCAAGTATTCGTGATGCGCGATCTGTTCTGCGATCAGCTCCGCGAAGCCGTGAAACGTCAACACGCGGCGGCGTCGGCGATAAGTACGCACTTCGAATCCGGCCCGGTGAGAGGAAAAAGGGTAAGGCCGGACCGCCCACACGTTTCCTGCTTCCGCTGAAGCGCGGACAAGCCGGTGCTGCCTGGTCTCAGGCCGCGTGGGGTCAAGCTCAAGCGCCTCGTAGTAATCCTGGTCATAGTCGAAGATCACCTTGAACATCCACTCCGTCTTCGCGAAATCCGGCTCAATCAGGCGGGAGATTCGATTGCCGTACTTGATGCACTTGAGGTGGCGATTCGCAACGCGCTCGCGGTTCCCTTCATTGGCCTGGGTCAGGTCGATGTTCAGTTCGTTCTCCGAGGCGTATTCGTAGACGATCGCGTTGCCCTTGTCGTCATAGCTCTCACATATTAGCCAGTTGAAGATTCGGGCCGGGTTGATTTGGCCTTCAACCGCTATCGAACTCTTTAAGAAATTGACCAATTGGAACGGCCCTAAGGGGGTTCAAGCCGTCTTAGCATCATGCAAGACGGCTTCCTTTGTCCCGTGCCAGACTGAAGGCCTGTGCTGGTTGTTGGCATTGCCGCGTTTCCGTGCGGGTTACGAATCGCGGTTGTGGACTCTCGGAATGTCAGATTCACCCTTAGCATTAGGCCGAAAGGAAAAACCGTGTGAGGCAGGAAGCAGAAACAAGGGAGTATTCCATCGTTGCAGCCGCAATTCTGCTTGTTGCAACAAACATCGCCGGCGCCCGGGCGGGAACTCAACTCAAACCGCTGGTCACGGACTATGTTCGAGCAGTGATCAGCGAGCCGCCGCCATCGCTCGGGGCTGATCCTTTCTACAAAAAGTACACCGACGCGCTCGGAACCGCTATTCTCAGCTCCGAGAAAACACCGGACGCGGCGCTGCTGGTCGCGCGCGACATCGTGATTCACATGCTAGCCAAGCGGCCCGACCTGCGCCGCGAGATGAGCAATAAGAAAATGCGCGTCGGGGTGATGGCTCAGTCGGAGATGACGACCGACATTCCCGAACACAGAGATAGAAAGAAGCCCTCGCGAGATGATCCACGCTTGACCCCTGGAGAGAGAGCCAACTACGACAAACCGGGCGGCATTGGCGCCATGACCGACAAACAGTATTGGGACCGGCGCGCGCGCGGTCTCGGCGGCAATCCCACGACCTGCGCCGAGGAGAACCTGCTCGGCTATCCGGGGACGCGCTATTTCGGCGAGAACATCTTCGTCCACGAATTCTCACACGCGATCATGGGCGCCGGCATTCGGACGGCTGACCCGAAGCTCTACGAAGAAATACTGGCTGCGTACAAAGAGGCGACGTCGAAGGGGCTTTGGAAAGGACACTATGCCTCGACCAACGCCAGCGAGTATTGGGCTGAAGGGACGCAAACATGGTTTTGGTCGAACTACGAGTACAAGGACGGAGACAAACGAGTGCAGACACCGGAGGACTTGCAAAGCTACGATCCGAGGCTCTACGACTTGCTCGGCCGCGTTTACGAAGACCATCACATTCCGATGGATGTTTACTTCGGGAAGAACATCCGGTAGTGGGGTATTAGTGTGTTGGTGACTCAGACGGCGTCGATCCTCTGCGCTCCTCCGCGTCCTCCGCGGTGTTTTTCCGAATCAGGCGAAGATAACCGCAGAGGTCGCGGAGGAACACGGAAGAGGACTTCATCAACAACGCACTATGACCCCACTGCCGAACATCCAGCCAAGGCGCAATCGGTAGGTTGCGAAATTGGGGCCGGATGAAATGAAAACTACTTCAAGCAATCAATGAGATCATAGGTTGGTTGCCGCTCCTTGGAGGACGCCATGAAAATACGTTCAGAGCCCAGGCGAGTGCGCCGGGTTTTCGTTTACGCTGCTGTTATCGCCGCGATGGCGATCACCGGCATGGCCCAAATCACCACCACCGGGATTCGGGGGATTGTCCGCGACCCGAACGGAGCGGTGATTCCGAACGCCACGATCAAGGTCACGGATAACACCACCGGAATCGAGCGGACCACGGTTTCCTCGAGCGATGGCGGATTCCTCTTCCCCAATGTGCAGTTTGGCTCCTACAAGCTCACCGCGGCCGCCGCCGGCTTTCAAACCACGGTCATTGCTTCAATCACCGTTGCGTCGGGACGGACTACCGATGTGTCGGTTGATATGCAGGTTGGGACGACGACGGAAACGGTCCTGGTGACGGGAAGCACGGAGCAACTCAACACAACCACGACCGAAGTCGGAGGCACGATCAACAACAGGCTGGTCCAAAATCTGCCCTACGCCGGCCGCGACGGTCTGAACTTCGCGGTGCTGATCGCGGGCAATATGAGAAGCACGAGCGATCGGAACAGCACCTTCAACGGCCTGCCCAATGGCTCGCTCAACATCACCCTCGACGGCATGAACAACAATTCTCAGCGCTTCAAGAGCGGCGGCACGAGCTTCTTCGCCTTTGCCCCGGCGCGGATTGACGCGATTGAAGAGGTGAGCGTTTCCACTACCGGGTTGGGCGCGGATGCGGGCGGAGAAGGCGCCATGCAGATTCGGCTGACGAGCAAGCGCGGCTCCGACCAATATCACGGCAAGGCGCTCTATCAAGGACAAAACGAAGCGCTGAACGCCAACGGCTTCTTCCGCAATCTCCAGGGCCTGCCGCGCAACATAGTACGCAATCACAACGTGGTCGCATCCCTCGGCGGGCCGCTGTTCCCGTTCAAATCGCCCCTCAAGGGCAAGCTGTTCTTCTTCCTTTATTATGAAATCCAACCGCAACCAAGCACGCAAACGCTGTCGACGTCGGTCCTCACCGCCGCCGCGCAGGAGGGCAACTATACTTACGTCGGGACCGATGGCGTCAGGCGAACCGTGAACCTGTTACAGGTGGCGGGCGCCCGAGGGTTCACCAGCACCGTGGATCCGACCATTGGGGGCATCTTGAGCAAGATCAACGCTTCGCAATCGAGGGCCTCCGGTTTCGTGCCGATTTCCGGCGTCGCGCCCGAATTCATGCGGAACATGCAATGGGAGCAGGCTCTCAATACGACGCAGGCATTCCCCTCGGCCCGCGTGGACTACCAGATCAAGCCAACGTTGGCCTGGCACGGCACCTGGAACTTAAGGAGCAGCGATTTCACTCGCGGCACCGTGCCTTATCCCGGCAGTCCATTCAATTTCAACGGGCCCGCCGGCAGCCACTCCACGGCCACGCCCTACGTGACCACCAACTCGGTGGACTGGACGATCACGCCGACGATGATCAACAACGCGAGCTTCGGCTTCCAGGGCAACGGCGAGTATTTCTTCGTCAATGCCGACCCGAAACGTTTTGCCGAACAAGGCAACCGCATCATCAACACACCGTTGATCGCCGCCTATATTCCCAACGTGAATACGGACGTCAGAAATAATCCCGTCTATCAAGTCACGGACAACCTGAACTGGGTCAAGGGGCGGCATACACTGACGATGGGCGGCACATTCCTGCACACGAGCTTTTATTCGCACACCTGGGGCACGGCGGGCGTGCCGCAATATAACTTGGGTGTGGTGGCGGCGGATCCGGTCAATAACGTGTTACGAAACGCGCTGCCTAACATCAACACCACCGGCAACGACATCAACGTTGCGCTCAATCTCTATGCGCTTTTGACGGGCCGGATCACCAGCGTGACCGTCGCCACGCAGGTGGATGAAAAGTCGCACCAGTACAAACCGTTCGTCGAAGGCATGCAACGTTATGCGTTCACCACTTTCGGTCTGTATGCGCAGGACAGCTTCCGCATCCGCCCCGATCTGACGTTGAACTTCGGGTTGCGCTGGCAATTTGACGGCGACATTCACAGCGGCAACGACCTGCTCTCGCAACCGAGCGGAGATAACTTCTATGGGCCGTCAACGGGCCTGTTCAAGCCGGGTGTGCTCTCGAGCAACCAGAACCCGGCCTTCGTTCAAGTGATCCATCCCTACGGCCGGGATTACATGAATCCGGCGCCGAATTTTGGCTTCGCGTGGAATCCTTCGGGCGGGCGTGGAGGTTTGTTAGGGAAGCTGATGGGAGATCGCAAGACGGTCATCCGGGGCGCCTACTCGATCACTTTCTACAACGAGGGGCTGAACTCGATCTCCAATTCGCTTTCAGGAGGCCGCGGCCTGACGCAGACGGGGACCGCGGCCAACGGCGTGCAGTTCGCGCCGGGCTCGCTCGATCTTCGTTCACCAGCGCCGGCAATTCCGGTCTTTCCGGCGACATTCGGCTTCCCGATCAACCAGACCTCCTTCTCATCGCCAGGGGCAGGCAACTACATAAACCCGAATCTGGTGTCGCCATACGTACAGAACTGGAGCTTAGGCATTCAACGCCAACTCACGAAGGACACCACGTTCGAGCTGCGCTACGTGGGTAACAAAGCCAGTCACATGTGGCACCGGCAGAACCTGCAAGAGGTCAACATTTTTGAGAACGGTTTCCTCGCTGAGTTCATTCAGGCGAAGAAGAACCTCGACATCAACATCGCCAACGGGCGCGGCCAGACCTTCGCCAATAACAGTCTGCCCGGTCAATCGCCGCTACCCATTTTTCAGGCCGCTTTCGGGGCGCTTGGAGGCCAGCCGGCGCTTTCCAACGCCCAGGGCTTCGGCAACACGACCTTCATTCTGAATCTGACCCAGGGTGTGGCGGGCACGCTGGCTCAGACGCTTGCGACCAGCCCGACGAATTTCTGCCGACTCGTCGGCAACCAATTCGCCCCCTGCGTCACCGCCGGGTTCAACGCGCTTGGCAGATACCCGATCAACTTCTTCCAGGCCAATCCGTACTTGAGCACCCTGACGTATCAGGATTCGAACGGGGACAACAACTACAATGGGCTGCAGATCGATCTCAAGCACCGGCTCAGCAATGGCTTGAACCTCGGCGTCAACTATGTCTGGAGTCATGCGCTCGGCGATTTGCTGAACGAAACCGATCAGGCCGCTGGATACCAGTGGTTCACCACGCGCAATGCGCGGCTCAACTATGGGCCGTCGCCTTTCGATCGCCGGCATGTTTTCAATGCCTATTGGACTTACGATCTCCCGTTCGGTAAGGGTCGGAGGTTCCTGGCCAACAACCGGATCCTTGATCGGGTGGTTGGCGGCTGGACGCTCGGCGGACGCGAGACCATAGCCTCCGGCAATCCGGTCCTTCTCAATGGCGGGCGCAATACCGTCAACAATCTCGCGCAATCCGGCGTGGTCTTTGGCGGCGGCTTCACCCTCGAACAATTGCAGAGGGCGTTGAGCACGGTGGGAGGGGGCTTCTCGAGCACGGCGCTGATCTCGAACGTGGGCGGCATCGCCACATTAAACCCCTCGGCGAGGATAAGCCAGGCGAATCAGGCGCTCTATGGTCCGGCGTCCACTCCAGGCCAGTTCGCCTCGTTCCTCTATCTCCGCAACAACAACCTCTACATTCTTGACATGAGCGTCAACAAGGAGATTCGCATTGCGGAGCGGTTTCGGATGACTCTACGGATGGTCGCGTTGAACTTTCTGAACCATCCGTTCTTCGACATCGGGGATCCCAACCCGACTTCGACCACGTTCGGCCAGATTACGACGGCGAGCGGCACACGGACGGTGCAGTTCCGCGCCAGCCTCGATTGGTAACGACATTGCCATGCGGCAAGCGGTAGCAAGACGACGGAAGCCACCGGATAGAATCTCCAGGGAGGCGAGGCGCGAGTAGATATTGACAGCCATCAGGAGTAGTGGCGCCGGGCGGAAATGAATCATCAGCCACAACGATGCACAAGAGAGAAGCGCAGGAGGGTCCAAGCTACGAAGGCGTGAGCAAACAGGTATGTGCTGTTCCGTCTTCTCATCTCGGTGACTTCCGCGTCTTGTTGTGGCGATGAACCTTTCGCCACGCACCACGAGGCGTGCGCGTTGAAGGTTGTAAACTGCAGTGTCACGGTTTCACCCCGTAGTTAATCGCCATTATTCCGCCGCCAAACTCGTGAACGCCGGTTTGAGCAAAGCCCGCTTCGGTCATCAGCGCCATCACGCCGCGCTGGCCGGGATATCGCTTCAATGTCTCGGCGATGTAACGATATGTATCCGCGTCGCCGTGCAACGCCAGGCCGAGGGCGGACCCGGCCACCGTCAGATACTTGAGATAGAGCGAACGATACAACCCGTTTCGAGGATGGCCGAAGTCCAGTGAGAATAGCCGGCCACCGGGCCGAAGTACTCGCTTGATCTCGGCCAGCGCCCCAGCGATGTCAGGTACATTGCGTAGGGCATACCCTCCGGTCACGCAGTCGAACGTTTCATCGGCGAACGGCATGCGCATTATGTCCGCCCGATGGAAAGCCACGTTGCCGGCAGCGGTCTTCTTCCGTTTTTGCTCGGCAATGTCGAGCATGGCCTGAGTGAGATCCAAACCCGCGGCCAGGCCTCCCGAGAGTCGTCTGGCGATCGCGAAGGTTATGTCTCCGGTCCCGCATGCGATGTCGAGAGCCGTTTCTCCTTCGCTCGCGCCGGCCATTGTAATCAGTCTTCGCTTCCAGCGCTTGTCCATTCCATAGGAGAGAAAGGCCGTGATGAAGTCATACCTGGGAGCGATCGTCTGAAACAACTTACTTGCGTAGAGCAGCTTCTTCTCTTTCGAAGATACGTGCTCAATGAGATTCAGCTTTTGTCTCCGGCGCATGGCCGTCAATGATAGTGTCATTAGAGCCAGTTTCAAAGAGCGCCAGGCGTCAACAAGCGGCAGTGAGTGTGTGAACCCCCCTAAGGGGCTGCGCAAAAACAAATTGGCATTTTGGGTGTCAGCCGGGAGGGATTGTGTAGTTCCATGCGGGAAGCTCCGAGTAGTTGGATATGGGGATTTGGTTGAATAAGTCGTCTGGGATTTTCTTGCCTATGGCGTAAGTGCGTTCGTTGACCAACGCTGTGACTGTGAGACCAGTCTTGGTAGTCGTGGCTTGAATGTAGTTGGTCATCCGCGCTGCATGATAGGTCGAAGGTGAAACTCCATCGGCTAAAGCCCGATGGTGTCTGCAAACAGATTGCTGAAGAGTTGTTCATTCATCCGCGCCCGGTCGACAACCATCGCACGAATATCTGCGTTAAGCTGGACATCCACGGCTCGCATGCACTGCTCAAGTTCGCTCTTGAACATAAGTCCGAACTATCGTGAAACGGCATTTGTGGATTCGTTCGGAAGCACTTGGATGATCAAAAAACCGCCGGCCCGCTGCGGCCGTCAAGCTCAAAACAACCCCTTATACTGGCCGCCGTCGATTTGAATGACGGTTCCAGTCACAAAACTCGCCCGCTCGGAGCAGAGGAACGCGACTACGGCGGCGAACTCCCGAGGATCACCAAGTCGCTTGAGCGGCAGCGCCGATGCATGATTCGCATAAACTTGCTCGACGGTTATTCCTTCTTTTTCGGCGCTAACTTTTGAGAGGGCTTTCAACCGCTCGGTCAAGTGGAAGCCGGGGCACACGGCGTTCACGGTGATTCCGAAACCACCGACCTGCTGCGAGAGCGTCTTCAAATATCCCAAAGCTCCCGCGCGCGCCGTATTGGAGAGGATAAGATATTCAACGGGCTGTTTGGCTGAGATCGACGTGACGCCGACGATTCGGCCCCAGCCCTTCGCGCTCATATGCGGGAGGGCCTCCTGGCACAAGTTGATTGTACTGATCAGATTCAGCTCCAGCGCCTTTCGATAATCGCCGCCATTGAAGTCGCTGTAAGGGCCGGCTGGCGGACCGCCGGCGTTGGTGACTACGATGTCAACGCTGCCGAATCGTTCGTTGGTTTCGCCCACCAGCTTCTTAATATCCTCTTCTATGGTGACATCGCCTGGAATGGACAGAACGTCGGCTCCGGTGGCTGCTCTAATCTCGCCGGCTGCCCGGTTGAGTTGTTCCTCGTTACGAGCGTTGACGGTGACCCTTGCGCCTTCCGCCGCGAGTTCCATCGCCGTCGCTTTCCCCAATCCGCTCGACGCAGCCGCCACGATCGCGACCTTTCCTTTGAGACCAAGATCCATGAACCAACCTCCAGTGCTGTTTTCGCGAACCAGAGAGCATACCGAAAGACCGGTCAGTTGTTTAGTGAAAGTGCGACAAGCTGCCAGCTAGTGGTGTTTGGCCGAAGCCGCCATACGGGAAAAGCCGCTGATTTTCGCTGCCTTCGGGTCGTTGATCTGCGCGGATCAGCGTTACGTAGCCAGCGCAAATCAACGGCTTTCCGGATCTACTTCGCTCGAAAGCAGAACTCCAGGAGAGCCAGCGTGATCTCTCGGATGATCATCATCATCTCGCTGTAAGGCGGATGGAAAGGGGTCGGGTTGCTCGCGGCGCCCCACTCGATGGTGTAGGAATACACTTTTGCTTTGCCGGCGTCGACGATGTGGCGGCTGAATGCATAATCATCGGACGTGCCCGCGGTGGGATACAAACCTACGGATTGTTGAACATTGTAGTTGCGCCCTCGAACGGTCTTGATCGCGTCCCGCATTCGGTTAGCCAGCGCAACGATGGCCGTTCTATCCGCCGAATCGATGAACTCCTTGTACTCCGCGTCCGTGGCGATGCCGCGCTTGCCGTCAAAAGCGGCGTTCTGAAAATTCATGCCGGGATCGTTGATTTGATTCGTGTCGTCGCCCCAATTGAAGAGTATCGCCTCCGAATAACTGTGAACGTCTATGAAGTAGCTGATGTTTGGAAACTGATCGAAGAGCCAGACGGCGTTCTTGGTTTCAGGCTCGGACATCGCCCTGGGTCCGATATAGACTTCGGCCTCGCAGGGATCTTTGGAATTGGCTATGGGAGCCGCCGGGTCGAAGTACCTGGTGTAGTTCCACAGGAAGTCATAGTTGCGATTGATGTCGACGCCGACGCATTGGGCTTCCGCATGCCCGGCCGGAGCGGGCCGGCGGTTCTTCCGCCACATCGCGTCCTTAGTCATGCTGTGATTGCGGCCGTCAGGATTGGCTTGCGGGAAGACGACGATGTCTTTAGTGTTCACGATGCTTCTAATCTGCGCCGCGGTATAAGTCTTCGTTCCCAAAGTGACGCCCGTGTTGGTCCGATAAGCCTGGGTAAGCAACTGAACGAAGTTGATCAGGATGTCGCAGCTTCCCCATTCTCGGGCATGCACGCCGCCGAGAAAGTAGATGCCGGGCCGATTCGCGCCCTCTCCCTTCCCGATCTTCAGCGCGTGGCAGACTCTGTTCTCCCACGTCTTCCTGGGCAGCGTGATCAGCTTCGTGAACGATTCGTTAGGCGCGGAGGCGGCGGCCGCCAACGCCGATTCCACTTGAGCAACGTTTAGGTATTGAGGGGCCGCCGCCACGAGATGATCTTCAGCCTCGACTGTCTTCTTGAGCTTCCTGATTTCCGCCTGGCGCGCCTTACCCGTCTTATCGGCGTCCTCGTACCGGTCAACCGTGTACCCGGCCGCCTCGAGGCGTCTGATCTGAGTTCCGGTTGCATGAGCGTCTATCCTATAGCCGCCTTCCACGAGTTTTTCGGCGGTGTGACGGGCCACGGTCACGTTGTAAGTGCGAACGAGATCAGCCATGGCGTCGTAGTCGGGTCCTAGAATCTTCACGTGGTAGCGCGGCATAGGTTATTCCTCACTAATTTCTTGACTGATCCGAACCTCTGTTGCAGGGAATCCAAACGGGAGGTCCCCAAATCAGAATGCGTGGAGAAGGATCGGGAAGATCGTTGCCTTCTTGATCGCCCTCGAATCCCACCGGCGAAGTTTGTAGATTGCTCATACTTAACTAACGAAGAAAGAGCCCACTGCCGTTGCCCTCAAATCCCACCCACGCTCGTTGGTTGGATTTGAAGGCTCTCATACAGCCTCAATGTCGTGATGGACTGTCTCGGCCGCCCAGTACACCGAGACCGCGGTCACCAGCGCCAATCCGATCATGAACAGCGAGATTGGCCATGACCGGCCCGTGCTCCTCAACAGGGCCGTCGCGATCAACGGTGACAGTCCACCGGCGATCACCGACGAAAGCTGGTAACCAAGCGACGCGCCGCTGTACCTGACCCTGGTCCCAAATAACTCGGAGAAGAAGCTGGCTTGCGGTCCGTACATAGCCGCGTGTCCCATCGTCAGCGCCAACCCGACCGCGATCACCAGCCAGTGTTGCTTCCCGGTATCAATCAGCCAAAAAAACGGAAACGCGAAAAGAGCGGTGAAGATCGCGCCAAAAAGATAAACAGGCCTGCGGCCCAATCGGTCCGACAGCGCGCCGAACGTGGGGATGACTCCAATCTCGATCGCGGCGGCTATGGCCACCGCCGTCAGCACGGACGCGCCAGCAAAACCGATACGAGGCTGCGTTGCATAAGTCAGCACGAAAACGGTGGAGATGTAGAACGCGCCGTTCTCCGCCAGGCGAGCTCCCATCGCCAGCAGCACGTTCTTAGGGTGACGGCGCACTACATCGAGAATCGGCATGCGAGCTTCCCGGCGGCTCTGCTTGATTTCCGTAAAGATCGGCGGTTCCACTATGGACATTCTGATGAAGAGCCCAACCGCCACGAGGATCAAGCTGACCAGGAAGGCAACGCGCCAGCCCCAGTTAAGAAGCGCCTCCTCAGGCAGCTTGGAGATTTGCCTGAAGACTATAGTCGACAGCAGCAGTCCCGCGGGAACGCCGATCTGCGGCCAGCTACCGTAAAAGCCTCGCCTCCCGCGCGGCGCATGTTCTACGGCCATCAGCACGGCTCCGCCCCACTCGCCGCCGACGCCGAACCCCTGCGCGACTCGCATCAGCACCAGAAGAATTGGCGCCCAGACGCCGATTTGACCGTAAGTAGGAAGACAGCCGATGAGAAAAGTAGCTATGCCCATGATGAGGAGAGTCATCACCAGCATCGACCTTCGACCGATCCTGTCACCAAAGTGGCCGCACACTATTCCGCCGATCGGCCGAGCCGCGAACCCGACGGCGTAAGTGCCGAACGAAGCCAGCGTGCCGGTCAATGGATCGTATTGAGGGAAAAAGAGGCGTCCGAAAATCAGCGCGCTTGCGGTGCCATAGAGAAAGAAGTCATACCACTCGATGGTCGTGCCTACGAAACTGGCTATTGCCACTCTTCTAATTGACGCGGATTGTCTTTTTTCAGTCGTCATCGTTCTTTGTCATAGAGAGCCAAGGCGCCTCCAACACTGGCCGGGCCAATCCCATTGGCTCGGCATGACTTGACGCCGCGTAGCTGTTCCGTCCCCAATTGAACTTTCAAGCTACGGTCCTGGTCTCAGCAACAAGACGCCCTCGCCTGTGCTGAAGATTCCCGCCACGCATCCCACCATCAACGTTGCAAGCGTCGCGGCCAGCAACGCCCGCCAGCCTAGCGCAGCCAAATCGTCTCGTCGTGACGGCTCGAGCGCGGCCGTGCCGCCTACAAAGATCGCAACCGACGCAACGTGAGCAAAGCCGCATAACGCGTAACTCAGCACGACCACCGAGCGCGGATCGGTCAGCGTCCCGGCCGCGACCATCCGAGCCAAGTCCTGGTAAGAGACGACCTCAGTCAGGATCACTCGCTCGCCCAGCAATCGCGAGGCTTGAGGCACGTCGCTATGATGAATCCCAAGAAGGTAGGCGAATGGGTAGAACAACCAGCTCAAAATTCTGACCAACGACAACGGCTCGGCGAGCCCAAACCAGGAACTCGCCAAACCCAGCGCCTTGTCGCCGAGCGCCACCAAGCCAAGCACCGCTATCAAGAGCGCGGTGATGCCCGCGGCCAATTTCAATCCGTCCATGGCTCCTTCAATAATCGCGCCCATCAAGTTGCGCGAGCGCGCCGACTCGTCCTCGGGTGGAACGCCCAACAGAGTCTCCGGGGTTTCGGTTTCCGGGACCAGCAGCTTTGCGATTACGAAAGACGCGGGGATCGCAAGCACCGAAGCCGACACCAGGTGTCCGGCGATTTGCGGAAACGAGCCGCTCAAAAACGCGACGTACACTCCCAACGTGCTCGACGCAACGGTTCCCATTCCCGTTACAAGCACGCATAACAACTCGGAGCGAGTCATCTTCTTCAAGTAAGGCCGGATCACGAGAGCCGACTCGACTCCCACGAAGATGTTTGCGGCTCCGCAAAGAGATTCGGCTCCGCTGATCGCCATCGTGCGGTGAAATAGCCACGCGAAGAACCGCACCAGCCATTGCAACACGCGGAGATGATAAAGCGCGGCGGTGAAGGCGGCGAAGAAAATAGCTACGGGCAAGACTTGAAAGATCAGTATGAACCCCACGGAGCCGGGCTCACCCGGAGAGGCGGCCAGCGGTCCGAACAAAAACGCGGTCCCGCTCCTGGAAGCGCTGAGTAAAGCGAGCACCGCGTCGTTCAGCCAGAGAAAGAATCTGTGCGATCCAGGAAGTTGAAACACCAATAGTCCAAGCGCGAGCTGCAAGCCCAAACCCGACCAAACCGTCTTCCAGGAAACCTTGCGGCGATTAGTCGAAAGCAGCCATGCTACGCCGGCAAAAATAAGAAAGCCCGCGAATGAAACGAGGTGATTGATCATTGAAGCCGGCCGCCGACCTGAAGGAATTGAGATTCCGCTGTGTCGAGCAATCTCAACCGAACGGCGCTCGACGTTCTGACGGCCTCATCATACATCAGGGCTCTTGCCGCGGAAAGTCTTGCCCGCGCCGGAGAAGGTGTTTCAATTGTCCGCCGCGTAGCGGCGCACTGGAGTTTGGGCATTTTGAACCCCGAAAGGGTTTCGTCTATCAGCCCAGGGTTGCTGTACTCGGCTACCCTGGGAAACGGCCTGCTCAACCCCAACGGGGTTGTGGCTGCGCCCCGCGGGTGGGAAGGAGACGCGACCGATCTGCTTCCCCCCGTCTGCCCGCTGGGAGCCGCAACCCCGTGGTTGGGCGGCGCATCTCGTTCGTTTCCCTGGGTAGCCGAGTACAGCAACCCTGACCTGATAGACGAAACCCCTTCGGGGGTATGCACGGCAGTGGCTGGATTGTTCAAGTTCAACCTACAAGAAGCGCGACGTGTCGTCTTTCTCGAATCCCACCCACGGCGGAGACTGCGTGAAAGGCCGATCAACTTCTTAAAGGGCTTCGCAAAATACAGTGACAACTGTCGGAGCGGGAGGCCGCGAAAATAGGGCGCAAACAAATTCGAAGTTGTCACCATAATTTGCGATGACCTGTAAGTAAGAAAACTCATGCTTCACATTTGGCCCTAAGCGCATTTTTCGGAGTAGCCCTATGCATTTCGAATCCCCTTGTTTTCGATTCTCGGACGATTCTCGGACTTTTCACACAGCCTCTCCCGTGTGGGGTATTGGGATTCTCATACAGCCTCGGCAGTAAGTGGATTATTCAAGCGCGACCTACTCAGGGGCGACGCTCTTCCCTTCCCCAAAACCCACCCACGGAGTTGCTTTTTCCTTTTGGCCCGCTTCGTTTGCGGTTACAATCCGCGATTGTGATGAAAGACGATGATGATCCTTTTGCTTCAACCGCCGGGTATTTGATTCACAAGGCGGAACAAATACTGACTCCGGCGCTTGCGATCTATCCGGAACTAGTCGATCGGAACATCAGTTCGACCCTTCGGCTGCTTGACGGAGATCCTAACCGCTGGCGGCCCCATGTAAAGACCGCGAAGCTTGCCTTCATCATGAGCAAACTCGTCGAGCGAGGCGTCGTTAACTTCAAAGCGTCCACGACACTCGAGCTGCTGTCGGCATGCAAATCAGGCGCGGCTGACGTTTTGCTGGCTTATCCGGCCGCCGGCGCCGTCGCCAGACGGACCCGAGAGATCGCCGGTGAATTTCGAACGGTCACAGTGTCGGCGCTTGTGGAAAGCGTTTCGCAACTTGGCGAATGGTCCGGCGGTAACGTCGGCGCATTCATCGACGTCAATCCCGGAATGAATAGAACCGGCGTTGAACAAGACAAGATCGGCGACATCGTCATCCTTGCGAAGGCCATCGTCACGGCCGGACTTACGTTTCGAGGACTTCACTATTACGACGGCCATTTGTCGAACTATGAAATGGCGGAACGGGAGTTAATCGCTCATCGCGGCTACGGCCGGCTTCTTGAAATAACGGCGGCCCTCAATTCAGAGGGCGTGATGGTTGAAGAAATCATAACCGCGGGCACGCCCGCGTTTCCCTGCACGATCTCATATCCGGGTTTCAAGAGCGAAGGGTTCATTCACCGAGCATCACCCGGAACCGTTGTTTATGGTGATTGCTCCAGCCTGGCTCAGTTGCCGCGTGAGTTTGGCTATAGGCCCGCCGCCATCGTGGCGTCAACCGTGGTGAGTCATCCCTGCGCTAATCGCATAACGTGCGACGCCGGCCACAAGACGGTCTCGGCGGACGCCGGCGCGCCCACCTGCCGGGTCTTAGGGCGTCCTGATTTGATTCCCAAAAAACCAAGCGAGGAACATCTGCCAGTTGAAGTGGCCGAGGGTTCGGAGCCGCCCGCAATCGGAGATATCCTGTACCTGGTTCCAAAACACGTCTGCCCAACGGTGAACAACTTCGATCACGCCTTGATCGTTGAGAAAGGCGAAGTGGTCTCAGTCAAACCAGTGACGGCGCGAGGCCGGGAGATTCCATTGATCATTCGTGCGGCGGCGCCTTGATCGTTGGCGGACTATTTGAGCCGCGCTCCGTTCGCGACGTCCTCAGTGAACGTCGCCAGCACCGGGCGTCCTTCTTCACCCACCGAAGCCGCCAGCAACATACCGTTCGATTCAAGACCGCGCAGCTTCCTTGGCGCGAGATTGGCTACGACTATTATCTTCCGCCCGATCATCTGTTCGGGACTGTAGTGCTCCGCGATTCCCGCCAGAATCTGGCGAGGTTGCGGTTCTCCGACGTCGACCATGAGCCTAAGCAGCTTGTCGGACTTCGGCGCGCGCTCGGCTTCGAGCACCGTTGCAACGCGCAATTCTACTTTCACGAAATCTTCTATCGTGATGTGCTGAGGAACAGCCGCCGAGGCCGGTTGCTCGCCAACCTCCGCCTTCGGCGGCGCCTCAACGGCTGGTGTTTGAGGCGCCGGCGCTGTTTCGCGTTCTATCTCCGTCATTATTTTTTCCTTGTTGAGTTTTGGGAACGCGGGGCTGATCGTGCCGATCTTCGACACGCCGAGCGGCTCGCCCCAAGTCGCCGCGTTTGGGTTTATCTTAAGCGGCTCGCCTTTCAGTCCCATCTGCTTCCAAATGTCCCGCGTCGTATCGGGCAGCACCGGCGAAACCAGAAGCACAAGATGTCTCAAGCTTTCATAAGCAGTAGCCAGCACCGAGTACAACTCGGCCGCGGCGCCCGATCCGGGTTTCGCAAGCTTCCAGGGCTGGCGATCGGTGATGTATTTGTCTACGCGAGCTATCCCTCTCCAGGCAGTTTCAAGCGCGCGCGAAAAGCTCATCGCGTTGAACTCGGCGTCGAAAGCGCTCTTTACGGCGTCGATCGCGCTCGGAAGGTCTTCTTCGAAAGCCGCCGTCTGAGGGTTCGGGCGAGGAGCCAAACCGCTGAAATAGTTTTTGATCATCGTGAGCGTCCGGCTCGCCAGATTGCCCAGTCCGTCGGCGAGATCCGAATTCACGCGATCTATTATTGCCTCGTAAGTGATCTCTCCGTCTTGTCCGAACGCCACCTCGCGCAACAGGAAGTAGCGGATCATATCGTTGCTAAAGTGGCGGTGCAGCGTCTCAAGTTGAATTGCGTTGCCAAGTGTCTTTCCCATCTTCTGCCCGCCGCGCAGCAGCATTCCATGCACGAACACCGTTCGCGGAAGCTGAATGCCCGCCGCCATGAGGAAAGCCGGCCAGTACACCGCGTGAAACCTGAGTATGTCTTTGCCTACGAGATGAAGCGCCGGCCAATAACGGTCGAAGCCGGTGTAGTGATCGTTGCCCCAGCCGAGGGCCGTTATGTAGTTGGCCAGCGCGTCGAACCAGACGTAAATCGTATGTGCGGGATCGCCCGGAACCGGGACGCCCCACTTGACGGACACTCGGCTGATTGACAGATCCTTGAGCCCGCCTTGCACGAATGAAATTACTTCGTTGCGCCGGACGTCGGGCTTAACGAACTCAGGGTGATCGCGGTAAAGGTCGAGCAGACGTTCTTGCATTTCGGAAAGCTTGAAGAAGTAGCTCTCCTCCGCCAGGCGATCGAGAGGTCTCTCGTGCACCGGGCAAATCGGGTTCTCGCTCTTGTCTTCGACGTCTTTGAACTCGTTGCAGCTTCCGCAGAACCATCCCTCATAATGACCCTTGTAGATATATCCGCGCTCTTGAAGAATCCGCCAAAGTTTTTGGACTGCTGCTTCGTGATATGGATCGGTTGTTCGTATCCACAAATCATACTGGACGCCGAGCCTGGCGAACGCCGCTTTGAACTCTTCTACTATTGCATCGGCGTGTTGCTTGACCGGTATCCCTCGAGCCTCCGCGGCGCGTTCGATGTTTACGCCATGCTCGTCGGTGCCGGTGAGAAAGAAACCGTCTACATTGCGCTGCTCCTGGAATTTCACGAGCGAGTCGGCGACCAGCGTGGTGTAGGCGTGGCCGATATGCGGCTTCGCGTTGACGTAATAGATCGGCGTTGTCACGTAAAAAGTTTCAGGCATAACGGTCAGATCAGCCGCTCCATTTCCCCTGCCGGTGGCGAGGGGCCTCATAGCGCTTAGAGAAGATTCAACCCTTCATCCGGCAAAGTAGCGCTGGATTTTGGTCATTTTTGGCGAAGAGCAAGAATCAGATTCCACGTTCAACATCAGAAAATCACAGGCCGGGAAGAGGGATTTATCCCCGCGCTTCCGCTTACGATTGACTCAAACCGGGGTTAAGGAGGGAGCGGGGATAAATCCCTCTTCCCGGCCTGTGATTTTTCGATGTTGAACGTGCGGCTTGATTTTGCCCTTTCCCAGCGGGCAACCAAGGCCGCCTCCTCCATCACTTGTTTTTCAACAGAGACATCGCCTCGGCGCGGGTGCGGGGATCTTTGAGGAAGCCGCCGCGCAATGCGCTTGTTATCGTCTTCGAGCCGGGCTTCTTCACTCCCCGCATCTCCATGCACATGTGCTCAGCCTCTATCACCACCATGACTCCGGTCGCGTGCAACTCTTCGTAGAGAAGATCGGCAATGTCCGTAGTAAGTCTCTCCTGTATTTGGGGCCGCTTCGCCATCAGATCGGCTATGCGAGCGATCTTTGACAGGCCGACGATGCCGCCCTGCTTCGGTATGTATGCGATGTGAGCCGCGCCGACAAACGGCAAAAGATGGTGTTCGCAAAGCGAGTAAATCGGGATGTCCTTGACGATCACCATCTCGTCGTGAGTCTCGCCGGGGATCAGCCGAATGACCTTCCTGGGATCCGAATGCAGGCCCGCGCAGATTTCCTGATACATCAACGCCACTCTGCGAGGCGTTCCCTGGAGCCCGGGCCTGTCGGGGTCCTCGCCGATTCCCTCGAGGATCAGCCGCACGCCGGCTTCGATCTTGGCCAGGTCCACCGTGCTCTCGACGGGCTCCTCGACCGCGTTGTTATGTCTCGAGTTCGCCATCAGGCCCCTGTGCTTTCCGTGAATTGCGAAAGGCCGCGGCGGCCGCGGCTTGCACTTCTATAAGCGCGGCTCCGCACTGCTCCGCGAGTTGTGCGCAATCCTCGTACTCAGGTTGAGAGTGTATCTCGCGCCCGCGTTCGAGCGCTACCTTGACTCGCACCGAGCCGTACTCTGTTTGAACCGTCTCAACGCGCCGGTCGAGCACTCGGCGACTGGCGGCGTAATACCTGACCCCGAGAGTCGTCGTCTCCTTGATTAATAGATCGGCCATCCGGTCGAGCTTCTCGCCGGCGCACAGAATAGTGAGCAAGACCCCGGGCCGTCCTTTCTTCATCTGCACCGGCGTGGTGAAAACATCAAGAGCCCCTAGCGCAAACGCGCGCTCCATCACGAAGCCATAGACCTGAGGGCTCATGTCGTCGATGTTGGTCTCGATCACGACTACCTCGCCAGGCGCCTCCGGCTCGTCTTGAGCTCCGTCTTCGCCGAGAATTAACCGTAGCGCGTTGCTGAATCCCCTTGGGTCCCGTGACCCGGCGCCGTAGCCTATTTTGTTGACCATCATCTTTGGAAGCGGCCCGAACGGTTCGCACAACGTTGCTACAATAGCGGCTCCGGTTGGTGTGACGAACTCACCTTCGACGTCGCCGGCGTAAATCTCCTTGCCCTTGAGCAACTCAACAGTTGCGGGGGCGGGAACCGGCAGCACGCCATGCTCGGTCTTCACCATTCCATACCCGACTCGAAGCGGAGAACAGTGGAAGCGCTGAACATCGAGCATCTCGAATCCGATCATCGCGCCCGCGATATCGACAATCGAGTCGACGGCTCCGACTTCGTGAAAGTGAACTGAGTCCGCTGTAGCTCCATGAACGCGGGCTTCGGCCTCGGCCAAGCGCTCGAACACTCGAATCGCGTTGGACTTGGCCGTCGCGGAAAGCTCCGAGTTGTTAATGATTCTCTTTATGCCGCTGAGACCGCGACGAGGCTGGGCATTTTCATCGACGGTTACATTGAACTTAGTGGCTGCGACTCCGGCTCGCTTAACAGGCTCCGAGGAAAGTTGATAGCCGGTCAATCCAAGCGTTTCAATCTGCCGCCCTAGCGAGTCGATATCAACGCCAAGATTCAGCAGAGCGCCGACTATCATGTCGCCGCTTACGCCGGCATAGCAGTCGAAGAATACGGTTCGCATTAACCGGCCATTATGTACTGACGGCCGCCCAGACCGCCATCTTGAATTCGCCGACCTGATTCAAAAGAGACGGGCGATTTGCGACGGAATCTAA
>JAHFUG010000080.1 GCA_023265195.1 Blastocatellia bacterium | reverse complement strand
ACGCCCTTCCAGAACGCCACGTAGTTCTTGATCTCCTTGGCGGCCTCTTTGGGCTCGGGATAATACCATGCGGCGTCTTTGTTAATTTCGCCGGCCACCGCCACCTCGTAGTAGCTTGCCTCGCCTTTCCAATTACAGGTCGTGTGAGTGTTGCTTTCCTTGAAGAACTCCCGGTTGACTGAGCCCGGAGGAAAGTAGTGGTTTCCTTCTATAACGATTGTATTATCGCTCTCAGCAAGAACTGCGTCGCGCCATGTTGCTTTCATGTCTGATCCTCTCAATTTCCTCAGAAGTCATCGTCGTCATCAGGCTTAGGGATCTCACGCGCCACGAACTCTCTCCATGCCGCAAGAACTTCAGGCCCGGATCCTGCCGCCCTAAGACAATCGGTCACCAGGCCCTCGTCGCGCTTGAGATCAGGGAAGGTCAGCGCCAGCATCGCCAAGTCTCTCCAGTCCGTTCCAGATTTGGGTTTACCACGCCGTTGATGGTATGAGACGACCTTGCTGGCGATCAATTCGGCCGGCGCCATTACGAGCACGCCGGAGATTCTCCGCGCTGGAGGCAGCGAGTCCGCGGGTCTGACGTCAACCAATTGTCGATTGCCGGTCTTCCGGATTTGAAATAATCGGTATCCTTTGCTCCCGCCGGCCTCGCGTATTCGCAGCGTGATATGGAATTGCTTATTCAAATAGCTACGCAAGAGCTCGGCGAGACCTCTTGCGCGTGTCGAGAGCAGATATATGCCTTGAGTCATTCGAGGCTCGTCGACGTACGCGTTAACGGCCTGGGCTCCAAAAACAACCGCATCTTCTCGATCGCGCAGGAACTCCAGCACGGCGGCTTGTAAGTTGGCCAACGGCAAAGGCTCGCTCATTGCAAATTCCCTGAACGTAAGAGCGCCGGCGTCGAACATTTCGTCGTTCAGACCTCCTCAAGCATCTGCTTCGATGGAGACGAGAGCTGTTGATAAACTAATTACTGGATTCTACCACGATAAAGGTCCGCGGGACTTTCATTTTGTCAGTTTAAGATGCGCCAATAGAACCTGAATCCGTATGATCTCGTTGGTGAATTTGCGTTTCAGAGTTTTCAGAATAACGCGGCAGTGATTTAGAAATGACTCGCCCGAGAATACCACCCCGACTGTCTCGAGTTGCTTGTAGAGTAGTCCTTGATTTCATTAGCAGCCTCTTTAGGCTCGGGGATAACAACACGCGGCGTCTTTGTTAACCAGTACCGTTGTATGTTGGCCGACGGCAAAGGCTCACTTAGCCAGGCATGTGAGGCTCTCCTCAATGGCGTATAAAATACGAGGACGCGCTTTCCAAATCGGCTGCCGAGATAGCGACAGTTTGGTCTTCGATTTTCACGGGCAGCGGAACGGGATTGCATCCGCCGGCTTGACCTATGGAGGCTCGGTTTATCGGCGCCGTACAGTTTCGGCAGATGACTTCTTCACCCTGCTGATAGTATCCCTTGTCCCCGCAGATCTGGCAGGCGTCCAGGCCCGCGGCGATCGAGGACGATCCCTTGTTAATCAGCACGAAGCGCACTAAAACCGCTCCGGCCCTGTAACCGAACATATGAAGTTTGCCGTCATTGACGCGCGAAAGGGGCAGCTCGATATCCTGACCTTGGTCGAATATCTGTTCTGGCGGCGCTAATGCTCCGGTGTTGGAGGAGTAAACAAACTCGACGGTTATAAGGACGATCGAAGCGAAGGTGACGCCCGCAAGGGTGCGCGTCCACACGCGCTCGCGGCGAGCTTTATAGAGGAACTTGCGGCGCTCCGCCGGATTAGAATCGCTTGGTATCGGATCCCCGCTCCTCCTATTGAGACCGATCATGACTGCGCTGAGCGCCAGTATCAAGACATAAAAAAATGGCTGGCTCTTGACTATGGGCCCGATAATAGCCATCTCGCGCTCGCTCGAAGGAAGCACCAATGCTTCCGACAGCTCGTGCAGCCCCGAGACCAGCAACTGAACCGCGACAACGATGAGTATGACCGACGTTATCGAGAAGAATTTGCGCACATTCACGCGAATGGAGCCTTTTACGAAAAGCACGCCGAACAAAACCGCGAGAGCAAGCCCGATCGCGCCGCCCACCAAATTCATGAGAGACGTGGTTGTAAGCTGAACGGCTCCGAGAAAGATAACCGTTTCGACGCCTTCGCGAAAGATCATTATAAAGACGAAAGTGAATACCCCGATCGAGAATCCGCCTTTGCCCGCGGACGTAATTTCGCCAAGCCGTGATTCAATCTGAGATTTCAGATGCTTAGCGGTGCGCCACATCCATATAACCATTGTAGCGACGAAGACCGAGCCCACCAGCATCGCCCAGCCCTCGATCTTGTCCGTGTTCAAACCGAGACCGTGAAAAAGAAACCCCGCCGCCAAGCTGAGGACTACCGCCGATCCAAGCCCCAGATACACTGACCGGGCCAATTCTCTCTTTCCGACTTTGGCCAGATAGCCAAGCACGATCGCTACAATAAGCGACGCCTCGACTCCCTCGCGCAACGTGACAACCAGCGACTCGAACATAACCCGTGAACCACCTCTCGGAACCGGCTCAAATTCCATTCTGCCGGACCATCAAATGCAGCTATCCTACAAGAATTGAAAATGATTTTCAATATTAATTACTGCTAACTCTTGAGAGCAGGGTTATTCAAGCGGGGAGGCGGGGTTGCCTCGGCTGGCTCCGCAAAATCGAAAAGTTCACTGGCAACCGCGAGGGCTTCGCCAGTGCTGGTGACTTTCCCGTCGAGCTGCAATTCATAAACCTCGCGGAGAACCTCCCCCATTCGCGGACCTGGCTCGAAGCCCACGTCGATCAGATGGCGTCCGTAAAGAAGGGGGCTGGGCGCGCCCCGATCGACGGCGAGCTCGCACGCGCGCCGAATGAACCAGTCCGGACCATCTGATGACGACTCTGTTCCACTTCCGAGCACATCCGCTTTGGCGATCCTATACAGGAGATCGATATCGACCCGAACGGCCAGCCTCCGAAACTCGCCGTCGGTAATCCGGCCGCGAGCCTCGTAGAACTGGCGAGGCCTCAGATGTTCCCGGACCAGCGCCGCCACTTGAGATCTGACGTCGTAACCTCCCAGAGTTCGCACGCCAAGCCTGTCCATCAAGCTTATTGACGGCGCTTCTCCAGCCTGGTCGTGTCCCGGCCATGCGATTATCCCATCGACGGTCCTCGTCGTAAGCGGCTTTCCGAGGTCGTGGCAAAGCACCGCTAACATGACCGTGATCCGTTTCTCCTTTGGAAGATCGTCGACAAGCTTGACGGCTTCGTCCAGGCATTGCGCCGTATGAGTAAACACGTCTCCCTCTGGCAGGCCGTCGGATTCCTGGGTACAACCGACGAGCGCCCTGATCTCAGGAAAAAGCTTGTCCAGTATGCCCAGTGTCAACGCGGCATGTAGTCCGATGGATGGCCTGCCAGCCCTTGTGAATAGTTTCTCGAACTCGCCCCAGATTCGTTCTTTAGGCAAGTCCGACAGATCGATGGATCGGCAGAGCGCCGCCGTCTCGGGCTCTATCGTCATCTCGAACCGTGCGGCGAGCTGCATAGCACGTAAGACGCGCAGACTGTCCTCAATGAACGTGTCCGCCGCGATCGCCCTTAGCACGCGGCGATTCAGATCCGCGATCCCGTTAAACGGGTCTGTAATCTCGTTCTTGAGTGGATCGAATAGAATGGCGTTAATAGTGAAGTCCCGCCTCCGCGCCGCTTCTTCAATCGCCATCCACGGGTCGCCTTCCACGACGAAACCTCTGTGCCCCCGCCCCGATTTTGTTTCTCGCCGCGGCAGGGATACGTCTATTTCTCTGCGCGCGCTTTCGGAGCCTTCTCCGCCGGCTGAGATCTTTACGGTAAGCTTATGAACCGTGAACCGTTCCCCCACGGTATTGACCGGACCGATTTCTTCGAGAAGCGGGCGAAGTATCTCCGAGGGGATTCCGTAGACCTCGATATCGAGGTCCTTGGAGTCCACGCCGAGCATCTTATCGCGAACGAAGCCTCCAACCAGCAGAGCCCGGCCTCCTTGAGCTTTTACCGCTTCGCAGATTCTCAGGATTTCTTGCAGCATGACTGAAGGATCGTCGATTACTCACAGCCAGGAGGGGGCGAAAAGGATGAGCATGTAACGCGGCTGCCGCGCCGGATTATGTCCCGAATAATCTCAAGGCTCGATCTACTTCTTTGCTAATGAACGCACATAAGCAACGGCGGCCCTAATCTCATCTCCTTTGAGTTTCGCGCCGAAGGCCGGCATTTTGGGCTTCTTGCCCTCCTTGACCGCTTCTATCAACTCTGTGTCCTTCTCCTTGCGCTGCCAGGCAACATCGGTGAAGTCCGGCGCGCCTTTCATCTTACCCCTACCATCATTTCCGTGGCAGGTGGCGCATTTCTGCTCCGAGAAGATCTGAGCTCCGTTGATCTTGGCGGGGGGCGTCGAATCGGCGGCGGCCTTTTGTGTCTCTTTCTTTTCCTCAGCCGGCTTGCCGGGGGGCTTCTGGCCTAAGCTGCCGTTCTCGCCGGGAATAATTGGCGCGGGCTCCCCGGCCGCGGGGCCGTTGGCGGGCGAACTTGAAGGCTTGGTTGCTCGCTTGTTCGCTTCCTCGCCATTGCCGCAAGCGACGGATAAGAACAGCAACGTTGCGATTACGCCGGTGATCAGAACTCTCATTTGAAATTCTCCCGTGGCAAGGAACGCGCCGGGCGCTCGCGTACGGCTGTGGATGGACCTGGATTCTTGTCTTTGCCTCAGGTTGCCAAGCCGAGCTTGGTTCTTATCGTGGTTTCAACCTCGGCGATCGGTATTCGCTCCTGGAGCATGGAGTCTCGGTCGCGAATCGTGACCTGATTGTCCTCGAGCGACTGATGATCCACCGTCAGACAGAGCGGCGTGCCGACCTCATCCTGCCGGCGATAGAGCTTACCTATTCCCGCGGTGTCGTCATAGACGGCCCTCATTGCTCCAGTTCTCTGGAGCCGAGCCTTGATGTCTTTAGCGAGCTTGACGATCCCGTCCTTATTCTTTGCGAGAGGTAGAACGGCGATCTTTATCGGCGCGAGTTCATTATGAAGCCTAAGGACGACTCGTTTTTCGCCACGCACTTCCTCTTCGTGATATGCGTTAAGCAAAAAAGCAAGGACCGAGCGGTCAACGCCGGCCGACGGTTCTATCACGTATGGGAATAGGTGCTGGTTCGTGGCTTGATCGAAATAAGTCAAGTCGGCCGTGGAATCGGCGTTCAGCCTCTTGCCTTCGGCGTCCAACGGCTTCTTCGAGTGCGCTTTCAAATCGTAGTCGGTTCTGTTGGCGATTCCCTCGAGCTCGTCCCACTGCTTCTCTTCCTCATCTCTCTCCGGAAAGAACCTGTATTGAAGATCCACGGTCCGCTTTGAGTAATGGGCAAGCTCTTCCTTGGGCTGTTCAAACTTTCTCAGGTCAGACTGTCGAATCCCAAGTGAGAGATACCAGTTGTAACGGTCTTCAAGCCATCGCTCGTGGTGTTCATCATCGCTAGCTTCGCCCTCCGCAAGCCCATGAGGCGGTTTGACAAAGTACTCGATCTCCATCTGCTCGAACTCTCGCGTTCTGAATATGAAGTTCCCGGTGGTGATTTCGTTGCGAAATGACTTGCCGATTTGCGCAATGCCGAATGGAAGTTTTCGGTTGGTCGAATCGAGCACGTTCTTGTAATTCACGAATATTCCCTGCGCGGTCTCCGGCCTTAAATAGGCCATGCCGGAGTCATCTTCCACAGGACCTACGGTAGTACGGAACATGAGGTTGAACGGCCGTGGCGGCGTCAAATTCTTGGAGCCGCAAACCGGACACTTGTTATCCTCAATCTTGTCCGCTCGAAGCCTGGATTTGCACTGCCGACAGTCCACCATTGGGTCGGAAAAAGTATCTTCGTGGCCCGAGTACTTCCAAACCAATCGGTTCATCAGAATGCTCGAGTCCAACCCGACCATGTCGTCGCGTTCATAAATCACCGACCGCCACCAAGCTCGTTTAATGTTGTTCTTGAGTTCGACCCCAAGCGGACCGTAATCCCAGAAGGATCCGAACCCGCCATAGATTTCGCTCGATTGGAAGACAAATCCTCGGCGCTTAGCTAGCGATACAATAGTCTCGATTTCAGCCATGATTTCTTGAATTGGTTCGCGATGACGTGCTATTTCGAACGATGGAATATACAACAGGCTGGGCTGAACATTAAAGCCGTTT
This sequence comes from Blastocatellia bacterium, assembly GCA_023265195.1. Lineage (GTDB taxonomy): Bacteria > Acidobacteriota > Blastocatellia > UBA7656 > UBA7656 > QHVH01. The sequence goes on along the minus strand of JAHFUG010000080.1, from coordinate 15,116 downwards.
TGATGAAATGACTACCGGTTACTGCGTCACTGTAGAACTCGAGGCGATTGGAATTGCCACTCAGGAGTCGAGTAAGAAGAGTCCGTAGGAACAAACTTTGGCGCGAGCGCAATACTACGCCGCGATCAAACCTACTTTGTATTCTGGCTGAATCTTTCTGTGCGAGCTAAATGGAGAAATAGCGAGTCTTCCGCCGCATTCGGTTAGCTGCCTCTTAATTCCTAATATTTTACTTTAACTTTTCTCTTGCATCCCCTTGACAGATATGGTATAACCTCCGCCTGTAAAATAGTACCGCAATATGTTCCTGCCATAGAGCCGTACTGTTTTGGCGGTGCGCTGGGTAAGGAACATTCAGAAGGGGGCTACTGAATGTTCAAGGGGGCTTGTCAATTAGGCGACCCGGCGCACCGCAACATAATACTTTTCGATCAAATACTAGTCAACGCTTTTTAAGGCCTCGGCGTCGCCAAGCCGCCTGTTCGAGACTCGATCCTTTCTTCCTGCCGGCGCAGGGCTGATAGCGTTACAACGGTGATCGCGCAATAGAGAAGGCTGAGCAGGATCATCCCATCAATCCCATTCCATTTTGCGGCGAAGCCGCCCGTAATAGTCCCGATCACTTGGCCGACGCCAAGAAAGACGGAGTAAAGCCCCATAATCGAGCCTCGGTCCTTACTATGAGACTCTGTCATATCGGCCAGATAGGTTAGTGCGGCTGGAGTGAATCCGCTCATTACAAGCACTCCGAACGCCGTTAGGGTGGTCAGCGGATGGAACGCCGAATCCGACAACCCCCGAAAGTGGTTTAGGCCAAAGATCGCCCCAAGGCTAACGACAACGCCGCACAATGACAGTAGCATCGCGCTGGTCTTGCGGTATCTTCCCATTACCAGGCTCCAACCTAGAATCCCGCAGCCAAACACGGCAAAGAGCGCCGCGAACCGATTGCCAAACTGATCCGGCGAATAGCTTCCCATTAACAACTGGGAGGACGAACGCGTTTCCGTCAGCAGCCTGACGCTGTGGTTGAGCCACATTCCAATTATCGAATTCACGGCGAGCCACGCCGGCACGAACAGCCAGACGCCGCCTGACCTCAGCAGCCTCGAGTAATGTTCCAGACCGCTTCGCGTACGCGTTGCGGGAGCGGTCTCAGACACGGCCTCGCCCCGAAGCGAGACTATGTCCTTCACGCCCCAGGCAAAGACTACAAGGCTCGCCAGGTACATCAATCCGTTTATGCTGAAGGCGGGGCTGATTAGTCGAAGACCCGCTACGGTGACCGGCGTGTGGAAATGATCCCACAACCAGCCACCGGCCTTTGCTCCAATTGCCATGCCGCCTACAAAAGTAATCTCGAACAATCCGACGATCCGGGCGCGCAGAACCGGCCGGCCTCGGGTCGCTTCGGAAATGAAACCGAGGGTAGAGGGAATGGCGCTTGCAGTTGAAAGACCTTCAAGCAATCTCGTCACAACAAGCAACCATATGGCTACCGTCACCGAGGTGATCTGAACCGCGACGGCCCCAAACAATGGACCCAGTATGATGAAAAGTCTCCTGCCGTATCGGTCGCTCAGGGCGCCAAGAACGAAAGAACCAAGCAGCTCCGTCACAAAGAAGGACGCGGTGATGAAGCCGGACGTGGTGATCGCCAGTGGAAAGTAGTCCCGGTTTATGGTGACGAAGTAGAACTGAAGCATCTGGCTCATTGTCTGCGCGGCTACCCGCAACAAAAGCGTCCCCGCGATGACTGCCGCTAATGAAACAAGCAGGCGTTTGCGCAGCAAGGGCGAATCCGCTGAGAGTGACCGACTGTCTGTGATCGATAAGGACATCTGTGCGCCGGATGCGTCGTCGATTGGATACTCGAAGCTAGCAAAACAGAAACCAAGTGTCTAGCTTGAGTAATACTGATGGCGTCATTAGCTTCTCATTTGACGTTCTATTTGAATCTCGATTGAGACGCATAAGAGAAGAAAGAGTGGCGTCGAAGGGAAGGAGTCAACCGCGGAGGCCGGGCGGCAAGACGCTCAGGGCGCCGGTCTGCTTGCGCGGCTTTGATCTGGCTTTATGTCACATCAGAGTGAAGGGGTCGGTCTCCGGCGCACGCGTCAGTAGAGAGCCGGACAGCTTCGCTTTTCGCTCGGCCTTGTCCAAATACATTGCCCGGTCCGCCACGTTCAGCATTTCTTCGAGGGTCGTTCCATCCGTTCCGAAGCTGGCGCAGCCGATGCTGACTCCGATAGAGAGGTCAAACGCCTCGAGGCCGAAGTTATGGCTGTCTATCGCCCGCCTTATCCGTCTGGCCATTCCGAGCAGCGCCTCCGGGCTGGACTTCACCAAACCTACAAACTCGTCGCCAGCGTACCTGCACGCAAAATCCTGAGAGCGGAATTGTTTCGAAATAATTCGCGCGACCTCGCGCAGCACCGCGTCGCCTGCCCGATGGCCTACCCGGTCGTTGACCTGTTTGAATCCATCCAGATCCATCATCAAAAGTAAGAATTGTTCGCCAAGCTCGAGGGCGCGGCCCGCGCACACCTCGAACTCTTGCTTCAAGCTTCGGGCGTTCGCCATTCCCGTCAACGGGTCGGTCAACGCCTCCGCTTCGCGCCGCTCGTGCTGGAGCGCGTTGGCGATCGCGTCGGACGCAAGCCTCGTCAGCGCCTCCATGAGCCGTATTTCATCAAGATCGAACGCATCCATATCCGAGGAGTACAGCGTGAGCGCTCCAATCGTCTCGCCTTCTTTGTCCAAGGGCACGGAAGCCGCGGTGCGGTACTGCTCAGTGCTCGTCAATCCGATCGCGTCGGAGTCTTCCTTCGGATCCCAGTTGAACATAGCCAGGCCCGAATCGACCACGCGGTGTGTGAGCCCCTTTTCGCCGCCGAGCCTCGCGCTCTTGAATCGCTCGCCGTAGCGGCCGCTCACGTACACGGCTTCCAAAACGCCGGAATCCGGATTCTTGAGATACAACACGCACGTCGTATAGGGGACGATGTCCAGCAGCCTCGATGAGAAGATCGCGAAAGTATCGCGAAGGTCCAGGCTTGTGCCGATAGCCTGCGCTGTGTCATAGAGCGCGTTAACCTCTTGTTGGGCGCTGCGTATTTTGTCAAAGGCGAGCCGGCCCGAGTCGGCCACGCGCCTTGCGCCCGGCGCATTGCCCGTTCTGTGTCTTCGGTCGGAGAACAGATCGATGCCTTGCGCCCGCATCTCGGCTTCGAACTCGAGCAGATGTTCAAGAAAGCAAGAAACCACCGCGGGGTCGAAAACGGCCCCGCTTCCCTTAAGGAGCAGAGCGATGGCCGACTCGCGCGGGATGCCGGCCTGATCCATAGCAGTCTCGTAGCAATCGACCGTGGCGAGAATCCGTGCGGTGATCGGTATCTGCTCGCCTTGAAGCCCGTCGGGATAACCTCTGCCGTCCCACTGTTCGTGGTGATGCTTGACTGCCGGAACCACGGGAAAAGGAAATTGCACTTTTCCGATTATTTCGGCGCCAACGATCGTGTGTGATTTCAGTTTCTCGGCTTCGCTGGCCGACAAGGGACTCGTCTTGTGCAGAATGTAATCGGGCACGGCGAGCTTTCCTATATCGTGAAGCAGGGCGCCAGCCTTCAGCGCTTCCATTTCCGATTCCGATAACTTGAAGTAGCGGCCAAGTCCGAGCGCGTAGATTTGCATTCGGTGCACGTGATCGTGACTGACCTGATCTTTCGCCCCGATGGCCATTGCCATGGCGCCGATGGTCTTCAGGTACATTTCAGCTACTTGTTCCGCGTGTTTTATCGACGCCATGACTTTTTCAAGATATATGCGCGAGGTTTGGTATATGAGAGCAAGGAACGGCGCCGCGATTATGAAAGCGTAGAATGAAATCAGCGTCAGCATCTTTGTAACCGCGGCCGCCGCGGCCGCCGCGGTGAAGGACTGCACTGACGCCCACAGGTACATTTCCCTCCAGGTCTTGGCGAAGCTACGCCCCTGCCTGAGCGCGCCGACGAGTCCGATCATGCAGGAATTCAGCAGGAAATGAACTAAACCGAGCAGTCCGGCTGCCCCTATCAGCAGCCGAGCGTCGCCGTTGAGCGCCGAGGTTTCGCCAAAAAAGGCCGTTATCAGCACGCCCGACAAGAAGACGGACAAACTCATTACGGCAGTGTTGAACGGCGCGACTTTGCGGCGGTTCTTGTAATGCAGCGAACTCGACGCCGCGTCAAACCCGGCCAGCACAACCGAAGGCAGTACGCCATAGTGCAAGACCGAGATGAAAAGGAAGGTGTCGGACAGAGTGACGGTGCTCGACCGCCCGGGAATTCTTATCTCAGTGCGGGACGCAACCGCTATGGTCACGACGCTGAATAACAGCCAGTCCAGTCTGAAGGGGGCTGCTGCTACTTCGATCAAAGCGTATGCGAAGACCGACAGACCCACAAACGAGAATGCGGCGATGTAGGCTCGTGACGCTCGCGTCTCCAGGGTGTCTTTCTCTGGCTCCATAAAGAGCGTGCTGCAGCTTGAAGCATCCGTCTTGCTCGACGGGGAACCAGATTGGGGGCGGGCATCCGGTTCCTTTTCGTCGTCCTTGGAACAGACGGCGCATCGAGGGCGATTCAATGCACAAGTCGCGCACGGTCAACAAGACTCAACTTATCATTGCCGCGCGCGAGCCATATCTTCCCTTCGGCTGCCAAAACGGACTCAGTTGGCGCTCGCCGGATGGAAACGGGAAGAGTACGTAATCTCGTCGAGTCGGGCCACCAAGGGAACCACCTGCAACTCAATGCGCGTGCCACCTGCACCGAGTGGACACCAGCCAGGACGAAAGGCTGCCAGTTCATAACCTGAAGAGGGTAGGTTTTGATCGCTTTTCAATTTCCAGCGTGGACGCTTTGGAAACCGCAGAGCGCCGCACTAAGTATCACGGCCTGCTTCTAAGAGTAATATGGCTACAACATGGGACATGTGTTGTGTAGCCAAAGTCCCCAGTGAAACGTTCCGGCTTGGGCTCCAATCACGCAACCAGCCCGCGGTCACATCTTGTGCTGCTCATATTTCGTAGCGTGTTTTGTATAAGAAAACCAAATGGTTCTGTCCAATGTCCGACAAGCCGCCGGCTTGTTGGACGTCGGACGGGTCGCGGTGGAAACTGGAGATGAGTTTGTGCGATCAGTGATTGCCGCTGTCCGCCGGCGGATGAGCGCGCCCGGCTAGAATCTCCCTCACCACTAACGCGTAGCTTCCTTTGGGCGCTCGCTTGAGGTAGTCGTTGTAATCCGCTTTTGCTTTATCGTCCTCGCCCGCGTTTTGAAGGGCGAAAGCACGGTGGGCGTAAAGATCGTAGTCGTTCGGATCTATCTTCAGAGCTTCGCCGAAGGCGTCCGCGGCCTCGCGGTACTGCTTGAGATCGAATAGCGCAAGGCCATAATTGGACATTGCGGGGGATGTCGGGGCCCCGTAGGCCTCGGTCAATTGCTTAATTGCCACCCTGTACTCAGCGGCCGCTTCGTCCACTCGGTTGAGCGAATACAGAGCAACGCCGAGGTTCAGGTGGGCTTCGGGAAAGTTCGGCCGCAGTGCGATCGCTTTTCGGTACTCCTCGACCGCTTGCACGTTTTCTTCTCTGAAAGCAACGGGAGAACCGATCTGTTCCATCTCGGAAGCGCGATTCTGGTGCTGTTTGCCGCTTTCGTAGTTCGCGCTGGCCGCCGCGTCATTAGCCGCACTCGTTGCGGGCTCCGGCGACCGTTCTGGCGGGGCGGAAGGGCCTGGGCCGGCGGGAGCATCAGGTTTGACGGGCGCGGACCCGGAGCCGGCTAACCCGCTATAATGTGAGTATAGGAAGTACCCCCCTATGATGGCGCCGACCAGGAACAGCATCATGACGCAGGCAATTATGAGAAAGGTCTTGCTTCCTTGTTTCGGCGTTTCAGCGGCGGGCGGAAACAACACCGCGCTCGGCTGCGGAGCGGGCTTCCACTGGCCCTGCGCAACCGTTTGATCGGTTTGCTGAGCGGGTTTAGTGACGACATTCTCCGGCGGCGTATGCGCCGCTTTGGTGACATAAGCCAAAGGTCCGGGCTGGCGCTCAGTCTCCGTACGCGATTCCGCGGCGGCCGGCTGGGCTCCGATCAACACCGTCTGAGAGTTTTCGCCCGTTGCCCGAAAGTCCATCCGCCCGGTGTCACCGCCGCCCGCTCCTTCATTGGCCGCTGAGACTAGTTCGTTAGCGAATCGCGTGACCGTCGGTGTGCGAGCGTGCTGGTCGCGGGCAAGCGCGCTCATCACCACCCGCTCCACGAGAGGCGCCACTGAGGGCAATACTGCTCCGAGCGGTAACGGTTCACTGGTTATTCGCTTGATCATTATTGCCTGTTGATTCTCGCCTTCGAAGGGAAGACGGCCCGTCAACATCTCGTACACAATCAGCGCGAGACTGTACACGTCGGAACGCGCGTCGAGCTTTTCACCCGAGAGTTGCTCCGGCGACATGTAGGCTGGCGACCCGACGACGAAACCAGTCTTGGTCAGATTGTCCGTCGCGTCCTCACCCGTGGGTTTGGCGATTCCAAAGTCAAGAACCTTGACATACTCGGCCGCGGCCCCCTTACGCCCGATCATTACGTTGTCCGGCTTGAGATCGCGATGAACGATTCCGCGCGAATGCGCCGCCGCCAAGGCTTCCCCTATCTGGCTCGCTATGCCGACCGCGCGGCTGATCGAAAGCCGTGTTTCCCGGCTCAACAGGCGGGACAAGGGCTCGCCCTCGATATACTCCATCGCGAGATACAGCAGCCCTCCTTCGGCTTCTCCAAAGTCGTATATGACAACCGCGTGCGGATTGTCGATCTTCGACGCCATCTGAGCTTCGCGATTGAAACGCGCCGCCGCGGACTCATTGTCCCCGGTATCGGAAGTCAGCAGTTTTATCGCGCAAGTCCGGTTCATCCTCGTATGAATTGCTTTGTACACCGTTCCCATTCCGCCCTGCCCGATTTTCTCGGTCAGTACGAACCTTCCAGCCAGCTCCTTTCCAATCATGGGGTCCGCGGACGCACTGGCCTGCATTATCAGAACAGCGTTATCGCTGGAACAAACGTCGAAATTGGCCGGGTAGGTCTTCTTGCATTGCGGGCACGTTTTCATATCTGCTTTTTGTTCTGCTTTAGTTTCTGTTGATCTCCGCGGGGACCGAGCGGCCTGCGATGAAGTCGCGAGCCTGATCCGCATACTGACCTCCCGGCGCAAGGCGAACATATTCCAGGTACGCGGCGCGGGAAGACTCCATATCGCCCGCGAAATAGAGCACGGAACCGCGGTAGAAATGCAGGTCGTAGTCTGAAGGCTCCACCTGAAGCGCCTTGTCGAAAGCGCCGGCTGCTTCACGAAAACGCCTCAAGCCCAGAAGTGCGTAGGCGTAATTGGTCAACAGTTGTGATGTGGGCGATTCCGCCAAGACGATCGCGGCTTCGTACTCCTCCACTGCGCTTGTCAGTTGGCCGGTGTTGTACAGGGCCACTCCCAGATTCTCGTGGGCCCGCGCAAGCTTCGGGGAAAGGGCGACGGCTTCGCGGTACTTGGCGATGGCCTTTTCGCTCTCGGCGCTCGCTTCGGTCTTTTGGCCGGCCTCGGCCAGCCTCGCGGCCTGCTCCTGATGGCTGACCCCGCTTTCGTAAGCTTCCTTTGCTAGCCGTTCTCGATCCGGATCGCCGCCTCGCGGGCCGTCAGAACGAGCCTCCGAAACCGATTCGCTGGCGCGGGATGTTCTGGCGGGGCGGTCACCTGCAAACACGAACGGCCTCACCTGATCTCTCTCGAAAAACTTGACGTAAACAACATAGCCGATGGCGCAAATCACGATTAAGCCCAGAACGAGAATGGAAGCCGCGAGCAGCCAGGCTCTCGCGCTGATCCTTCCCCTTGGCGCGCCACCGCCGACAGTCGTGGCCGCGAGCTTTATCTCAACCGTGTCCGGAAGCGCCGCGTCACCGGCAAGAGAAGCTCTTTCTAACGACGGACACGTTAGATAACGCGAAGCGGATTTGATCGGTGCGCCGTCGGAAGTCAATGCTGCTCCTGCGGCGTTTTCCATCTCGTGTTTGGTTTCGCGGAGGCTATATGCGGCAGTTGGCTCCACCATCTCGACGATGCTTGTTTTGGCTCCAGCCGTTTCATGAATCGGGTTCGTGCTCCGGCTTTGAGCGTTGGCCTGGCGAGCCGGGCCAGGGGCCGCCTCATGAATCTGGGGGGCCGCCGCATAATTCAGAACCGAGTTGTCGAAGACGCAGAAATTCAAGCTATCGTGAAAGGCTTTGCTGCATTGTGGGCAGGTCTTCATGGCTGAGCCCAAAGAGCTTCAGGGCGCCTTGGCTATCGCGGCGCGCTACCATCCGGTTGGGGCTAACAAAACAATGTGAGCCTAACAGCAGGGGTAGCCGGAGGCAAGAGTTGTAGTCCGTCCTTGCTCCATCAACGCCTTTTAGAACGCTGCTTGAATGAGGCTAGTGTCTGGGCGGGAGACGTTCAGAGTTCAGCCTTTAGGCTGAGGCCCCCTGAAGCGTGAGCTCCAAACGACAGACCTATCTGTCGCTCAACTGGGGACTACCCACAGCGTCGTCATTCCCGTTTCGAACCTTCCTTGCGGATCGCTTCTTGAATCCTCTCGACCATTTGCTTCGCGGCCTTGTTGTCCGGATCAAAGTTCAATACCGCGTCGAAGGCTTCGAGTGCTTGCGGGTTACGGTTGAACGCGGCCAAGTATCGGCCTTTGTTGGCGAACATATTTATATAGACCGGGAGCACCTTGAGCTTGACCGGGTCGTCATCCTCGAACTTCAGGGAGCCGCCGATCAACCCGCGCGTAATCAACTCAGGCGACGCTGGCTCGTGGAATTCGCGGCCGCCGCATGCGCGGAACACCAATCCGTTTGGCACAAACTGATACTTCGCGGAGAGCGCCTTGGCTAACTGGCCGTCGGTTGAATCGCCGCCCGTTGGGATTTCCTGCGTGAAGTATACCGGCGCAACCCGAATTCTCGTTTCGACAAACGCGGCGATCATCGCTAGAAAGCGAGAGTTTATTCTGGCGTTCAAATCCTGGTTGCTCTGGTACGCCGCCGGGTCTTGATCCCAATGCAGCAGATCCTCGAGGAATGCCTCGACCTGGGAACTCGCCCCGTTAATTAGATCCGGGTACTCGCGCTCGAGATACGCGTAATACCACGAGCGCCGCAGCAGGCTGACGTCGATCGAAATAACGTCACGCCGTCTGCGCTCGACTTCGCGCACGTAGAGCATCGGGGAGTACACCTGCCAATCCAGCGTCAACAGCATACCGTTCGGCTCAATCGAGCCGAGGATATTGTCAGCGTAGTCATGCGCAATGAAGTACTGCCTGCGATTGTTGTATCGAAGGTTCGCCGCCAGCGCCGTCAAAGGCATTGCAGCCAGTATTACCGCTGCCGCCGTTTTTAGCATCCGCGGCTTCCGCGCAGGGGTCTGAACCGATCTAATCAGCCATTGAACTCCAAATGACGCGGCGATGACGATCGACGTGAATACCGGCAGGTAATACGCGTCCTTGTCTTCAGCAATCTCATAGTTGAGCGAGTAGCCGAGATCGGCCAACACGACGAGCAGTAGAAAAAAGAAAAGCGTTCTGTCCTTCTTGAACAGCGAGATGAACCCGCCGGCCCCAGCCAGAAGCCCGAGCGGCGCCCACCAGGGGCCAAACTCACGCATCGTCATTCTGGCGAAACCGCCGAACTGCGATATCGCCAAATCGATGGAAGGATCGAAAAACACGCCGTACTGCTTGCCAGTGACATGCCAGTACAGACGCTGCAGGGTGCTTGGATCCCCCCAATTCAACAGCGGCGAATGAGACGCCGAGAGCGGAAGATACGCGTATACGGCAAGCCCCGCGAAGGCCGCCAGCGCCGCCCAGAGTAACCGTTTGCTTTTATAAAATGACAATCCTTCCGTTCCATGCACAAGCGCGGCATAGCCTGGCAAGCACAGCCCAATCGTCACATGGTGCACTCCAAGCGCCAGCCCAAATACAAATGCTGCGCCATACAAGAGACGATCATATCGCGGCAGAAGCTTGCCTCTTGTTCGCCCCCGCTCGTCGATGATGCGCCGCCGCCACCGAAGCATCAGGAAAAAAATACTGAGCGACAAGAAGGAATTCAGCGCATAGACCTCGGCGATCGTTCCGTAGGCCCATAACGTTCTCGAACAAGCCATGAGCAGTCCCGCGGAGATCGCCGCGCCGATTGTGATCGAACCGGAGGCAACAATGGTTTCCGAAGACGCTTTTTGCTTCGACGCGAATCGCCCTCGCTTTGGCGGCTGACCGATCGAGAGCGATGCGGCCCTGGCTTGCGCGCAAAGCATCGCCTCGAAAACGACAAGGGTGAGCATTCCCGAGGCGAGCGCCGCGCATAAGGCTGAAAAGAAATTTACTCGGACGGCGACATCCCCGGCCGGAATCAACGTGGCTAGATGCGCAAGCAGAACGTAAAGCGGAAATCCCGGCGGATGAGCTACGCCGAGCGATCGAGCGGCCACAATCAACTCTCCGCTATCAACCAGCGTCACCGCCGGGGCCAGTGTGGCCCAATAGAGCAGAAGCGCAATGATGAAAACTCCGAAGGCGCAAGCGATGCGCAGCTTCTCTGATTGAAGCGGTTCAACGCGCGTCTCAACTGTGCCATCTTGATCGGCCATCGACTTGGATGGTTTATACAGATTTGAGCCGGGCCGATCAATCTCTTAGCTGACAATTCGAAAAGGGCGCCATCAAGAGCGTGATTCGAACAATCAAGAACGGGAACCCCGAATACCACCGGCAGTGGGTGATCTAGTCTAGTTTCAAAGTCTGATCAGCAGTCACAGATGCGAGCTGAGCCCAAGTACGTTCTGAATGGCGTTGTCTATCTCGATGGCGATTGAAATTGGGCTTTGGTCTTTCCTTAAAATGGCCAAACCCGGCGTGCGCTCTTCCATGGCGTAAAGAGTCTCTGAGCTGGGGAGTGTCGCGAGCGTTTTTGCGGTTCTGCCCGGCATGGAAAACGGTTAGAATGAGGCGGGAGGCGTTCTTTCAAGGGATCGGCGAAACAAACGCACACTGGTGAGGAGCAAGCCAATTACTAATCGGGTTTTGTCGCGGTGCGCTGGGACATCCGCACATCGAGCTAAAGCTCGTCCATTCGGTCTTGAGCCCTGTAGAACCTAACGCTCACAATGGAGACATATGAGAATCACAACAGCCATTCTTCTGTTGTTCGGTGTTGCCGCCGGCGCGATCGCACAGAACCCCGCTGCTGAACGGCAACAGTTCATTCGCGTGGAAGCTCCGGTGGTTGTGCTGACCCACGTTCGAATAATCGATGGTACAGGCGCGCCAGCTCGTGATGATCAGACAATCGTGATCGCCGATGGCAAGATCCAATCGATCGGAGCGAGTTCACCGCCGAATCCGCCCGTGAATTCTCAGACCGTTGATCTTCAAGGGTGCACGGTGCTTCCCGGGCTTGTGGGCATGCACGATCACATGTTCTTTCCTCAAGGCGGATCTCCGCCTATCTATTCCGACATGGGCGTAAGCTTTCCTCGTCTTTACCTCGCCCTGGGCGTCACAACGATTCGCACCACCGGCAGCATTGCGCCCTTCACCGATCTTGAAATCAAGCGTCTCATAGACACGGGCCGCATGATTGGACCCAAGATGCATATCACCGCTCCATATCTGGAGGGACGCGGATCCTTCACGCCGGTGATGCACGAACTGACCGGGGCGGAAGACGCCCGGCGCATGGTTAATTTTTGGGCTGACGAGGGCGCTACTTCCTTCAAGGCGTACATGAACATTACGCGCGCTGAATTGCGCGCGGCCGTCGAAGAAGCGCATAAACGTGGGCTCAAGGTGACTGGACATCTTTGCTCGATCGGTTTCCGGGAAGCGGCTGATCTTGGCATTGATAACCTCGAGCACGGGTTGCTGGCGGATTCAGAGTTTGTTCCGAACAAACAGCCGGATCAGTGCCCAGGCGGCGCGGTCAATGCCAACCTCAGGCAACTGGATCTGAATAGCCCCGCGGTGCGTGACACGATCAGCACGCTGGTGGCGAAGAATGTGGCTATTACTTCCACGCTTCCGGTCTTCGAAGCTGGGAGCGCGCCGTTGGCTCAAACGGGTATCGGCGCGGCGCCAGCTTTACTCAATCCCCGAGTGCTCAATGTGATGTCCACCGACGCCCGGGTGCGTTATCTAACGGCGCGCGCCCGTGTCTCATCCGATTCCGGATTCGTGGCGCTGTTCCGCAAGGCGATGGATTTCGAACGCGCATTCGTGAACGCCGGAGGTCTCCTGATAGCCGGTTTGGACCCAACCGGCAACGGCGGCATCGTGGCGGGCTTTGGAGATTTGCGCGAAGTCGAGCTTCTCGTCGAAGCCGGATTTACTCCTCTGGAAGCTATCAAGATAGCCACCTTCAACGGCGCGAAGTTCCTCGGCGAAGACGCGCGCATCGGCTCGATTGCGGTAGGAAAGCAAGCCGACTTGATGGTAGTGAGAGGAAACCCGGCGGTGAACATCGGCGAAATAGAAAAGGTCGAAATCGTTTTCAAGGATGGAGTGGGCTACGACTCCGAGAAGCTGATCCAATCGGTCCAGGGGTTGGTGGGAATCCGGTGATTGTCAACGAAGGCCAGTCGCGGCCAGTGAGTTCGTCTGAGGTTCGGAGTTCAAGCTTTAGCTTGCTCTTGATGGTTCTGCGTTCGAAACACGGCAAGCTAAAGCTCAAACTCTGCACCCTAACTTAACTAACTTCAAACTGCCCATTACCCGGTCGGGTCGGTTCCTATCATCTGGACTTGGTCCCAAGTTGAGAAAGAGCGCAACTGTCGGGCGCAAAGCTCCGTACAACCGGAACAGAAATCCTGAAGGAGAGAATTGTCATGAAAAAGCGTTTTCTAGGCGCTCGAATCCCGCCTCTATTAATCACGGTTTTCTGGATGCTCGCCGCGCAGGCGAGTGTTCTGGCGCAAGACAAGGCCGCAAAGATCGCTGAGTTGATGAAGCTCTACAATAGCTATCAGCAGTTTAACGGGTCAGTGTTGGCAGCCGAGAACGGCAAGGTAATTTTCAAGAAGGGATACGGGATGGCCAACATGGAGTGGAACATTCCGGTCGAGACCGACACCAAGTTCCGTCTGGGCTCGATCACAAAACAGTTTACTTCAATGCTGATCCTGCAGCTCGTTCAGGAGGGCAAGATCAAGATGGAAGGCAAGCTCACAGACTATCTGCCCGACTATCGCAAGGACACCGGCGATCGAATCACTATACATCAGCTTCTGAACCACACCTCCGGCGTCCCCAGCTACACCGGCCTGCCGAACTTCTTTCAGGATGTAAGCCGCAACCCCTACGGCGTCTCCGACTTCGTAAAGAAGTACGCCAGCGGCGACCTCGAGTTTGAGCCCGGCGCGAAATTCAATTACAACAACTCAGGCTATTTCTTGCTCGGCGCCATCGTGGAACGCGTCACCGGCAAGCCCTATGAGCAGGTGTTAAAGGAGCGAATCTTCGACCCGATCGGGATGAAGAACACCGGCTACGACCACCACGATACTATCCTCGCCAAGCGCGCCGCCGGATACGAGAGGCGGCCCGGCGGATTTGTCAACGCGCCTTACCTCGATATGTCTTTGCCTTATGCCGCGGGGTCGCTCTACTCCACGGTCGAGGATCTCTACCTTTGGGACCAGGCGCTATACACCGACAAGCTTCTCTCGCCGCAGCTCAAAGAATTGTGGTACAGGCCGGGGCTGAGCAACTACGCCTACGGCTGGGTCGTGCGGAAGGCCCCGCTTGGCGCCCAGGACGAGCAAGTAACCATAATTGAACACGGCGGCGGCATAAATGGGTTCAACACGCTCATCACCCGTATGCCCGACAGCAAAAACCTGATCGTCCTCCTCAACAACACCGGTGGCACAAAGCTCGGAGAAATGTCCCAGAAGATCGCCGCCATCCTTTTCGGCAAGCCGTACAAGGCGCCGGTGCGCGACATCGCGGACGCGCTCTTCAGCACGATCATGGAGAGAGGCGCGCCTCCCGCCATATCGCAATATCGCGAACTGAAGGCCACTCAGAAGGACGCTTTTGATTTTAGCGAGGGGCAACTGAACGGCCTCGGCTACCGGCTCATGGCGATAAAGCGTATCAACGACGCGATCGAGATCTTCAAGCTCAACGTTCAGATGTTTCCGGAGGGCTTCAATACCTATGACAGTCTTGGCGAAGCTTACATGGAGAACGGCGACAAGAACCTCGCGATTCAAAACTACAAAAAGTCGCTGGAGTTGAACCCAAAGAACACAAATGCGGCCGAGAAGCTGAAGAAGCTTGAAGCCGCGCCGTAACAAGCACCTCTCTTCACTTAAGAGACTGTTGTGAGGAGCCGAAATACGCCACTCGGGAGTGGGGGATTGTTCACGCTCAGCCTACAAACGGAGAACGGCCCATCTCTCTTCCCCTTCTCCCCGAGGGCGGATCCAGTCCGTCAAGGGGTCGGTAGGAGTCCGGTGAATTATAACAAGCGCTAACGTGTCCAATCTGAATGTCGAAGTGATTGAGTCAGGCTCACGCATAGACACGGTCGTTAAGCGGCATGGTAAGCGGTGCAATCTCGATCCCACTTTGAGCAAACGACGGATCGTATTGGAAGGCTGCATAGTCTCGGTCTTCCTCCATCGAGACAGCGCCGATGGTTCGCCCCCAAAGCTGAACCTTGGCAATCATGACTGCTCACCCCAAGTCCACTTTTTCTGGGCATTCGCCGCGAGGTTTTTTCCTGAAGCTCGCTTGCGTTTCTTTCCCAACAATTTCATTTGCTCGATCGGGCTCGCGAAAGACGCCGAGATTAGACCATCGAAACGCTCCAGCAATCCGAGCGCACGGCATATTCTTATGAAGGCTGACAACTGCGTTGACGCACCCGACTCAAGCCTCTCCAGCGTGCGCTTCGAGACACCAGCTTCCTCGGCCAGCC
The DNA here is from genome assembly GCA_023265195.1 of Blastocatellia bacterium. Lineage (GTDB taxonomy): Bacteria > Acidobacteriota > Blastocatellia > UBA7656 > UBA7656 > QHVH01. Next base: position 45 of record JAHFUG010000080.1, on the reverse strand, counting down.
CATCCTGAGTCAGGTTACGCTCCAACCTCGCTTCAGCTAGCCGTC
>JAHFUG010000403.1 GCA_023265195.1 Blastocatellia bacterium | reverse complement strand
TCCCCAATCCGATGATCCCCTCAATTCCCTTTCTTCAATCATCAATCATCAATTCGCAATCATCAATTCCCCCCTCACTCTTCTTCGGCGACTCGAATGCGGCCCTCTTCCTGCGCCTTAGCTATTATCTTCTGCGCGATCTGGGCCGGCACTTCATCATAGTGATCGAGCTCCATCGTATACGATCCGCGAGCCCCGGTTATCGAATTGAGCGTCGATTGATAAGACAGCATCTCTGAGAGCGGCACCTGGGCCCTTACAACACCCTGATTGCCCCGCGTGTCCATTCCCTGCACGCGGCCCCGCCGCGAGTTTATGTCGCCGAGAATGTCTCCGGACACGTCCTGAGGAGCCGTGATCTCGACGTTCATCACGGGTTCGAGCAGGACCGGTTTGACCTTCTCGATCGCGTTCCGAAACGCTTTGCGTCCGGCGAGCTGAAAAGACAAGTCGTCGGAATCCACCGGATGGAACTTTCCGTCGGTTAACTCCACCCGGAAATCAACCATCGGGTATCCGGCAATGGCTCCACGCGAGGCCGCGTCCTTGATTCCCTTCTCCACCGCGGGCCGCCATTGTTGCGGAATCGAGCCTCCGAAGATTTTGTCTTTGAACTCAAAGCCGCCGCCCCGCGGCTGCGGCTCGAACACGCAGGTCGCTTCGGCGAACTGGCCGCGTCCGCCCGTCTGTTTCTTGTGCCGGCCTACGATTTCAACCTTGCCCCTGAACGTTTCCAGGTACGCGACCTTTGGCGGATGCAGCTCCACCTCGACTCCATAACGCTTCTTGAGCTTGTTGACCGCCACCTCGATGTGAGTCTGACCCGAGCCCGCCAGGAGGAATTCCTTGGTCTGCGGGTCGCGTTCGAATCGAAGCGCCAGATCTTCTTCCAGCATCTTGTGAATAGCCTGCGACAGTTTGTCTTCGTCGTTACGCGACTTGGGTTCGATGGCGAATGAAATCGCCGGTCTCGGAAAGTTCACTGGCTCATAAACCAACTGCGCGCTCTTTTCGCAAAACGTATCGCCGGTGACCGTTTCCTTGAGCTTGGTGACGGCTACGATATCGCCCGCGTGAGCCTCCGGGATCTTCTCGATCGCCTTACCCTGAACGACGTGGAGCGGCCCGAGCCGCTCCTGAGTTCCCTTCGTGGCGTTGTAGACGTTCGCATCGGACTTCACCTGGCCGGAATAGATCTTGAATATGGTTATCCGCCCGGTGAATGGGTCGGCGACGGTCTTGAAGACGAACGCGGAAAACGGCGCGACGTCCTTGACTTCGCGCTCTACGATCTCGCCGCTCCCGAGCTCGGTATATCCTTTGGCGGAGCCGAGATCGTCCGGCGCGGGACCCAGCTCCACGATCTCATTCAAGAGTTGAGCGACGCCGACATTGCGAATGCCCGACGTCACAAGTATTGGGAACAGCCGGCGCTCGCGCACCGCGTCTTTCAGCCCCGGAATCAGATCCTCGTCGGCGAGCGTGCCGTCCGCAAAGTACTTTTCCATAAGCGTTTCGGAGCCCTCGGCCACGACGTCTATTATCTTCTCGCGCGCGGCCTGCGCGGCGTCCCTGAGATCGGCCGGCACATCCCCTTCGATGAACTTGCCGCTGTCATCCCCTTCGTATGTATAAGCTCGCATCTTGATCAGGTCTATTACACCTTTGAAATCTTTTTCACGGCCAATAGGAATCTGAATAGGAACGGCGCCCCGGCCGAATGCTTCAATGACGCCGGCCGCCGCTTGATCGAAGTCCGCCCGGTCGCGGTCCATCTTGTCAATGACTATGATGCGTGGCAGCCCAAACTCATCGGCGTAGCTCCAACCCTTCTCGGTTTGGACTTCTACGCCGTTCACCGCGTCGACGACAACTACGGCGCAGTCGCAGACGCGCAGCGCCGCCTTAGCGTCGAGAATAAACGCCGCGTAACCCGGAGTGTCAAGAACGTTGATTTTGTGGCCGTTCCACTCACAATGGGCAAGAGAGCTATGAATGGTTATTTTTCTCGCAATCTCGTCTTCGTCATAATCGGTGACCGTCGTGCCGTCATCGACGTGTCCCAGCCGGCCAGTGGCGCCGGCGTCGAAGAGCATCGCCGCGACCAACGACGTCTTTCCCGCGTCGCCGTGACCTACAATGCCAACGTTTCTGATCTCCTTAGTCCCATAGACCTTCATAGCCGCATCTCCTCTCGGGTTGAATTGAATTAGGCGCGGACGATTGCGAGGCGATTGCCGACCAGCGATTCCCGCCGCCTGCGCGATTCAGCATCGTGCTCGTGGTTCAAGACCGACTTGAGATTATAACCACGCGGACTGAAGGCGCAAGCTTTGCGGCTACGGGCTAGAACGCCGAATTGTCAGGGGCGGTTGACGAATGTAAAATGAGCGCGCGCCGGCTCGTATGGCGGTGTACTCAAATAGGATGTGAGCAACCACTGCGCAGCATAACGGCATGGCGGATTTGATTATAGAGTAGATTGATGGCCGCCGGCGTGATCCCGTTTCAACGGACCGTTGAGTCACTCGACAGCGACGGCCTCGCCATCTTTGATTTTACCGAGGCCATTGGGGAAGGGTCAGCAAATGAGCGTTGCTTTCACCAATCGGCGTGGTCAAGTCTACTTTCTCCACGTTGGCAAAACGAAGAACGGAAAACCGCGGTGCTTCTTCTCGATGAAGCAAGACGGCGAACTGGCTTTTTCCGTGCCCGAGGGTTTCGAGATCTACGAGCACCCAGATGGTCAGGTCCATCTTCGGCGGCCCCTTCCAATAATCATAAGCGATGAGGAAGCCGCAGTCGTGGAAAGAGAACTCCATCTCCATGTGCGGCATGGTTTTGTGGACCGGCGGCTTAAGATCCTTAGGGTCTACGTGGCAAGGGAGGACAAACATTCCAGGGATTTTCTGGAATATCCGATACCGTTTGCTTCCAGGCAAAGAACGGATGAGATCATCGCTCGTCACTTGACATACTCACCGGAAATGCAGTTCGTGCTGGTTGACAAGAACCAGCGGCTGTTTCAAACCCGCCGATTCTGTTATCGCGGGTGGGTTGATGACTGGATCCACATCGGAGATCCTAATACTATAGAAGCGGTAGCGAAAGAGTTCATTCATCACATCGGCAAGCAGTCATACTTCGAGTTGTTCTGGTAAGTGCGGCTCCGTGGACAAACGCTATTGGGCGCATCCAAACCAGGAGTTTCTCGCGAAGACGCAAAGACCGGCGCAAAGGCCGCGGTGAAGCCTCGCTAGAAAACACGATTCTTCAGGTTTGCCTCGTTGAGAGGCCGCGGAAATCTTGTGGCGGCTCCGCCTCGCTAGGTTATATTTGGCCTTGCGCTTTATCGCGTCCGAGTATTCTCTTTTCCGCAACACACCATTTACCCACCACGCGTATAGAGAGGGTGCCTAACGGTTTTGGGGAGGCGGGAAGATGCTTGGACAGGTAGAAAGCACGTTAGGTATGACGAGGCATAGATATCGGGACGGATTTTTTTGAGCTCTTCTCATTAACACTCTGCTTTAGCTGGGTGAGAACGGCCAACCGGAGCGCCCGCAACCGTTTCAACGGTTTACTTATGGATCGAGAAACTGTTGAAACAGTTTTGAAGCAGCCAGCCATCGCCGGCCACCTCGATGAATCGAGGTGTTAATGAGAGCGCGACACTCAAGCCCGATACGATTCGGACAGATAACCAGTCCCCCCAGTACGGTTAGGCACTCGTATGGACAGACCGATAGGCTGGAGACTATTCTTCCCGGCAAGTTTGGAGCGCCACTAAGGGGGCGTAAAGGAAATAAGTTCCCTTTTTCGAGGGAGTTCACCGCAGAGTCGCAGAGGCCGCAGAGAGGGATGCAGAGGGGGCTTGCTCTCTGCGGCTCTCTCAGCGATCTCCGCGACTCTGCGGTGAAGTTCTCACTTCACCTGCGGTCCTCATCTCGTGCTGCCGCATAACTCAAAACGGGAAGTTATTTTTTTTCGTCTCCTAAGGGGGCGTAAAAGAAATAAGTTCCCTTTTTCGAGGGAGTTCACCGCAGGTCAGCCGCGAAGTTCGCGATGAAAAAAGGGTTCGGTTAAAGTCTGGACACCCATAATCACATTGGCGCCAGTCGACCGATGTCAATCTGTAGCAAGAAAACTGCAGCGGTATCGCTGAAGTGGATCGCGTGGTTCCCGCTCAAGGCATGAACATACTACTCATAATTCTCGGGCTCGGATTTATTACGGTCACCATCCGTTGTTTGGAAGAGAAGTTGATATAGTGCGAACGCTGAGGCGCTATGACGATGACGTCTTGGTGGTGAAGGTCAGTGACGATTTGCAAGTGGCCGTGCCCGGTTGGATGTTGGATCCGCTTCGATGCGGTCAAATCAGGGACGAGCCAAAGCCGCGAATCTCAGTTTGTGCTTTGCTCAATCTCTGCGATCTGGTCGATAGTCAATCCTTGCTGTCTCCTAATCCTGCTGGTAGTGGTTGTGCATCTGGAGACTCTGGAGGAAACGATGCACAACCGCAGCCCAGTTCGTTGCAATCAACAAAGGCTTCTATTCCAACGCGAGAGTTTGTGGGAGAGGCTTCCCGACTCGACCCGGCTCCACTGCCAACAGCTTCTGGTGCAGATGCTGCGAAGCGTATTACCTCGCCAGGAAGAGGAAAGGAGCGAGCATGAGCGACAAGATCAAGCCTGATCACCGAAGCCGAGCAGCCTACGTCTATGTTCGGCAATCGAGCCTTCATCAGGTTCGTCACCATCAAGAAGGACAGCAACGCCAATATGGACTGAGCGACCGGGCTCGCCAGTTGGGGTTTGCTCAGGTCAAGGTGCTGGACGAAGACCTCGGCCGCAGCGGCAGCGGGTCTGTTGACCGGCCCGGCTTCTGCAAGCTGCTGGCCGCGGTTTGTGAGGGCTCGGCCGGCGCGGTCTTCGCGCTGGAAGCTTCGCGGTTGGCCCGTAACAATCGCGATTGGCATCATCTGATTGATCTGTGTGCGATGACTGACACACTGCTCATCGATGAGGATGGCGTATACGATCCCAAGCAGGTGAATGATCGGTTGCTATTGGGACTCAAAGGCACGATGAGTGAATTCGAACTCGGGTTGTTCCGGCAGCGTGCTCGGCTTGCTTTCGAGCAGAAGGTTCGCAAAGGCCACGCGATGTGGGAACTGCCCGTAGGGTTTGTCCGCACCGAAGACTACCTTATCGAAAAGACGCCGGATCGTCAGGTGCAGCAAGCAATCGAAGGAGTCTTCAGCAAGTTTGTTGAGATGGGAAGCGCAAGGCAGACATTGCTCTGGTATCACGAGGAACGAATCCCGCTTCCGCAAGCTCAACCCGGCACAGCCGGCAGGGAAGTTGTTTGGCGGCTGCCAAACGGTCGGCGTGTACTTCAAATCCTAAAGAACCCTTGTTATGCTGGGGCGCTGGTTTATGGCCGAACCGAAATGAAGACGGTTCTTGACCGGAATGGCGCAAAGAAGACGCGCCGCAAGCGAAAAGAACTCGATCAGTGGGGTGTGGTCATCCAGGATCATCATTCGGCGTACATAACGTGGGATCAGTATATCCGGAATCAGCAGGCTATGGAGGCGAATCTGGCGACTCGATCCGGTGACAACGCTGGAGCCGCAAAGGAGGGGCCGGCTCTTTTGGGTGGTTTGTTGCGATGTGGGAGTTGTGGCCGGAAGCTTCGCGTTGGCTATAACGGCAAGCAGGGAAGAGTCGGACGCTACGCTTGTGAAGGCGGGAGAGTGGAGCGTGGCTCGGGGCCGTGTCTTTCAGCAGGTTCACTGCGGCTTGACCGAGCGGTCGCCGAGACGGTGCTGGAGGCGATTCAACCGGCTGGCATTGAGGCGGCGCTGGCGGCCAGGGATTCATCTCTGGAGGAAAACGGCCAGAAACGGCGCGCCCTGGAATTAGCTCTGGAAAAGGCGCGCTACGAAGCCGGTAGAGCCCGGCGGCAATACGACACAGTAGAACCGGAGAATCGTTTAGTGGCCGGCGAGTTGGAAGCTCGCTGGAACCAGACGTTGACTCAGGTCTCTGAATTGGAGTCTCGGATTGCTGAGCTTGGAATCAATCAACCTCTGAGTGAGCATCAAACAGCGCGACTAATGGAACTGGGAGCCGACCTTGGTTTGTTGTGGGATCATCCTCAGGCTCCCGTCTCGTTGAAGAAGCGTATTCTCAGAACGGTGCTCAACGAGATCATCATCAATACAACCGACGATCCGCCCGAACATGTCCTCCAACTTCACTGGGCGGGCGGCGTTCATTCCGAACTCCGGGTTGGCCGCAACGGAACCGGCCAACACCGCCGCAGCGCGGATCGTGAAGTGATAGAGTTGGTTCAAGAGTTGGCCAAGATCTGCGAGGATAAGGCCATTGCCGGGATTCTCAATCGATTAGGATATCGCACCGGTCAAGGCCTAACCTGGCGAGCCTCACGCGTGGTGGGTCTTCGGTGGTATCACAAGATTCCCGCGTGCGGAAACCGCGAAGGTTGGTTGACGATGGAGCAGGCAGCGCGAGAACTCGACGTCAGCACAACCGTCATCAAACGTTTGATCAAGGAAGGCGTGCTGCCGGCAACTCAGGTAGTGCATTGTGCTCCATGGGTGATCGAGCGAAAAGCTCTCGATCTGCCGGTTGTCCAATCGCAAATCCGCGCAGTCCACGAAGGCCGCAAACTTCCGCTGACTCCCCTTGGCCAGCAGGCGTTGCCTTTAGAATGAATACTTCCAAAAGGTGTAGCACTATGTCAAAGCATACCTTCATGGGCAACCGCGTGATAACTGACTGGTCGGGCTGAGAGTATGACAAGCTTGATGGGGATATCGGGACGGAACTTTGGGCTCGTCTCTTTCTCACCCGGCGTTAGGAGGGTCTGCTTGGCCACTTCTTCCGCCCCTCCGTAGGAGGGTCATGTTTATA
>JAHFUG010000079.1 GCA_023265195.1 Blastocatellia bacterium | reverse complement strand
CATCGGCGCCCGTTCATCTTTGGCGTGGTGTCCCGCCGCGCTTCAATTACAGAATCAACGACGCTCGGCTTTGTTGGAAACCTGTGAACTTGCGCATTTTGAAGACAGAGGCTCATCATTCAAGGCTGAACTTAGATTCACGAAGAAGAGCCGTCAATGTTCAAGTTTGAACAACTGGAGTCCGATCCTAAAACGGGCGCGCGCACCGGGCGCATTACCACTACTCACGGGGTTGTCGAAACGCCGGTTTTCATGCCGGTCGGCACGCAGGGCAGCGTGAAGGCTCTCTCTCAGCAAATGATGGAAGAGGCCGGAGTCTCGATCCTCCTGGGCAACACCTATCACCTGTTCTTGAGACCGGGTCATACCGTGGTCAACAGGCTCGGAGGACTCCACAAGTTCATCTCCTGGCCCAGGCCCATACTGACCGACAGCGGTGGTTTTCAGATCTTCAGCCTCGGCTCGCTGTGCAAAGTCAGCGAGGACGGCGTCTCGTTTCAGTCTCACGTGGACGGCTCATCCCATTTTCTTTCACCCGAAAAATCGATGGAGATACAAGCAGCGCTCGGCTCCGACGTAGTGATGACGCTGGACCATTGCCTCGCCCAACCAGCCACGAAGACCGCTACGCTTGAATCGCTGGAGTTGACCGAACGCTGGGCTCGCCGCTCGAAGAACCGATTCACTGCTCTTCATGCGAGCGAGTCAGAGGCTCGCGAAGCCGGCTTCGAGGTAGTGAATCGGCGGCAAGCTCTGTTCTGCGTCAACCAGGGAGGTCTCTTCCCGGATCTGAGAGAGCGCAGCCTGGCTGGACTCGTGGAGATCGGGTTTGACGGCTACGCGATAGGAGGGTTGTCAGTCGGAGAAGAAAAGAGCGCGATGTATGAGATCGTTTCGCGAATAGCGCCAATGACGCCGCCGGACCGGCCGCGATATCTGATGGGAGTTGGAACGCCTGAAGACCTGATCGAAGCGGTGTCGCATGGCGTCGATATGTTCGACTGCGTGATGCCTACGCGAAACGCGCGCAACGGCCAGCTCTTCACCAGCCGGGGGCGTTTGAATATTCGAAACGCCAGGTATCGGGAGGATCAAAAGCCGTTGGACGAGGCTTGCCGGTGCCCGGTGTGTCTGAGGTATTCGCGCGCTTATCTGCGGCATCTCTACTCTAGTGGAGAGGTGCTTGCGTCGGTGCTGAGCTCGCTCCACAACGTGAGCTTCTACCTTGACACCATGTCGAGGATGAGGCAAGCTATCACGCTCGGCGCTTTTAGCGAGTTCCGCATTGCATTCCTAAACGATTTTAGAAGCGGAGTGGATTAGGCTTGGCTGGTTTCGCAAGGCGAAACGCAACGGACTTAATCCTCCGAAAGCGCCCAAATCGGGATGAACATAAATCTACTACTACTTGAAGGGGCAGGCGGTCCTGGATTGCTGGTGACACTGGCGCCTTGGATTCTGATCTTCGGTATCTTCTATCTATTAATTATCCGCCCACAGCAAAAGAAGCAGAAGCAGGCTCAAACCGAGCGCGAGCGGATGCTCAACTCGCTCAAGCCCGGCGACAAGATCGTGACCAGCGGAGGCATCTACGGCACCATCGTTTCCGTTCGAGAGAACACGGTCAGGCTCAACATCGCGCAATCGGTGTCGATCGAATTGCAACGAAGCGCCATAGGCGGGCCGCAGTCGGCGGAAACCAAAGACGGCGAACAGGCCAAATAACCGTCGGCGGAATTCAGTAAGGGGCAGGTAAACGAAATATGCGGGGTACTATTCAGAGGCGAACGATCATTATCCTGGCGGTCACTCTCGTGGGATTATACCTTGTCGTGATGCCGCACGACCGGTTGCCGGCCGCCGCCGATTTTTCGAGTTGGTCTCAGTTCAAAGACACGCTTTCCAAGAACATCCATCTCGGCCTCGACCTGCGCGGCGGCACCCACCTGGTAATGCAGGTGCAGGCCAACGACGTAATTAAATCGGTTGTCGACAAAAGCGCCGAAGCCGCGAAAGCCAAGCTTCAGGAAAAGAGCTGGCCCTTCAACGACGTCAAGGCGGCGACCGACGAAGTCACCATCACACTGCCTGATTCAACGCACAACGCCGACATAATCGATGAATTGAAACGGAACTTCAATCAGAATACGCTGAGCGGTCAAGGATGGACCTCGCGCGAGGTTGGGTCGAGCATAACGTTCAAGCTTCAACAGGAAGAACAGAACAGGCTGCGTGAGAAGGCTACCGATCAGGCGATGCAGATCATCGAGAATCGAATAAACGCATTCGGCGTAGCAGAGCCCACGATCCAGCGGCACGGGGCCAATGACCAGTATCAGATACTGCTCCAGATGCCCGGCATAGACGATCCGGAACGGGTAAAGAACACGCTCAACGCCGACTCGAACCTCGAGTTGAAGCCGGTCGTCAAGAACTCACAACTCCCTTATTCGACCAAAGAGGCCGCCGAAGCCGCCTCAAAGACAATGGGCGCGCCTGAGACCTTGGAGGTCGTGCGCTATCGCGACCGTTCCGCGGGCGAAGGCGGCGGAGGCGCCGAGGGATGGGCGGTGCTGGAGCGAGTTCCGGTCATAACCGGTTTCGATATGCGCGACGCGACCGCCGCTCCCGCGCAGTCGGGAAGCGACAGCTATCAGATCAAGTTCAGTCTCACCGTCGGAGGCGCTGCGAGATTCTCCGAATGGACGGGGAAACACATAAAGGACCACCTGGCGATAGTTCTGAACAACGAAGTGAAATCGGCCCCGGAAATCCAGGCGCAGATTCACGACCAGGGACAGATAACGGGCAGCTTCACCAAGAAATCGGCGGAAGATTTGGCGCTGGTGTTGCGGTCGGGCGCCCTGCCCGCCAAGGTGATCTATCTCGAGGAGAGGACCGTGGGCCCGTCGCTCGGCGCCGATTCGATTCGCCGCGGAGTGACGGCGTCGGTAGCCGGGTTGGTGGCGGTGGTTCTCTTCATGCTTTGGTACTACAGGCTGTCGGGCGTCAACGCGGTTCTCGCGCTTCTCCTCAACTTGATATTGCTTTTGGCGGCGCTCGTGGTTTTTGGAGCCACGTTGACGCTTCCGGGAATGGCAGGGGTCATCTTGACTATAGGTATGGCGGTCGATTCCAACGTTCTGATTTTCGAGCGAATTCGGGAGGAGATGCGCAACGGCAAGGTCGTCGCTTCCGCGGTTGACCTTGGCTTCGGAAAGGCGTTTCAGACGATCATCGACACCCACGTGACGACCATTGTCTCGGCTGTGTTCTTGTTCGTCTTCGGAACCGGACCTATCCGGGGGTTCGCGGTAACACTGGTGGCTGGTTTGTTAGCCAATTTATTCACGGCGGTCTTCGTATCGAGAACAATTTTTATGTGGCATCTCAACCGCTCCGCGCGAGTCGAGACGCTGAGCATATGATCGGAGAAGCGGTGTGGCCGGCTCGATCGGTCCCCGCGCTTACTCAATTATGGTAGAGCTTTTCAAGAACCCTTCCTTCAACTGGATAGGCGCGAAGAAGTACTTCATCTTCGTTACCATCGTGCTTCTCGTCTTGGGCGCAATCTCGGTGCAGCTCAGGGGCTTCAATCTTGGGGTTGATTTCTCGGGCGGCACCGTCTTGACCGTTCGCTTCAACATGCCACGAACCGCCGAGGAGATCAGATCCATTCTCTCCAGCAGCGCGGAAATCGACACCAGCAAGGTGACCATCCAAAGCGACATCTCGAAGCCAAAGGAGATGCTGATCCGCGCGCCGGAACTCGGGAACGAGGCCGAGAAGCGGATCGATGAAACCAAGAGGGCCATAATCCGCGCTCTCCAGCGCCTTAATCCCTCCGGAGAATCGTCGGCCGGCAAGGTAAACATCAACACGATAGACGCGGAAGGAATCGAACAAGAACTCCGGCAGGTTGATCCTCAGGGAATCAATCAACAGAACTTCCCCGGCGCTCACCCCTATCGCCAGATAGGCGATCAAGTGGTCCAGTTTCGCGACAAGGATCAGAAGGGATTCATCCAGGACATACTCAACCTTCAGAATGCCCAGTTGAACGTTACAAACGCGGGCTTTTCGCTGGATATCAATAGAATGAGGGGAGCCTTGCTCTCGCGGTTCTACGCGGACAAGATCGACTTGAACCTGGCCGGCACGGCGGAAATAGAAAACGCGCTCTCGCGCATCGATCCCTTGGGGATCGCAGGTCAGGCCAACGCCGGGGAAACGTACGGTAAAGCCTCGGAAGCCATCGCGAAATACCGCACGGGTAGCGACGGAGTGATCAACAGTCTCAACGAGATCGAGGTGCGAGACGTGTCGCCGGATCTGCTGGCGAAGATGGACGCATACTTTTTGACCGGGAGTTGGGCCGTAGTGTCGGCGGACGTGGTGGGGCCGCAGGTGGGCGAGGATCTGCGGAATCGGGCGATCTATGTAACATTGGCCGCGCTCGCGGGAATGCTTGTCTATGTTGCGTTCCGGTTCGAGTGGATATACGGAGTCGCCGCGGTGATGGCGGTCTTTCACGACGTTATGATCACGCTTGGGCTTTTCAGCTTGCTGAGACAGGAAATCGACTTAACCGTCGTCGCGGCGCTGCTGACTCTTGTTGGCTATTCAATGAATGACACGATCGTCGTCTTCGACCGGATTCGAGAAAATCTGAGGCTTCGCCGCCGCGACAGCTTGGTGCAGATCACTAATGACGCGATCAACCAGACGCTTTCGAGAACCATAATCGCGGCGGGTCTAACGTTCATTTCCGTCGTGGCTATACTGGTGTTCGGCGGCGAAGTGCTCCGCGGCTTCTCGCTGGCGCTTACGATCGGAATCATCATTGGGACGTATTCCTCGATCGCGGTGGCCAGCCCTATGATGCTTTGGTGGGAGTACCTGACTGGGGGCACAGCCGGAAGAGGCAAAAGCGCTGCTCCTCGGGGTCAACAAGTGCGGACGGAAAGGACGGCGGCGAGAGTTTGAAACAGCCGCCGGACGCGTTCCGATTTTCGGTATGTAGAAGGTGCAAGGCGCGCTACGGAATAAGTGGTCGAGGTGCGGTTAGGCGTTCTGTTTGAAATAGTTGGAACGGCCTTGCCGTCGGGGAACAAACGATGGATTGCTGGTGTCTAACTCGGCGTCGGTTTATCGCGAATTTTCTTGACTTGGCGGGGAAGCGAGTAGTAGACTCAGCCGGTTTTCAGTTGACCTCAAGCACGACAGCACATACTGAGTTCAGTGGGCGCCAGCAGCCAGGTTGAACGACTCACGGGCGATAGCTTCGCGCCAGTGGCTCATTATCGATTCGTCCCGACAATCGCTCTTGAACACGAGGTCTTCCGGGTTGGGCGTTGATAATTGCTTGCTCTTCGATCCCGACAAGCCAGTTGGAGGGTAACTAATGTTTGAGCAATTAGTCGTATCGTCAGCGGTGAAAAAGCGCGACGATAGATGGATCTTCTTTACGATGACTGCCGTCATCTGGATAACCGTGCTGTCTTCCATAATCATAGCCGGAATCTTCCTTTATGACGCTAAGCTCAATGAACAGTTTGAGGCGCTGACTTTATTGGCGACGCCGCCACCTCCTCCTCCGCCGCCACCACCGCCTCCGCCAAGCGCTCCACAGCCGAAGGTAGTAAAGGTGGAAGCTCCAACAGGCTTCGTCGCCGCCAAGGAACCTCCAAAGGAAATCAAGCCGCCCTCCGCCGCCCCGCCGGTCATCGCGACCAGCGGAGTCGCTGGCGGCGTTGAAGGCGGTGTGCCGGGCGGCGTGCCCGGTGGAGTTCCGGGCGGCGTATCGGGCGGCGTGCCGGTTTTTCATGACGCGGCTCCCGCGGAGGCTCCTCCGCCTCCGCCTCCACCCAAAGAGATTCCAAAGGTGATTCGCAAGTCGGGCGGAGTGTTGCAAGGCGAAGCGAAAAGAAAGGTTGAGCCATCGTATCCGCCGCTAGCCAAGGCGGCGCGCGTGACCGGGTCGGTTGTCGTTGAAATTACCATTGACGAGATCGGCAATGTCGAGTCCGCGAGGGCCGTGTCGGGACATCCTCTATTAAAGGATGCCGCCCAAAACGCGGCGAAGGGTTGGAAGTTCAATCCCACTCTTTTGAGCGGGACGGCGGTGAAGGTGATTGGCACGATTACCTTCAACTTCCAGATGTAGCGCTATAAGCGGTTGCACAACAAAGAAGACAAGGGGACTCCCGTGCGAGTCCCGCTCGTCTTGAGTAGGCAAGAGATCTCAGGGGCGTTAACGAGCCCGTTTTGAGAGTTCCAAATTTGAATTGGAGGGTTTCCACCGATGCTACTTTTATCGAACCTTTGGCTGGCGGGCGGCAAGCTCGCTTTGTTTCTCCTTCAAGCCGCCGATTCCGGCGCCGCGCAGCCAGCCCAGACGGAAGACTTTTCACTTTGGGGCATGATTCAAAAGATGAAATGGCCCGCCATCGTAGTCGCGCTCGTGCTGGCTCTAATGAGCATGTACTCGATCGCGATAATGGTCGAGCGTTGGCTGACCTATAACGCGGCGCGAAATCAATCGCGGCAGTTTGCTCCAAAGGTCGCGGCTGCTCTTCGCGACAACCGCATCGATGAGGCGATCGCCATCTCTGATCGCCACAAGAAGTCACACCTCGCCATGGTCGTCAACGCGGGACTCCAGGAGTTTCAAGCCCACCAAATGGGAGCGGATATTCCCGGAACGACTATGGACGCGGCTCGCCGCGCTCTACAACGCACGACTGCGCTCAAGACGGCGGAACTGCGCCGAGGGCTTTCAGGATTGGCGACTATCGGCTCGACTGCTCCTTTCGTGGGATTGCTCGGAACCGTGATCGGAATCATCGGCGCCTTTCAAGGCATGAAGGCGGCCGAGGGAACCGGCATCGCGGCGGTAGCGGGCGGCATTTCGGAAGCGCTGATCGAAACGGCGTTCGGGCTTCTGGTCGCGATTCCAGCCGTTTGGGCATTCAATATATTCACCAACAAAGTCGAAGCCTTCACGATAGAGATGGACAACTCTTCGGGCGAGTTGATTGACTACTTCATCAAGAAGCGCGAAATGAGGTAAGACGATGGGAATGCAAACCGGAAGCGGCGAGGGTGGATTCGTCGCCGATATCAATGTTACTCCGATGGTCGACGTGATGCTCGTCCTGCTGATCATCTTCATGGTCATCACGCCGATGCTGCAGAGCGGCGTGAGCGTCGTGCTTCCAAGCTCGAAGTACCCGGAACCGGACCCGAACATCGTGAAAGAGACGTCGGTCGTCGTGGCCATTACCACCGAAGGGCGGTTCTACATTGGGCGTGACCAGATTCAGCAGGTGGATATTCCGCAGCGGGTCAAAGGCATGCTCAAGGACAAACCGCCCGCCGAACAAGTGGTCTACGTCAAAAGCGACAAGGCGGTCAAGTATGGCGCCGTGGTGTCGGTAATTGACTCTATCCGAGAAGCCGGCTTCGACCGCATCGGCCTGGTGTCCGAGAAAGAGAAACCGGCTCCCGGATCGGCCGCCGCCGCGGCGGGCGCCAAGTAGCCGGCCGCGCGCCGTCCTCCGATTCCAAGTAACGGCTGGCGCGTTCAGGCGCCGGCCGGCGAGAAGGTAACATGGCAAAAGACGCATCAGAGGAAATAATACCGAAGAAGCTAGTCAAGACGGCGCCGCCTTATATCAATGTGACGCCGCTGATCGATGTATTGCTCGTTCTGCTGATCATCTTCATGGTCATTGCCCCGCTCAAACCGGCCCGGTTCGAAACGAAGATACCCGAAAAGCCACAGGAGAACGACCCTCATAAGCCGGTTCCACCGTCCGATCTGCTGATGGTGGATGTCAAAACCGGGAGCGGTCTCGATCAAACCGTTGAATTGAACTCCAAGTCAATGCAGTTGCCCGAGCTTGCCGGAACGCTGAAGGATCTGCTCGAAAGCCGCCCGGACAAAACCATCTTCATCAAGGCGCCGAAGGACAAGCCCTATGGCGACATCGTCTCCGTAATAGACGTGGTCAAAGGCGCGGGCGCAACGCCGATCGGGTTGCAGATAGATTACTTGCAATAGCCGAGAAGGAGAAAACCGTGAACGGGTGGAGGAAATCATTGCTTGTAGCCGGGCTTGCCGCTCTTGTGGTGGGGACGCCGGGCTGCGGCTTTATCAACAAACTTCGCGCCAAGGACAGCCTTAATGAGGGCGTTCGCGAATTCAACAAGGGCAGGTTCGACGTTGCGCGCGAGAAATTTCAACACGCGCTGGATCTTGCGCCGGAGCTGACCAACGCTCAGTTGTTTTACGCGCGTGCGGTCAACGCGCTCTTCGATCAGAATCTGACCGAAAACCTCGGTAAGGATACGATCACCGCGTACGAGACCATCATACAAAAGAACAGGAATAACCCGAAGGCGGTCGACCAAGCCTACGCCTTCGAGGCGAAGGTCTACGAACAAATGGGCCGTATGACTCCGGACAAGGCGGAAACATACAAGCAGAAGGCCCGGGAGTCCTTGCTCAAGAGAGCGGATCTCTCGGGAGACGACAACACCAAAGCGGCTGTCTTCTACACCATTGGCCAGGGCTACTGGCAGGATACGTATGACCTGAGCAGGCCGTATGCGAAAATGGTCGGCGCGGTTCAGCAGCAGATGCCGATCCCGCCCAATGTCATGGACAAGATGAAGCCGCTCGTGTTGAAGGGCCACGAGTACTTGAATAAGGCCCTCGCAATCAAGCCCGACTACGCGGACGCTTGGGTCTACGAGAAACTCATGTACATCGAGGAGCGTAAAGTCGAGGCGAATCCTGCTCGGAGGACCGAAATAGAAAAGCTGATCGATTCGGCCGACAAGAACTACAAGAAGTTCCACGAACAGCAGGCGGCGGCGGCGGGCGGCCAAGCCGGCTGAAAAACGCTCAAGAGTGAATTAACCCAGAACCCGGCAAGCTATGTTAGAATGCGAGGTGACGGTCTTTACGGCCGTCACCTCATCGTTTATGGGGATGCGTATCAAGTTTCCGCGGAGTCGCCCTCATCAGGATCGAACTCGACCTGTGAGCAGGCAGCAGACTTATGATCCGGTTCGAAACCATAGTCGAAACGGTCAGCCGCAATCACCCTGGCGCGGACGAAGGATTGCTGCGCCGGGCTTACCTGTTCTCGGCTCGTGAACACCGCGGCCAGGTTCGCAAATCCGGCGAGCCCTACCTAATTCACCCTCTCGAGGTCGCAAACATCCTGGCGGAATTGAAGCTGGATCCCGTTTGCGTGGCTACGGGGCTGCTTCACGACATTGTAGAGGATACTGAAATAACCGTCGGCGACATCAAGGAGTACTTCGGCGAAGAAATCGCCCACCTCGTTGAGGGCCTCACGAAGATTTCCAAGCTGGATCAAAGCACATACGAAGAACAACAAGCCCTCAACATGAGAAAAATGTTGCTCGCGATGGTTGACGACGTTCGCGTGGTGCTGGTAAAGCTGGCCGACCGGCTCCACAATATGCGGACGCTTGAATACCTGAATGCGGAAAAACGGCGGCGCATAGCCCAGGAGACCGTCGACGTCTATGCGCCAATCGCCCATCGCCTCGGCATGGCGCGCGTGCGAGGCGAACTCGAGGATCTTGCGTTCAGACACCTCGAGCCCGAGGAGCACCACAAGCTAAGGGAACAGGTGGAAAGCCGCCGGGAGCGCTTGGAAGCCTTTCTGGAGGAGATCAAGCAGCACATCATCGAAATGATGACCGGGGCCGGCGTGCACATCCATGCGATCGAGGGCAGGATAAAGCGTCTCTATTCGATCTATCACAAACTGAAGCGGCAGCACATAACCATAGACCAGGTTTATGACCTTGTAGCGGTGCGAATCGTCACCGATTCCGTGAAGGATTGCTATGGCGCGCTCGGCGTCATTCACACGGCCTACAAACCGATCCCCGGCCGATTCAAGGACTGGATCGCCATACCAAGAGAAAACTTTTACAGATCCATACATACGTCGGTAATGGGAGAAAACGGCCAATCCTTCGAAGTGCAAATCCGAACCGAGGAGATGCAACAGATCGCCGAGGAGGGCATCGCCGCTCATTGGAAGTATAAAGAAGGCCGCCGAGGCACGCACAACGAAGAAGACGAGGCGTTCGTCTGGTTGAAGCGGCTTGTCGAATGGCAGCAGGAGGTGAAGGACTCCCGCGAGTTTTTGGATTCGCTAAAGCTCGATCTGTACCCGGACGAAGTCTACTGCTTCACGCCCAAGGGAAGGGTGATAGAACTGCCTCGCGGCGCAACGCCGGTTGATTTCGCGTTCGCGATCCACACCCAGATAGGACTGACCTGCACCGGCGCCAAGGTAAACGGACGGATAGTGCCGCTGAAATCGCAGGTTCGAAACGGGGACAGAATCGAAGTGATGACTTCGCCGTCCGCTCATCCGTCGCGTGACTGGATGAATTTCGTGAAGACCTCCCGGGCTCGATCCAAAATTCGGCACTACCTCGCCGAAAGCGAGCGGGCGATGGCGGTCGAGTTGGGAGAGAAGTTGTTCGAGAAGGAAGCCGAGAAGTACCGCTTGAACGTCAAGAAAATAATGGCGAATGGCGACCTCGACCGAATAGCTCCCGAATATGGCTGCGCCCGGCAAGATGATCTCCTCGCCGCGGTTGGATACGGGAAAGTTCTCCCGCGTAACGTAGTCGCCAAACTGCTGCCGCCGGACCGCTCTCGTGAAATGGAACAGGAGAAGAAGCCCACCCTCACGCAAGTCGTAAAGCGGGCTCTAGGCTTTCAAGACCGAATCGTCGTAAAGGGAATCGACGACATCATGGTTTATCGTGCGCGTTGCTGTAATCCTATCAGAGGCGAGCAGATAATGGGCTACATCACTCGTGGAAAAGGAGTCGCCGTACACTCCACCAGATGCCCAAATGCGCCCAGCCTTCTTGTAAACCCGGAGCGAATTATAGAAGTGCAGTGGATGAAAGCTGACGCCACGAAGACAGACGCTTATCCCATCACGCTTCGGCTCGTCACCGAAGACCGGCCCGGCATGGTCGCCGATGTGACTCGGAAGATCGCCGGAGTTGGAACTAATATTCGCGACATAAGAGCTTCACTGGATGAGGAAGGACGCGGGCAGTTGGTGCTGACCGCGGAGATATTCGATCTTAAGCACCTCGAGAAGATCACTAGCGCCGTCAAATCGGTGAACGGCGTGATCGATGTTGAACGATTGACAGGCGAGCCCGTTGAGGCATGAGCGCGCGCTACCAGTTTTTCCAACTCAACTGTTTCCTGAATTCGAATACCGGTCCGCTTCTCCTTTGGATGACGGCTCACACGAGGCAATTCGCCGCGGGTGTGGCTTTCCAGTCGTCCGGCGGTCCCTTTCGACGATGTGTCGCGGCAACTCCGGAGGCGCATTGAGATCAGGGCAATGCGCCGCCGCTCGGCTAAGGGGGGGCGTAAAAAAAGTAAGTTCCCTTTTTCGAGGAGGTTCACCGCAGAGTCGCAGAGACCGCAGAGAGGGACGCAGAGGGGGCTTGCTCTCTGCCGCTCTCTCAGCGATCTCCGCGACTCTGCGGTGAAGTTCTCACTTCACCTGCGGTCCTCATCTCGTGCTGCCGCATAACTCAAAACGGGAAGTTATTTTTTTCGTCTCCTAAGCGTTAGCCTGGCAGTGTTTTCTTGCCAACCGTGAAAAAGAATGTGGCGCCGCCGCCGACTTCGGCTTCAGCCCGGACGCAGCCGCCATGCCGAACGATGATTCGGTGAACCGTCGCGAGTCCGATTCCAGTGCCGGGAAACTCCGATTCCGAATGCAGACGCTGAAACGGTTGAAACAGCTTTTCCGAGTACGACATGTCGAAGCCCGCGCCGTTATCTCGAATGGAGTACACGCGGCCGTCAGACGATTCGCTCGCGCCGAACTCAATTGCGGGGCGGTTCATCGTGCTCGTGAACTTCCAGGCGTTTCCGAGCAGGTTCTCGAGAACGATTCTCATCAAGTTACTATCGGCTTCCACCATAAGCCCATCCTGGATTCGAACGTCGACTTGGGGTTCTGGGCTGTTCCTTCTTAGTTCATCTACTACAAGGCGCGCCAGCCCCGAAAGGTCGACCGGTTGGCGGCGCAATTCCGTCGTGCTGACGCGCGAAAGCTGGAGCAAGTCCTCTATGAGTTGGGACATGCGGCTCGCCGCCAGACGCACCTGGTTCAAGTAGCCCAGGGCTCTGGCGTCGAGTACTTCAGCGTATTCTTCAACGAGCGCCTGACTGAAGCCATCAATGGCGCGGAGCGGCGCGCGAAGGTCGTGTGAAACGGAATAGCTAAAAGCCTCGAGTTCGCTGTTCTTCCGCGTCAGTTCTTCAACCATCGTGGCCCGCACTTCAGCCATCTCACGAGCCGAACGGGCCTCGGAAGCCTCGATCTCCTTCAGCATCAATTCCGCGCGGATGCGCCGATTCTCATCCTCGAATTGCTTACGCCGTATTTGCGCCTGAACGCGCGCCTTGAGCACTTCGAAGTCGCTTGATTTCGGAATGTAGTCATCCGCTCCCGCGTTCAAACCGTCAAGCATGTTGGTGCGGCTATCGAGCGACGTGAGCATGATCAAGGGGATGTCCCGCAAGACAGGCGCTTCCTTTATCCGGCGGCACATCTCGCGCCCGCTCAGGCCGGGCATAACGAGATCCAGCAATATGCAGTCAACCGACTGAATGGCTAGAAGCTCGAGCGCTTCGTCGCCGGACTGCGCGAGCACCACGTCATAGCCTTCGCCACGAAGCGTGAACGCTACTTCCTGGAGGTACGTGACGCTGTCGTCGACCGCGAGAATCTTTTTTGGGCCGAGCAGGCTCACCATCGCATCGGCGGGAGCGGCGCCTGCGCTTCTTAATGTCGCCGCCAGTTTCGCCAGTATCACTTCAATATCTTCTTCTTTGCGCACGAACGCGTCCGCGCCCGCGTCGAGGGCGCGAAGCTCCGCGCCTCTGTCTTCGGAACCGGTCAACAACAGACACGGCACCCCGCGGAGCGCCGCATCCAGCCGAACTCGCCGGATCACGGCGGCGCCATCGATTCCAGGCATCACTCCGTCAACCACTATGGCGTTCGGCCGGTCGGCGGCCGCGGCGCGCAGGCCCTCCTCACCGTTTCCGGCGACGAGCACCATGTAGTCGGCGTTCTCCAGAGCTCTACGCAGCTCATTTCGGAATGTGACGCTGTCGTCGATGATCAGGATCCGGCTTTTCCCGGATTCCGGGCCGGGGCGGCGCGACCGCAACAGCTCTCGCGCCTTCGCAACCACGTACGTGCGGTCATAAGGTTTCCCCACGTATTCATCCGCGCCGGTCTTCAGCCCGCGAATGCGATGCTTCACATCCCTCTCCGTCGACAGCATCAACACGGGAGCCTTCGAAGCGAACGGCGACGCGCGAACATCGCTTAGAAGATCGACGCCGTCACCGTCCGGCAGTAATACATCCAGTACGGCCACGGTCACCGGCTCGCAAGCGAGCGCCTGGCGGGCCTCCGCGGCGGTTGCGCAGACTATTGGCCGGAAGCCCGCCGTCTCGAACGCCTCCGAGAGATCCATTCTCACCGTCAAACTGTCGTCGACAATGAGCACCGTATCTTTCATGGTTTCTCCTTGCCTCCCGGTCCAAGCGACGCGAGAACGGGGCCGATTTCCTCCAGTGGCAAGACACGCTCGGCCGCGCCAAGCAGTACCGCTTCTCGCGGCATCCCGTAGACCACGCATGTAGCCTCGTCTTGCGCGATTGTGAGGCCTCCTGCTTTTCGAACCTCCAGCAGTCCCATCGCGCCATCTCGGCCCATGCCAGTAAGCAAACAGGCGGCGGAGGCGGAGCCATACTCGCGAGCAACTGACTCGAAGAGCGGGTCCACCGATGGGCGGCACGAGTGCCTTTCCGGCTCGAGGGTGAGACGCAGACGGCCCTCGCAAGCGACCAGATGGCGATTCGGGGGAGCCATCACGATCTTGCCGGCGGCTGACGACACGGGTTGACCGTCCTCCGCGTAAGCCACGCGGCGATTGGTCTGCATCTCGAGCCACTCCGCGAACGCAGCGCCAAACGGTTCGTTAATGTGCAGAACAATCAGCACCGGGAGCGAAAAGTCCGAGGGGAGCGCGCTCAAGACCTCGACCAGCGCGCCCGGCCCTCCGGTTGAGGCGCCGGCCGCGATGATCCGGTACGTCCGCGCCGCTCCGGGCGGCCGGAGCGCGCCAGGCGTTGCGACACGTTGACGCTGCCCCAAACCACGAAGCCGGGCGCGAGGATGCGCGATGACGCGAATCCTCGACACAAGCTTCACCGCCGCGACGAACGAGCGCTCCCAGACTCCATCCGGCTCGTCGCCGTGAGGCTTCTCCAGGACGTCGACGGCGCCCGCCGCAAGCGCCTCGTAGGTTTTGAATATCTCGCCCCGGTTGAACGATGACGACACCACCAGTATCGGCGTTGGGCAGTAGGCCATTATGTATTCAGTCGCCGCGACGCCGCTGATCACCGGTAAGATCATGTCCATCGTGACGACGTCGGGCCGGCTGTCCTTGCAGATCTCGATTGCGCGCTTGCCGTCTCCGGCTTCGCCAACGACTTCGATCTCCGGGTCGGACGAAAGCACCTCGCACAAGTGTCTGCGCGTTGTGACTGAGTCTTCGACGACGAGGACGCGAATCTTCATCAACTACCCCACCAACCGGCTTATGCGATCAAGCAGATCTGTTTGATCGAACTCGCTCTTGACGATGTAACCCTGCGCACGCGCCTGTTGAGCGCGCAGCAGGTGCTCGGGAGAAGTGCTCGACGTGACCATGATCGCCGGCGTATCCGCGGCCTCGGGATCAGCGCGGATTCGCTCTACGAAGGTGAGTCCGTCCATAACCGGCATCTCTATGTCGACGAGAAACAAGGCGTACCGCTTCCGGCCGGCCTTCGCGATCGCCTCCTCTCCCGACGCCGCAACATCCACCTGATAGCCGGCCGACTCGAGGATGCTCTGCTCGAGCATTCGCGTCGTCAGGGAATCGTCGACAATCAGAACGGACGGACGAGCGATTCCGGGCAGCGGTTCAAGCGGGCGCGAGCACCGCGCTCCTTCAACAAGTCCGTCAGGATCCAGGACGATCTGCGGGGCGCCCTCGGCATCAAGTGAAACTCCCGCTACAACCGGGTCGGCCGGAGCAAGATCGGGCAAAGGACGGAGCACGAGATTCGCTACGCCAAGCAACTGTTCGGCGCCGACCGCGGCTATACCCGCGGCGCTCTTCACGATTACCGCCGGCCATGCCTTGCCGCCGGCCCACGCGGCCGCACCGCACAACATGCGCGACAGTGAGACGAACGGAACAAACTCTCCGTCGTAGAAAATCGACTCGCCTCCCGCCGTTCTCGCGATTTCTTTAGGAGTGACGCGCACGATAGCTTGCACGGCGTGGAGCGGGAGGGTAGCCGTCAGCCCGTTGGTCTTCACGATAAGCGCTTCGAAGGCGGCCAGAGACATCGGAACGATAATCTCCACCACCGTGCCCTTTCCGGCTTCTGTCTTAACGATCGCTTCGCCGCCCAGTCGTTCACTGGCCTCGCGGACTACATCCAGACCAATCCCTCTCCCGGAAATTTCGGTCACGGCG
Organism: Blastocatellia bacterium; assembly: GCA_023265195.1. GTDB lineage: Bacteria > Acidobacteriota > Blastocatellia > UBA7656 > UBA7656 > QHVH01. The sequence goes on along the minus strand of JAHFUG010000079.1, from coordinate 5,745 downwards.
CCGGATGTGCTGATGCCGCCGCGCAGAAGCAATCGAAGCAGATCCTCGGCCCCAAGCGAGTGTATATCCCTCGGAGCCAAGCCTCGCCGTTTGGTAGCGCTCCGAACGGCCTCGACGTCGACTCCCTGTCCGTCGTCCTCAATGCGAAAGGCGATCCGGCGGCCGCGCCGCGCGACTTCGAAGGTCACGCGCCCCTCAGGCGGTTTATTGGCCAGCCGCCGGCCGCTTTCGGTTTCAATGCCGTGCGCGACCGCGTTGCAGGCGACCTGCAGGAGCGCACCTTGCACCGCGCCGAGCACGTGCGCGTCGAGACGTACATCGGCGCCGCGGCCTTCGAACACAACACGCTTGCCAAGCGTCCGCGCCGTGTCGCGCGCCGCCCGTTCGATCGAAGTGAAGAGCGCTCCAGCCGGAACGAGGCGGAGTTGCTCCGCTCCGTCGCGCACTTGCCGCAACTCGCGATCCATCTGATTCAGAGATGAATTCACACTCCGTTCCAGTCCGGTGAAGATCTCCCCGAGTTCCACCACGATCGAACGAATTCTGTCTCCCGATACGCCGTCGGGCGGCTGCCCCTTCTTATCCCAGGGCCGAAGAGCGCAGTGCTCGACAAGAACATCCAGCAGGGGACGGGCGCGCTTGATGGAGCGGAAGCTGTTCCTCAACGTTCCAATCTGAGCCTGCGTTTCGGTGACGCCGTCAAGCAAGGCGTCCATCTGTGTGATTTCAGCGCGAACGGTTCTGAACGCCTCGTCCGGCCCTGTATCCGCCGGAATCGCATCATCGACGCCGGAGGGCCGGCCGAGAGCCGCGACATGTTTGTTGATATTGTCGAGGTGTTCAAGAAGCCTGTCGATACACTCGCGAGGCGCGGCCGCACTGGACTCCCGGAGTGGAGACAGTACCTCCTCGATGGCGTGCGCCTGGTCGGCGATCTCACGCTGCTTGACGACTCTGGACGCGCCTTTGAGAGTGTGAGCCAGCCGAAGGAGTCCTGAGACGACGTCCGGCGAGTCTACCCCCTTTTCCAGATTGAGGATCGCTTTGCCAAGCTGCTCCTGAATCTCGCGCGCCTCTATGCGGAAGTATTTGTAAGGATCACGCTCCATGGGTTGCGCCATTGGCCTGCGGTTTTACCAGCCGCAGGAGTTCCCTGGACAAGGTTGCGAGTTGGGACGCGGTCTGTAGAGTTTGTCCCGAGCTCGCTTCCGTTTCCTTCGTCGTTTTCGCGACATTCGCAACGGCGGCGTTCACTTGCTCGACCGCCGAGGTCTGCTGTTTGGTAGAGAGTTCGATCTCTCGCGCGGCCTCGGTTGTCGTCCCGACCAAGCCGGCGATTTGCTTGAAAACCGACGTGACGGCGCCGAACTGCGCCGCCCCCGTATCAACGGCCTTCGAACCCGTCTCCGTCGCCATTACCGTTGTGTTAACCGCGCTCCGCACATCATCGATTAGCGTGCGTATTTCTTTGGCGTATCCGGCGACGCGGTCCGCAAGCTTCCGGATTTCATCCGCCACTACGGCGAAACGCTTACCGGCTTCACCCGCGCCGGCGGCTTCGATGGTCGCGTTGATGGCTAGGATGTTCGTCTGCTCGGCAAGCTCGGAAACGACGTCCAGCACCGCCCCGATCTGCTGCGACTTCTTTCCAAGCTCCAGCATGTGATCCACTACGAGATCAACCTGCCGCCGGATGCCGGCGATGGAGTCGTGCGCGTTGTGTACGGTTCCGCCGCCGGCGCGCGCGGCGGCCGCGGTTTGCTCGGCGATCTTCGCCACTTGCCGGGCGCTTTCGGCGATTTGACGCGAGGAAGCCAACAACTCGCTAATGGTGGTCGTTATCTCGTTCATCGCGGTCGCCTGCTCCTTGGCGCCGGTCGCCTGCTGGTTGGCCGCGGCCTGAAGCTCGGCGGAAGAACTCTGAACCTGGCCGACGGCGCCGCCGATCTGACGGCTGAGCGAGCGCGTGAGCGCCAACGCAATTAGGATGGCGAACACTACAAGGACGGCCACGAGGATGGACATAAAAGTGATGGCGAACGAAGCTGTTTCAGACGAGGCGTTCCTCGCCTCGCCTAGGAACTGCTCTTCCCGGGTTACGAAGGCGCCGATGCTTGCACTGACCTGTTCGCGCTTGGGGAGAACGTGCTCGTCGAACGCTCGTCCGACGCTCTCAATGGAAATCGCCGTTCTCCGAAGCGCGACTACTTGATCCAGCGCCTGCTGATGTTCGGCCTCGGTGCGCTCTATCGCGTCGACTAATCGCCGTTCTTCGTCCGAGCCGACATTGCGCTTGAGTCTTTCTATCACCGCGGCGAATTCCCCTCGGGCAGCCCGCATCTGATCGATGAATTCGTTCCCGCGAGTTAGAAAGAAAGCTCGGTCCGCGGCGGACTTCTGTTCGAGGTGAAAGTGCAGCCTTTCGGCGTCCGCCAGCAAGGGTCCATTCACTGAAATGACTCGATCCTTGCTTGCTACGACGCTGCGCAACGTGTAGATCGAGACGGCTCCGATCGCGACCGACAGAGTAACGGGAAGCGCCAGGCTCCCAGCTATCTTTTGACCGAGAGTCCATTGTCTTGCCATCGTCATTTCTCCTGTTTCGCGCCGGCGCGGCGCGCCAGCCTCGCGATTGCTTCAATGAGCGACGCCATGCTAACGATTGGCCAGGCGCGCTCCTCGCTGCGCAAGACCTCGCGTATGTGTTGCCGGGAGTGCTCGGCGCTCTCCGCCGCCGCGATGGCCGTGCTGGGCATTCGAAGATGGGAATCGAACGCGTCGAAAGCTAAACCAACCGGCGTCCGCGCGGCGACCACCAGCCAGCGAGGCGATTCCCCCGCTGAATAACCGAGAAGCGCCCGGAGGTCGTAAACAGGAACCAGCGCTCCACGCAAGGCGGCTATTCCGCGGAGTTGAGAAAGGGGGCTAGGCAGTCTCGCAACGGTCTTGTCAACGAAGAGGCCGGAAATCTCGGACAGACGGATGGCGTAGTGGTCTCCGTCAACGCCAATCGCCAGTAGATCCTCGAACTCGAGTAACTCCGCTTGGGGCGCCGCCGCGAAAGACTGATCGAACGCCAGCCGTAGTTCGGCCGGCCGCAACTCGAATTGAACTTCGCCGCCTCTCATGATTAGCCTCCGCAAGTCCGCAACTCCGCGCGGCAAAGATTGAGCAGCGCTTCACGGCTGAAGCCGCCGCCGAAAAGCAACAATCGGGACGCGTCCTCGAGTTGAAATGAGAGGAGAGCTCGCCCCAGTTCCCGCCGCGCGGCCTCGAGGTTTCCGGCGCGGCGCGCCAGCAATCCCAGGTGGAGCCGAGGCATCGCAAAGTTTGGGTCAAGGTAGAGCGCAACCTGATCGTGATGAGCGGCGGCTTCACGGTCCCCGGTTGCTTCGCGGCAAAGAGCCAGTACATAGTGTGCGCCCGCGTTCAGGTCGTCGACTTCGAGAAGCCGCCGGCACGATTCTTCGGCGAGCTCCAGCTTGCCATTGAGGGTCAGCAGCGCGGCCTGCAAGAGAAGCGAATCCGCGTCGCGCGCGGATTCCCCGGATAATCCATTGAATAGATCGAGCGCTTCTTCGAACCGCTCCTTCCTGAGAAGATCGAGCGCGAGCCCAATATCCCGCACGACGCCGGGTGACGCCGCGGAAGACACCGGCGCGACGAAAGGCTGCGACAAGGCGTGAATTCGTTCGGCCGCTTTCCTAATCGCGTCTACCCAGGTGTCGGCGTCTTCCAAAACGGGCGCGTGCGCAGGGGCATGAATATCCACCGCGAACGGATGAAATGCCGCCTGGAGCGGTGCGTCCCGGCTTTCTTTGATCTCGTAATACTTGAGCTGGTAATAAAAGGTCTCATGCGTATGCCGCAAGTGGAAGCTATGCGAGAGGCCACGCAGGGTCTCGGCGTGACCAAGGAACAAGTATCCCCCCGGGGCGAGGGCTCGCTCGATGCGCGCGATCAAACCGGCTGCGCTTTCCGGCGTGAAGTACATTATTACGTTGCGGCAGAAAATGATGTCGTATGAGCCTGGCTCCCAGAACTCGACGTCGGCGTCATCGGCGAGATTGCGTTTCTCGAATCCAACCGATCTCTTGAGTGTTTCTTCCAGGACGGCGTCGCGGCCTTCTTGCCGAAACCACTTGGATTGCATCTCCGGCGTAGTCTCCCTGAGCGCCCAACTCGAGAATCGCCCCGTCACCGCTTTCTTGAGCGCGGCCGGGTTGACGTCGACCCCCCGAATATCGACGTCCCGGGAAATGGCCGGAATGGCGTCGCGGACCAGCATGGCTATAGTGTAGGGCTCCTCCCCTGAAGCGCATCCGGCGGAGAGGATTCGCAAACGCCGACGAGATGATCGAGCCTGTAGCCGGTCCGGCAACGCAATCTCGCAAAACGCGCGGAACTGGCCGGCGTTGCGAAAGAAGTACGTCTCGGGCACGGTCAGCTCTTGCGCGATCGCGCCGAGTTCGCCGCCGGCCGGCGCGTTTTCAAGGCGGCCAATATAGACCTCGCTCGGATGGCCCGTCGCTTCCACTCTTCGGCGAAGAACGTCGCCCAGAAAACCGGTCTTTCCGTCGTCAAACTGCAGCCCGAGCCGCCGGGCTATGAGGCTCCTGAACGACTCCACGTTGGCCGGGCTCACGGTCGAAGTCATAAGCGAGTCTCCTCGATTCGGGCGAACACGTCGTCTGGCGTAAGACGAGCGCCGTTCAAGATCAGCAGCAACTCCGCGTCTAGCGAGCCGATGGTCGATATGACGTCGTTGGCGGCGTCCTGGAGGAGCGGAGGCAGAGTTCGAAGCGAGCATTCCTGAATGCTTCGGATTCCGATTACGCTGTCGACCAGAAGCCCAACCAGACGTTGCCCCAATCTAACGGAAATCAGCCGGCCGGGTTCGATTTCATCCGAGTTGTCATTCGCGCTAAGCAAGCGCCGCGCATCGACCACGGGAATCTGCATGCCGCGAATAGTGGTCAACCCCGGCGCGAACGGCGGCGTCCGTGGGAGCGCCTCGATCGGCGGAGGCCGCATCGTCTCAACCACATTTCCAAGAGGCAAGGCGCACAGTCGTGTGCGCACCCGAAAGACCAAACACGCAATGCTGTTCCCGGCGTTGGGGATGGCCTCTGCCGTTCGGGCCACCGCTTCCATAGGCTCCTCCCTTCAAGCGAAGCGGCGGCGATCTATTGTTTAGCTTGCCGCATTCTCAAATCGTGAATAGCCGCTCTTCGCACGCGGGCTACACAAACTTGTAACTTCATTTGGAGAGGAAAAGGGGCAGGGTGCGACCTAACACTGGCGCAGAGAGTCAACGAAGCTCGGTGCACTATTGAATTTTTTAACGGAGTGTAGTTGGTCCCTGGTTAGCAGAGGATCGTCAGTTAAGAAACGGCTCTAACAGTATCAGAAAGGTGAATGAAATCATAGGCGAAAAAAAAGGTGGTGTCTTAAAGTTGTGTAGTTGCTGATGGGACATTACAACTGGCTGGAGACGAGGCCACAGCGGCGCAAATACCCCCAACGCAGTTGGGGGACGCCCTCCGTTAGGAGGGCAATGTTTATAGCAGGAATCGGCATTAGCATTCGCCCTCCGTTAGGAGGGCCTGCCCCGCCCTCCGTTAGGAGGGCAATGTTTATAGCAAGGATCGGCAGTAGCATTCGCCCTCCGTTAGGAGGGCCTGCCCCGCCCTCCGTTAGGAGGGCAATGTTTATAGCAGGAATCGGCAGTAGCATTCGCCCTCC
>JAHFUG010000078.1:3190-21468 GCA_023265195.1 Blastocatellia bacterium | reverse complement strand
GAACTCCGAACTCCGAACTCCGAACTCCGAACTCCGAACTCCGAACTCCGAACTCCGAACTCCGAACCTCTTCCTGCGCGCGAGAAGTGTCAAGCCGGAATAGGCTCGTCAATCTGAATCGGCCGACTCGCGATATCGAGATCAATTCGAATTACACGGCAATCGTCACGATGCCGAGACATCTAAAAAAGCGATCTCGAGTGCAAACAAAACAGCGAATTCGACGACGTAAGAGAAACTACTCTCATTGGTCGAAAAATACAGAGATTCTGGTTACTGTTGGCGGAGTTCTTTGGTACAATCGTCGCCGCGCCCGTCAGTCGGTTATAAAAGGGTGGTGGTGTCACTGGCGTAACGCAGGTTCACATCGCGAGTTTTGACAACACGCAGGAGGCCGCGCTGAGGAGTCGCGGCCTGAAAGAAAGCCAGCCCGACGCTGGCAATGACATTCGGTCAACTCCGTCGTGGATATCTACGCTCCTGCTCCACGCGAGTAACGCGACAAACGTCAGAGTATGTTCGGTCAGGCGAAGCGAGCTTGATGTCGAAGGCGAGGCAGCAACGTGATTCGCGAAGTCTCGAGCTTGAATGCTACAACTTATCAGATTTACTTGGCGGCGAGGGCAAAGACATCGCGGTCTTGGCCCCGGCGGCTGGACGCAGTCGGTTCGGGATTGAGTTGCCCGGCGAAAGCCACGCTTGCGAACGAACTTGATTTCTTTCTTTACTTTGGTGGCGAGGTCATGATTGGAGCGGCAATAATGACCGGAAAAGCGAAAATCCTCTTTTTGTCTTCCGCCGGTGGCGGCGACCGTATCCTCGCGCCGCGTTGTGAAGATTCAGATTCCGAGCCACGACAGGAATGCGGCCAGAGACAGCAGCGTCCGCGCGCTCATGCCGAGCGAACTTGGGCCGACGCTCGGCCTGGTCACTTGATTTCCGGAATGCCTCGCGTGTTTATCTGTAGCTTGAACGATATTGCAGAGAGTCGCTCCGCAGCATGGGCAAATTCCGTCGGCGTTGAGTTCGCACGAGCACTCGGAGAGGCCGTTAGGCATCATGTGTCCCGCGAAAGCCAGTGTACCCAATGGATCGGTATAAGCCCTTTTGTGGTGCGTTGATGAGGTCATCATTGGCAGAACGACGGTAATGACCAGAGAACTAAAAATAAACAAGCGCTTCATAGCGTCCTCCTTTGGCGGCAATATTATCGGCAGGTCGCGGCGCGACGAGTCAAAGGCCGCTCGACGCCAGCAGCGCCAGAGAAGCGAAGAGCGTGCGCAGGGTTATGCCGAGCGAACTTGGGCTAGCAGGCTTCGCGGCAATCCGATTTGCGGAATGACTGGCGTGCCTGGCTGTTGGCTGAACGGTGCAAGTTTCGAGAACGGCTCCGCAGCAAGGACACACGCCATCCGGGCCTACGTCGCAGGGGCACTCGGCACGACCGCTTGGACACACGTGACCCGCGAAAGCCACCGTAGCGAAGGGAGCGATCTGAGTTGTTTTGTGGTGCGTTGATGAGGTCATCAGTGGAAGAACGACGGTAATGACCAGAGAACTAAAAATAAATAAGCGCTTCATAGCGTCCTCCTTTGGCGGCAATATTGTTCGCGCGCAGGATTCCTCTGGGCTGAATGGTTACTATCACAGAATTTTCCACAACGCGGTCTTGCGTGGCGCGTACTCATCCGAAGGCCTTACTTATCTCGGCAGCAGTCTCGCGTCGCTCGCTCGCCAAGCCGATATTTCACGCCGGATCGATCAACTCGAACAGATCAGCGAGTTGATGTTGGCTCTGCCAATCCCAAAAGAGTTGAGGACCGTGGGTCAACTCTATCGTGGCCTCTGCTTGACGCATCAAGGTAGAGTCGATGATGGTCAACGAATCATCGAGCAAGCTGTGGACGCAGTACCGAACGAGTTCAAAGGGCGCGCCTTACAATCGCTGGGTATGAGTTACATTGATCGCAGCGATATTGACACCGCCGCGCCGATCTTTGTTGCAGCGAGCAAGGCCGCCGCGGGTTACGACCCGCTAGCTTTGATTCAGTCCCAATGGGGCCTCGCGATCACGCGCAGCGTTAACGGAGATCACAAGCGAGCGCTTGCGGACCTTGAATGCCTTTTTCCTCTCGTGGGCTCGCTCTCGAAGCACTATCCGGGCGTCTACTACAACTTCCTCAACAGCCTTGCCGTTGAATTTGGCGAGGTTGGCCGTCTCCATGAAGCACACGGCGCTCTGAGCATTGCGTTGGCTTCTCCGTTCGCACCGGCGCAACCCGGCTGGGCCGAAACGCAACGAGAGCTTGAAGCCAAACGCACAGCCGCTACGCCATCGGTAGTCGCCGTCAGTAGACCAGCCGACTCCGCGCCGTCAAAGCAACCGCGGCGCAAGAGGAAATCGCTACGCGTCAACGCGCGTGTGTTGCGATGGCTGTTCGGCATATCGGCCCTTACGGCCAAGCCACTCGCGGCGGCGGCCGTTGATATTATCAAGCCCGCTTCCGAAGCGGCTCTCTTCAAAATATCCGACTGGCCCATGATCGGGCCGGGTCCGCGCGCCCCACCAGCCAATAGTCATCTGATCTGAACTAATCCTTCAAAGAGCAGTTAATTCCGCGAATGGCCACGCCATTCGTGGTGGCCGTCATTCGTGCATAAACGGAGCGCGCGGCGTCAGGATATTTGTCTGCCGAACCACTCCGCTGCGCCGAAGAGGTGACTATGATACGGTACGAAAATAAACGACACAACCCGAAAACCACGGGCGGCGATCACTCTCTCGAGCCTATGGCAACGCCCGTGATACAGCCGTTTTCACACGAGCCTGTACAACTCTCAACTCACCCGAAACTGGCGAAGCTTCAGAGAAAACACTCTCTCACCGAAAAAGGAAAAGCTCTTGCCGCCGCTCAGTTGGCCGCACGCGTGGGCAGCCTCACTCTCACACAGTTCTCGCATGCCCGAATAACCGACCGGCTGCCAAGACGGGTGTTTCAAGCCGGTCAACTGATTCCCTGCAACGACGCGCTGTACTGGATAAAGAGCGGTTCGGTCCTGATCCGGCACTCGCGCCATAAGTATCCCGTGAAATGGATGAGAACGGGAGGCGTGTTCGGCGAGATGCCGCTATTGGGTCAGACCATGCTCGTGACCGAGGCGGTCGCCGGACCCTCGAACGTCACCGTTGCGGCGATGAGCTTCGCCGCCGCAAGAGAATGGATCAAATCGGATCCGGTTGGAATAGTCCTGATGATGGGCCCAAAACTGATGGCGGCCGAGCGGGATTACTTCCGGTCTCAGTTTCAAACGCACGATTCCAACGTAGCGGCTTTGCTCTTACGCCACGCCGGCGCGGGCCTCTCGATCGAAGGATTAACGCAAGAGACTCTGGCCGATGAGATTGGCATCTACCGCGAGACTATGAATACGGTCTTGCGTGAGTTGGAATCGCTGGGACTCATCAAGTCGCATAATAGAAAGATAACGATACTGGACAAGACAACGCTGACGGAGCTGAGCGAATTGTAAGTCGAGTGGTTCCGCCCGCGGGCGGCCGCACATTCGCCTCAACGGCTTCACTAGACCGGTGACGTCAGTTTTAACCTATTGTTCTTGCGTGTGAGGAAAGGAGAAATCAAATGAAAAAGGAAAAACGCATTTCCACCGGCGGCAAGCGCAAGCGTGCGGCCGTCGAGCCGCTTCTTTCGCAGAGCGACGTCGAGAGAATCATCTGGGATCTAAATGACGCCCGCGTGCTTAACGTACTGCTTCCGTTCGTCCTCATAATCGAGGACCTCTTGAGGGATACCGAGTTAGAAACGGAGGAGTGGCAAGCCGCGGCCCACTACCTCATTCAAGAAGGCGGCGACGGACATATAAATAGGCTGATGAGCCTGGTCGCGGGAGCCTTGCGCGAAGGCGAGGAAGGAAGGTACGCGGCGCAGCGGGCGATGATGGCCGTTCTTGAAAGAGGCTACGACTGGTGTCCGGTCGAACCTCCATTCAGAGGGACGACTGAGCCGGTGCTGATCGAGTTCCTGCGCGCGAAGACTCTGCCGGAACTGACTCGGGCCAGGCCGTCCGCGCGAAGCATTGCCGGCGGAACGTAGACGTTAGCGGGGCGTTCATATCCAACCTGCGCTGAAGTTTGGCCGGTTCCTCCCGAAGGGGTTGCGTCGCTCAGCCCAGGGTTGCCGTACTCGGCTACCCTGGGAAGACGGGCGAGCGCGGCCGATCGCTGCTATAAACATTGCCCTCCTAACGGAGGGGGCGGATGCCGCGGCCGATCGCTGCTATAAACATGGCCCTCCTAACGGAGGGCGGACGTTGCGGCCGATCATTGCTATAAACATTGGGCTCCTACGGAGGGCGGACGTTGCGGCCGATCCTTGCTATAAACATGGCCCTCCTAGCGGAGGGCGGACGTTGCGGCCGATCCTTGCTATAAACATGGCCCTCCTAACGGAGGGCGGACGTTGCGGCCGATCATTGCTATAAACATTGCGCTCCTACGGAGGGCGGACGTTGCGGCCGATCCTTGCTATAAACATTGCCCTCCTAACGGAGGGCGGATGCCGCGGCCGATTCGCTGCTATAAATATGGCCCTCCTAACAGAGGGGGCGGGAACGGAATGGCCCAAACTCCAGACCTCGATGAATCGAGGTGTCAATGAGAACGCGGCGCTCAAGCCCGATACGATTCCGGCTGATAACCATAATGCCCCCACTACGGTTAGGCGCCCAGAGAGAGCAGCGAGAGCGAATGGGGTTCCGCAACGCCGAGCGCCTCTGCTAAGATGTCGCCGAATGATTGTTGATCTGAGAGAGCGGCTCGCGCGCGTTCGTGAACGCATCGCAAGCGCTGCCGAACGGGCGGGAAGAGATCCCTCCGACATCACTCTGATAACCGTTTCCAAGACCTTCGAACCCGCAATCGTACAACAAGCGGTGGACGCCGGCGCGCTCGACCTCGGTGAGAATCGGGTCCAAGAGGCCGCTGCCAAAGCTTTCTTGATACACGGCTCGATTAAGTGGCACCTCATCGGACACCTTCAATCCAACAAAGCCAAACTTGCGGTGACAACATTCGACGTGATTCATACCGTTGATAGCGTCGCCCTGGCGGAAAAACTGGACAGGCTGGCTGCCGAAGGTTCTCGCAATCCGTCAGTACTCGTGCAGGTGGATCTAGGGGGCGAGGCGGCGAAATCCGGGGCATTAGAGGCGGAGGTTCCTCAGATAGTAGCGGCGCTTGATCGTTGTAAGAATCTACGATTTCGAGGTCTGATGACCCTTCCCCCTTTCTTTGACTCACCTGAAGACGCCCGGCCGTACTTTCGGAGCCTTCGCCGCATACTTGACGAAATTAATCTCGACAGGCCGGAAAGCGCGAAGCTGAGCGATCTCTCAATGGGAATGAGCAATGACTTCGAGATCGCCATCGAAGAAGGCGCGACGATGGTGAGAGTGGGCACGGCGATCTTCGGCTCCCGATCGGCGGGAGATGCAGTTTGACTACGCTACCGGAAGTGAGGTGACCTCGGGTTGGACATAATACCTTACGCACTACGTTTGCTGGGTCAGGCCGTTTTCGCGATATCATTGATATTCGCGGGACTGTTCTTCTTGAGAGTGATCGTCGCCTGGGTCAGCGCAAATCCGTTTAGCTGGCTTGCGTATAATCTTCGCAGAGTGACCGAGCCAATGGTGCTTCCCATCAGGCAACAATTTGGCGGGCGTCACTTTCGATTCGATCTGCTGCCGCTTGTAGCCGGAGCGATGATAATAGTGATCGGGTCGTTCTCGTCCAGCCTGCTTCTACAGCTCGCCAACATAACTCAGGATGCGATCTACACTGCTGTGCGCGGCGTGGTGACGGTTAAGTTCATCGCGAGAATACTCATCGGTCTGGCGGGCCTATTCTACCTCGCCGCCATTCTCTTGAGGGTCTTCTTACCCTACTTCATGGCCGGCTACAGGAGCAGCCTGTTGTTGTTCGCATTCAAAATCACGGAGCCCTTGCTGAGACCGTTGCGGAAGATCTTTGTGGCGGGAATGTTCGACTTTTCGCCGTTTGTGGCTCTGCTGATCGTGCAGTTCGCAACGAGGGTGCTAACCGACTCTTTGCAGTAATTCGGGGACGCGAATGATTCAAGTTACAGAGCGCGATGGAGCAGTGACATTTCGATTATGGGCGCAGCCTGGAGCACGGACCACGGAACTTGCCGGAGAGAGGGAGGGGGCCATCAAATTGCGCATCGCGGCTCCACCGGTTGAGGGCAAGGCCAACAAAGAATGCGTGCGGTTTCTCGCCGAGCTGTTTGGCGTCGCAAGGAGCGCGGTTGAGATCAAGTCCGGTCTGTCGTCTAAAACCAAGACGGTTCGCGTCCGCAATATTGATACGAGGAAAGCACGGGAGAAACTAGCGGGCTGGCCAGGATAACTGAAGTGCGCGATGAGCGCCAAACAAGCCGCGACATATGCACGAGCGCCGACACGAGAACAGGCGTAGAAGCAGCCTTCCTATGACATTTGTTCAATGTAGGAAGAAATCCGATGGCCTAAACAGGGCGTTGACATTCGATCGATTCATCGGTAGAGTGCGGGGAAATAATTCGCGTTTATTATTTCAGGGTGTTGCGCAAAGCAATCATATTCTTTCGTCAGGTTCCGTTTGGTTCGAGACGCTCTAGCTCCACACTTCCTAAGCTTAGCTAGACGTCGCACGTTCGGAAGCGCCGGGCAGCCGTTTCCGAGTTGGTTGAAATTCCAGTTCGCGGTTCCGTATTAGTCAGGTTCGGCGGCTCTTGCTGTTCGCCGGACTGCGCGTAGGCCTGAACAAAAACTTCGAGGACGCCCCCAATATGACCCTCATCTCGGCCGGTCGGCAGGGTTTATCTCTGCGCTCCGCTTTTTGGATAATCGCCGGTTTGTTGTTCGTAGGTTCCGGCAACATGGCGAACGCGTCTCCAATCTCGATTCAGAACAGCGTCGGCGCAAAGGTCTCTGTCGAAACGGACGGCGCCTATACTATTGTCTGTGAAAATCCCGCCTGGACATTTGGCGGGGAGATCGGCAAACCGCTGTCGAATCTATCGGCCTCTAACGGGCGGGACGGCTCGGGCGCCTACGACGAAATCAGTTTCAGCTATTTTGACGCGGCGCCGAAGCAAGCCGGCATCAGGCTCTATCGCGAGAAGCGCGCGATCTTGTTTACGCTCAAATATCCCGAGGGCGGCCTTAACGACTCGTCCTTTCCGGCTCTCAGCCGATTCCCACAGACTCCGCTCCACGTTACCTATGACGGCCAGTTCGCACAGTACAGCTTTTTCCAAATGAGTCCGGCCAGCCCGTGGATATTCTTCGACGGCGGAGGCGCCACGTTCATTCTCTCGCCTGCCGCGAATTTCATGGTGGCGAGTCTGTCGACCGGTTTCCGCGGCGAGCTGACTTCGGGGATCGATCGATCCGTTTATTCACTGGCGCGCGGCTTCACTCACCAGACTCTGCTGGTGATCGAGAATGGGCTCAACAAGGCGTTCAACACCTGGGGCCGGACGATTACGGAGGGCCAAGGCAAATCGCGGCCTGGGAACGATGCGGACGCCGGCCTTACTTATCTCGGTTATTGGACCGACAACGGAGCCACTTATTATTACGACTATGACCTGACTCTCGGCTATCAGGGCACGCTCCTGGCGGTGAGGGATTACTTTCGGCGCGAGAACATTCCGCTAGGCTACATGCAACTGGACAGTTGGTGGTATCCCAAGGGGCGGGATGGTCATTGGACCCGTGGAGACGGTATATACAGGTATCTGGCGCATCCGGATGTTTTTCCCGATGGACTGAAGTCATTTCAGCAGCGCCTCGGGCTTCCGCTCATCACTCACGCCCGATGGATAGATCAGAATAGTCCGTACCGCCAGGAGTACCGGATGTCCAATAATGTTTCGATAGATCCGCGGTACTGGGACAACGCCATCGGATACATAAAGGATGCGGGGGTGATTAGCTACGAGCAGGACTGGCTCGAGTACGACGCAACGGCCGTGGCCGAGGACCAGGACGCATTTCTCGGTCAAATGGCCCGGGCCTGCCGAGACAAGAACCTCACGATGCAGTACTGCATGGCGACGCCTCGCCACTTTCTTCAAAGCTCGAAGTACGGCAACCTCACGACCATCAGGACGAGCGGCGACAGGTTTACCCGAGGCCGATGGGATGCGTTTTTGTACGCCTCGAGGCTGGCGTCCGCGCTCGGAGTGTGGCCCTGGACGGACGTGTTCATGAGCTATGAGACGACGAATCTCCTGTTGGCGAACCTTTCGGGAGGGATGGTCGGGGTTGGGGATCGCATTGGAACGACGGACAAAGACAACTTGTTCAAGGCCGTGAGAAAAGACGGCGTCATCGTAAAGCCGGATGCTCCTATCGTCCCGTCGGATCAAACGTTTCTGCGGGAAGCCAGGGGCGCGGCTTCTCAGATGGTGGCTTACACGTACACGGATCACGGCGAGCTAAAGCCGGCTTACGTGTTTGTCTACGACCGAGGGGCCGGCCCTTCAATCAGCTTTGAACCCTGGTCGTTCGGCTTGAATGGAAAGACGTATGTGTATAACTACTTCAATAAGACCGGCCGGGTGGTCGATCAGCACAACGCATTCAAAGACGTCATGACCGCCAGCGAAGCTTACTACATAGCGGCGCCGATAGGCCCGTCCGGAATCGCGATGCTGGGCGACGAGGGCAAGTTCGTCTCGCTGGGCAAAAAGCGCATCAACAGCCTGATTGACGACGGGACCGTTCAGGCGGCTGTAAGTTTCGCCAAGAATGAAGACTCAGTTACTCTTCACGGCTACGCGCCCGCCGCGCCCTCGGTTGCCGCTTCAAAGGGATCGGTAGGAGTTTTAACCTACGATCGCTCCACGAAGCGGTTCAGGTTCTCGGTTTCGCCCGACTCGAACGCGACGGCGGCTATTAAGATAATCCCAGCGCCATCGAGCGTAATCGCGGCCGCCGGACTGACCGGGGAATATCACAGCGGGATTCAACTGGACGATTCCAGGATTACCAGGGTCGATAAGGGGATCAGCTTCGAATGGGACGGCCCTCCCAGCGAATCCATCGATTCCCTCTCTTATTCCGTTCGGTGGTCGGGCAAAGTCGTTCCCCGGTATTCGGAACCATACACTCTTTATACGACGACCACGGGCGGGGTCAGGCTTTGGATAAACGGCGTTCTGTTAATCGACAATTGGAGTACTCATGGCCAGACCGAAAACAGCGCCATCGTGCCGATGGCCGCGGGGCAGGCGTATGAAATAAAGATGGAGTATTACAATCAGGCCCCGCACGGAGTAGCGGCGCTCGCCTGGTCGTCACCGAGCCTGGCGAAGCAGATCATCCCCAAGAAGAGACTGCTGACGACGCGGATAGTCTACGAGTAGTGAGCAGGGCGCCGATTCCCGAGGAACGCGGGTTTCACATTGAATCTTCGGATGATCTGGCTGAATGCAGGAAGACGCTATCGTAGGTAGCGATGAACTTGAAGCCGGCTCGCTCGTAGAAGCGCCGAGCCGAAACGTTCCGCTCGTTGACCAGGAGACATACCGACTTGGTGCGGCGCAGCAGGTTCGCGCAAAGCTGAGAGAGGCTGCGCAACCCGCAATGCCTTCCTCGATGATGAGGCGACACCCAAACGCCTTCCAAGTAAATTACGCCGGGAGTGTCCGAAACCACGTCCGCTTTGAAGATTAACTCGCCGTTTTCGATCCAGACCCACGTTCTGCCGCGCTCGATTCGCCGCGCGCAACGCTGGAGGAAACCTTCGGCGTCCGATTCGAGAGGATTAACCCCGCTCTCTTCCGTCGCCAGTGCGGCGTGAACCGGCGCGACATAACCGAGGTCGTCCAACGTAGCCGGTCTGAGGCCCTCCACGGTTTCAAGCGCCTCCACGGGCCAGCGCTTTTCCAACAAGAGTTCGCTACAGAATACGCTTGGCGTGCGGCTCAGTTGTGAATAGGCGCTCCAGAACAACTCAACCTGCGTTCGCTCACCCAGCAGCATGAAGATGTCCGGCCCCGTTTGAGCGGCGCGAGCGAACGCCTCAAGAGACCGCTGTGTTCGGGCTTCGAAAAGCGTCGAGTGACCGATCAATGCGACGCCTTCCAGCTTTCCGCGTTGGTCGTAATAACCATAAAAGGTTCCACGGTTCCGCGGGCTGACAAGGCCGTTGTCCCGAATCAGACCGGTCATACCGAACGTGTGAAGAGGCCGCTCCAGCAGAAACGAGAGGGCTTCCTCGCGGCGCTCCTCACTCAGCAAGACGGCCGGGAACTCTACCCGAGGAAGCGGATAGAGCCGGGGGCGCCGCGCCGGATCCAGCGAGCCAGTCGTCCTATTAGTTTTGTCGCTTTGTATGATCATTCCGCGCGATTCCGCCTGATGATTCACTTGTTAACTGGCTGCGTGCGCATTCCATTGAGGCTGGCTAAAATCAGGGATAGGTATTATCCGGCTTGGGGCTCATGCTGCCCCCGGCGTCGCCGGCGACGATGTACCCGATGGAATCGGCGGTTATGTCTCCTTCGCTGAGCAGCACGCCGTCCGACGTCACCTTGCTGTCCGCCAAAAGCACTCCGTCGGACAAGAGCACTCCATCGGCCAGCAGCACGCCGGTTCCATTATAGACAAGCGTTCCGCAAGAAAGCAGAGTGCCGTCCGACAACAATACTCCGTCACTCAACAGGACGCCCGAACTGACATAATTCAGGTCTTTGGACAACACTCCGGACGTATACTTCGTACCATCGGAAAGCAGGACTCCTCTGGCGTACATTCCCTGATAGTAGCTCATCAAGTTGCTGCCGTATAAGAACGAGTAGTCGGTGATGACGCCCTGTCCCCACAAGAACGTGTTGCCGGCGATCGTCGACTGTTGCCCGGGCATTGAAGTAGCCAGCATGGCCTGCCCGTTCGACAGACTGGTCATGGGGTTCTTGATCGCCCTCGCAATCCTCACCGCTCCGTCTATGTTCAACAATCCCGCTCCTTGCTCGAGCGTGTTGAAGCCATTCAACGGCTGCGCGGTATACATCAAAATAGCCTTCACCAGGTTCGGAGTGAGCGATGGATTGGCTTGCAGCAACAGCGCCGCGGCCCCGCTGACGGCCGGGGCGGCCACTGACGTCCCGCTCATGTACATCACGTAGTGGTATGAGTTCGTCTCATACGTGTTAGCGTCCAACTCCGGATGATAGTGCGCGAGGTCGCAGTCATATGCCTGAGCCGAGATAATCTTGTTTCCAGGCGCGACCAGGTCGGGCTTTATCAGATTGTCATAGACGCGCTGGCCCGATGAGTTCTTGTACGAACCCCGCGTCGGCCCTCTGGAGCTGTAGGTAGCCACGACGTCGTCGGATCGAGCGTCGGTGCCGAAGGTGTTCGCGGCTCCCACGGTTATGGCGGACGGCTCGATGCCCGGCGAGTGCACCGTGCCGTAACGCTTCTTTCCGTTGCCGTCCTTTCCATCATTCCCCGCCGCCACCACCACGACTATGCCGGCGTCGGCAGCCGCGCGCACCGCTTTGCAGAGCGGATCGTTTTTGTATGAATCAATAGCGGGGGCGCCAAGGCTCAAATTGATGACCTTGATGTTATATGTCGTTCGATAAGTCACACACCAATTCACGCCCGCTATTATGTCCGACGTGTATCCCTTGCCGTCCCGGTCGAGTATCTTGACGTCGAGTATCTTTGCGCCGGGAGCGATTCCCGTATACAGGTTGGGTCCAATGTGATTCGTTCCCGCCGCGACCGTTGCAACGAATGTGCCGTGTCCAGCGAAATCCGACGCATCCCGGAATGTGCTTGCCCTCACCTGAACGCTGATTCGCGTTACGCCGCCGTACGTCAGTGAGTGGTGAGTGTCGTCCATGCCCGAGTCAAGAATGGCGATTCCAACGCCATTGCCGTTGAGGGTGGTCCCGGATATCAATGATCTTATTTGCGCCGCGCCGGTCGTGGTCTCCAGATGCCCCATTAGTTGAATAGGCCTATCAGGCGATACGAACGTCAGATCGTCGCGATTGCTCAACTCCTCTATCGCGCCGATCGGAAGGCGCGCTGAAAAGCCGTTGATCACGCCCGCCACGCGCTTCACTTTTCCGCCCAGCCGTCGAACCGCGTCCTTCTGTTCCTTGCTCACGCCATCGACGGTCTGGATAATGACGTCCATCATGTTTTCCGCCGGCTCAACGCCCACTGCATCGCCGGACTTTATGGCGAGGGACTCCGCCTTAGCGGTCTCGATTTGGTCAACCAGATCTGGAGAGACTTTGACCTGCCACTGCTCCGCCTCCCTTGAAACCGCAATGCTCTTACCGGTGAAAGCGGTAGTGGCCGCCAGAAGTGCTCCGGCGGTTACTGCGAAAAGCAAAAGAGCCCTTTTTGTTCTCATGGTCTGCTCCGCGTGTAGGGGTCGACACCTCTAGCTTGCTCCGTTCTTTGCCACTGCGCTCAAAGTGAGGCTTGCATCAGGTGCGCCATTCTCTTTCTTCTTTTTTTAACTTACCTGACTAAACTCGAGCGGCACTTGCTCAAACCAAATAGGTACAACCAAAAAAGATAAGACCGGAAAGTTGGATTCCGTGACGGTTATAGCAATTGAAATGCCAAGATGTTGATTTTCTTAAAGGCTGGAAAAATGGAATTTAGCGCGGAGCGACACGTGAGTCAGTCGAGTGACACCCATCACCTTGGAGTTTTTCGAGCAACTGGTATCGGTCACTATGACTAAATATTCAATCAGGATGTGACTGATTGTGACGAGAATCCGCAAAAGAAAGTCGCGTTGATTCTGGTTGGGGAGGATTTACTTATCACCTGAGCAGGTAAGACTGCTTTTGCAAGGTCAAAGCAGCACCCGCCATGTTGCAAGGTAAGCTTTGTTGCATAACGCGCGCCAAAGGGGCGAGCAGGGTTACCCTGAGATCGCCCCCTTGGTAGAAGTTTGCCCTACTACTTTGCCGCGGCCTTATCGGTTTTGGTGGCCGTAGAAGTCTTTGTGGAAGCCCTCTTGTGTTTCCGTGTCTTTGGCTTTTCGGTGATGAGCGAACCCGCCGCCGCCTTCACTTCTTCGAGGAGCGAACGGACTTTCGCGGCGTCTTTCAGATTCCAAGCAAGAGCCACCGCGCCGACCTTATCTCGCAGACGCTGATCCGCGCCAACTGAGCACTTCGAATCGGGATTGTTCCACAGCAGACCGTTGTTGATGATTTCGCTTGAATGCCCTTCATATGGGATGAGGGGATCGGCGGCCGCCATCTTTATCAGATGATCCAGGCAACTTCCAACTCCAGATGGCACGCCTTTCATTGCCGCCGAATGCCTGGCCTTGTGACCAGCCTTTGGCTTCGCCTTCATTTCGCCGCCCGCCTTCATCTCTTTGCCGGCCTGAGCTAACGCAAGAACCGATGCAACGATCACCACAAGAAAAACTGAAACCGCCGAGTTCAGCCGTCTGGTGTTCATAAGAACCTCCGTTGAAGTATTCCGTCTTCTCCGCGTGAGAGTCGCAGATGTTAACACGGAGAATGGTGGGATGATCAAGCCAATTTGGCTCTTTTGGCGCGCCGCCGCCACGCTGATTCCAGAGCGCCAGTGCGGGCCGCGTCCTCCTTCGCCTTGCCGCGCCCCCCTTCATTCTCGGGAACACGCCCGCCGCCGCGATCACCGTTTGCGAATGCGCTCGATAGCCTGCCTGAAACTCTCGCGCATGAAGTCAAGCTGTTCGGCCAGCCGTTCGATCTCATCGTGTTCCGAAGAGACTATCGCCTTGCCGGATTCATCGAAACCGGCCCCGTCCAGGCGGGCGTCACTTCCAGCGGCTTGTCCGTTGTTCGATCGGCTCCTTGGCGCCCGATCCGTAATCGAAACGCTTAGTTCGCCCAGTCCCATTCGATTGACCGCCCCGATGAGCCTGTTGATCCTGGAAGATATCGCGCCGCCAAAAAAAAGCCCGAGCAAGCCGCCCGCGGCAAATGCTCCTATCGCTATGGCCATCAGCGAATTCCTGGCCGTCCGAGCCGGTCCGATCAGTTCCTCGGCCGGGCCGCAGACCCCAAGCGCTCCAATCTTGTCGCCGCGGGCGGACTTTATCGGCTGCCAGGCCACCGAGTAGATGCGATCTTCAGCCTTGAAGCTTTCCTCGAAGGAATTGGAGTCGTGTCTGCTTCCCTTCAAGAGTGGCTCGCCGCCAGGACCGTTTCGCAAACCCGAAGTGACGACCGTTTCGCGGAGAGCGACAAGAGCGCCCCAGTCGTCGTCCACTCCAGGACGCAGGGTCTGCCTGATCTCGACAATGAGCGGCGTCTGTAAGGCCGCGGCTCCGGGCTGGCTTGCGCGGCCCGCGTGGTAGTTATTGAGCATCTGGCCGACAAGCACTATTCCGGCGAAGCGGCCCGAGACAAACACCGGCGCGGCGGCCTCCAGCATTAACGCTTCACGTACAGCGCCGCCATCGGCCATTTTCACGGCGGCGATCTTGTCCAACCACATTCGCCTCAAGAAGTCGTCCGCCTCGACGGCTGCGGCGGCTATCGCCGCTCCCTGCCGGCGCGAACCGTTTGCAATGGCAATCTCGGCCAGGGCGTTCACGCGCTCCGGCTGCAGTAGATACTCGGAAGCTCCAGGCGTGTCATTGCTTCGCGCGGTCACGCGGCCTTTTGGATCGGCGATCAAAAGGAAGTCAAGGGCGTAGTCGTCCCGCGCGTGCGCGAGTATATCTTGCAAGCGCACTCGGGCCGGCGCGCCGCCGGATCCACCGGCGCCTTCGGATAGAGCCGCGAAGGAGACTTCTTCCGCCAACAGTTGGGTAGCGGACTTCAGATCGCCAAGTCTCTTTTCCAGAATAGAGCCCGCGGCGCGAAGATTCTCTTGCCGGCGCCTGCCTGCGTTCTCGCGCCATTCCGCTGACAGAGGAGGCAACAGAATGAGCGAGCTTATCGCCACCGGAATCACGGACGCCGCCGCGCCCAACAGCGCGGTCTTTATTTGAAGTCGCATGCTCTAAGTCAGTTGCGCATCCGGCCAGCGTTCAAAAGACGGCCCGGCTTTCTTAATCAAACGTGAATCGCCTCTTGCCCACTTCGCATTCTACTTCAGCGAGGCCGCGCTCTTTACGCATCGGAAACCGGTTTTATCATACCCCTTGTCAGCCCGAAGGTATCCTCGATACGAGGCGTCGTTGAACCGTTTTCCGTCAAAGGCTCCCCCTCGTATTATTCTGTAGGCGGCGGGATCGGTGACGGCCGGAGCCGGCTCTTTGCTGTCAGGATAGAGTTTGAAACCATCCGCGGTCCACTCCCACACGTTGCCAATCATGTCCAGCGCGCCGACGGGGCTTGCTCCCGCCTTGTACCGCCCTACTTCTTCGATTCCGTTGTCCGTTGATTTCTTTCCGATGTTCGCGACTCCCTCTTTCCACTCGTTGCCCCAGGGGTAAACGAGCCCGTCGCGTCCTCGTGCGGCAGCTTCCCACTCAGCTTCGGTTGGCAGCCTCTTTCCGGCCCACGCGGCGTAGTCCGATGCATCCTGCCAACTCACGTTGCAAACCGGCCAGTCATCCTCTCCAGCCGGGTAGCTCCCGCTCTTCCAAACCGGTGGGACGCCGTGGCCCGATGCGTCCGCGAACCGCTTGTACTCCCGGTTAGTGACCTCCGTCTTATCTATATAAAAGGCCTCCAACTGAACCGAGTGCGCCGGTCTCGCCAGAGGATCCCCATCATCGCGGCCGATTCGATAAGTCCCGGCCGCAACCAACACCATGCCCGCGGGGTTTTCAACGTCCGGACTCTTCGCTTCGGAACCGCTGCCGGATTCCTTATCATTGGTTGTGGTTTCGGTGACTCCGTTTGGCGTTACCGATATCGCTTTCGATTCGTTGCGATGCTTTTCATAAAGTCTCCAAGCCAGGAAGCCGCCGGCGCCGAGCAACACCACGATGAGCGCAACCAGACCAACGACGACGATTCGTTTCGAACCGGATGCAACGGAATTCCCGGCTGCCGGGCGCACTACCGCGGCGGGGGCGGCGGCCTCCACCGTTTTCTGCTCGGGCTTTTCCTTCAATTCACGAGGCGCGCTCTCAATCGGGCTTGGCGGTTGTACCGGCGTGGAAACCGAGACGAGGTCCAGTGTCGATTCCTGCCGAGGCTTGACCGCTCCGCCGGTGGGAACGCCGCTCGGTCCGGACTTCACATCAGAGAGGCGTTCGAACTCATGCCTGGACTCGAGTTCAGCTTCTTGCTCTACGGGACCGGTGGTCTTTCCGCCGATCGCCGACGTCTGTCTTATAACCTCCGTCGAAGCCAATACGTTCGTGTCGAAACCATGCGCCCCTCCAAGTGAGGGCCGTCCTTCGGGAACGCGCGTCGTGTTGGAGTCGAGCTTCGGGTCCACGCTCTCGCCGCCGGACTTGACCGAAGCGTCCTTATGCATAGCGTCGTTCGTCTCAGCGCCTGCAGGCAAAGTCTCATCGCCGGCCTGCGATTGTGGATCTATTAGTTCAGCCGCGCCGGACAAATCTTTAACGGTCTCGGGAGGCCTGGCGAAATCTCTGACTGTTGCTCGCCCGCTTTCCGGGCGCACGAAATCAATGAGGGACGCTCCGCAGACAACACACCTGGTGGAGCCCATCGGGCTGCGGCTATGGCAAGAAATGCAGAGCAAGCTGGATGTATCGAGAGATTTCACGTCGGTGGTAGTTACCGGCCCTGAGATTGAGGCCCCGCAGGCCTTGCAAAAGGAAGCGCCGGGCTCCAGCTTTACGCCGCACTGCTGGCAGTGGACTGGCAGGGTCTTTGAACCGGCTGATCCCGCGTCCGGGCGTGACTGCTCCAGCGGCGCTCCACACTCGAGACAAAACTTCGACTCGGGCTTATTAATCGCGCCGCATTGAGAGCAAGTTAAGTTGAGTCTCTGTTTTGGCTCGGCGTTTACTCGGGCGCCGCAGGTCTTGCAAAAAACCCAGACTGCCTGTAGGGGCGCCTGACAGTTCTCGCAGAACTGGAGTTCGCTGGTAGACCGGCCCTGCCGCACAAGGTGCTGCCCGCACCACTTGCAATAGCGCAATCCTTCTTGAAACTCAGCGTTGCATCTCTCGCAATACATATACGCATCAACTTGAATGGGCTTAAATATAGCGACCAAAAGGGAGCAAAGTCTACACTCAAGATTAGGCCGCCTGTGGTCAACCCCTGGCGATCGGGTTCAACGGCCTTGCGGCCCGAGGTTCGCCGAAGAAGGAACCGGGTGAAAACTGACCAGCCAAGGGCTCCGCCCTTGATATCCCGAGTGCGGAGTGCGGAGTGCGGGGTTCGGAGTGCGGAGTGCGGAGTTCGGAGTGCGGAGTGCGGAGTGCGGAGTGCGGAGTGCGGAGTTCGGAGTGCGGAGTGCGGAGTGCGGAGTGCGGAGTTCGGAGTGCGGAGTGCGGAGTTCGGAGTGCGGAGTTCGGAGTTCGGAGTGCGGAACGCCGGATCACGCGGTGGTCCTCGGGGGAAACGCGAACAGAATTCTCGTAACGATCGGCATAAGCGACTAGGCTCTCTCGCAGACTGCGCTGCGAAAGAATGGCCCTTCGGGCGACCGATTATACCGCGCAATCTGCGAAAAAGCGCGATCAGCGTTCAGCCGTCAGCTATCAGCCAGCGGTCAGCTTTTGGATTAGTCCATGCGCATGCGTTCGACCTCGACGACGCGGTGAGCCGTTTGCTCATAGGCTTTTACATTTAGGAACCAACTTGTTGTCGTTCTTTTTTCCATAAGCGGCTAATGCCGTACGAGGCAGAGCGGAGTGTTTTGGGGCTTTCACATAGTCTCGCGGTTCGTGGATTGTTCGCACCCAGCTTACGAACGAGCGACCAGTCCGGCGGGAACAAAGTCAAGTTCAGCCGCATGAGACTGATGAAAACGGATGCAATTAAGAGTGCGGCATGGTTGCGTGCTTGGCGTCCTGTCTCATTAACACCTCACTTCAGTGAGGTGTCTTGGAGGGACGATGGCCGCCGAACTGTTTTAACAGTTTGGCTGCCTCCGCTGGGGAACAACCGTTGAAACGGTTCGCTCTCGCAAGAAGGTTCCGAGCACCTCACTGAAGTGAGGTAGCCCCCGTCAGGAGGGCGAACGCGCCGCGATCTCAATGAGGTGGGCTGGTTGCCAGACAGGTCACTCCTACGGAGTTGAGACCACATCACCCGCTTTCTTGATTCTTCGGT
>JAHFUG010000078.1:0-3090 GCA_023265195.1 Blastocatellia bacterium | reverse complement strand
CGAAAGATCGAGCTTTCTAATCTCCAGAAGGTTCTCTTTCCATCGGACAACATCATAAAAGCCGAGCTTATCGAGTACTATTTGCGAATCGCTCCTACTCTGGTCAAGCACGTCAAAGGCCGGCCTCTCTCACTCGTCAGGTTTCCGGACGGCATCGATGGCGAGTCTTTCTTTCAGAAGAATCGTCCCGATTGGGCGCCCTCATGGATTGATCACGTAGCGCTTGGCGATGAAGACAAAGTCGACTACGTGATAGCGAACGAAGAGGCCACACTGGTCTGGCTGGCGAATCTGGCGTGCATCGAGTGCCATCAAATGCACTCGCGGCAACCGCATCTGGACAAGCCGGATTACATCGTGTTCGACATCGATCCCCCGCCCAAGACGCCATTCAAAAAAGTCGTCGAGATAGCGTTCGAGCTGAAGGCGCATATCGAAACGTACGGCTATCATACCTTCGTCAAGACTACAGGTGGAAAGGGAGTTCATATCGTCGCTCCTATCGAAGCCAAATGGAGTTTCGACCGGATTCACGAAGCCGCCGTCGCCGTGGCGAAGCCGTTTGTCGAAAGTCACAGCAGCATCGCGACCCTTCACGTCAAGAAGGATCTTCGGCAAGGCAAGACATTCATCGATATTCACCGCAATCGCACCTATCAAACCATCGTCTCGCCATACAGCGCCCGCGGCTACCCGGGGGCGCCGGTTTCGATGCCGCTCCATTGGGAAGAACTCCTGCCGTTGACCGATCAATTGGTGTTCAACATCAACACGACGGTCGACAAAGTCATTCAGGACGGCGACGCCTGGGAGACGATGGGCGCGTACGCGGTGGCGCTTCACACAGAGCGCAAGCAAGCCGCGGTTCGAAAGCGAAAGAACGCTAAGGGCAATGGCGAACCGGCGGAGTCTCTTACGGAGTACGCGCGTAAGCGAAGCTTCGACAAAACGCCCGAACCCCCGCCGGCTCCGGACGCCGGGCCGGGCGATTCTTTCGTCATACATCGCCACCATGCTTCCCGGTTGCATTACGACGTGAGATTGGAAACGAACGGAGCGCTGAGGTCCTACGCCGTCCCGCGAGGGCTTCCTCCGCGTCCGGGAATTAAACGCATGGCTGTCAACACCGAGGACCATCCGCTCAGCTACCGCGAGTTCGAAGGCGTGATCCCGAAGGGCCAGTACGGCGCCGGCAACATGTGGATCTTCGCGCGAGGCAAGTACGAGATCACTAAAGAGAAGAAAGACGGATTCTACTTTCGCACCAAGAGCCGCGAGCTCAACGCGGAATACCGGATGATCCACACGAAGGAAAAGGACTGGCTGATGGAGCGCGTGGACACGGCTCAGGTGGATTGGCTAAGAGATCCGATCGAGCCAATGCTGGCTCAGGTTCGCGCCGAGCCATTTGATTCGGAGGACTACCTGTTCGAAGTGAAGTGGGACGGCATACGAGCCATGATCTCGCTGGACGAAGGCGAGATCACGATACGCAGCCGCAGCCAGCGCGTGGTGACAAAACAATTTCCGGAACTGCAAAAAGCCGCTGAATCGTTTCGAGCCACGTCGGCTCTCTTCGACGGCGAGATCGTCTGTCTTGACGAGAACGGCAGACCGATATTCGAATACGCCGTTCGCCGGCTGCAACAATCGAGCGAAGGCGCGATCGCGCGAATGGCGGCGAAACATCCGGCGGTCTGCTACCTCTTCGACTGCATCTATCTC
This sequence comes from Blastocatellia bacterium, assembly GCA_023265195.1. GTDB lineage: Bacteria > Acidobacteriota > Blastocatellia > UBA7656 > UBA7656 > QHVH01. Next base: position 1,365 of record JAHFUG010000078.1, on the reverse strand, counting down.
GACGGCCGGCCGATCACCAGCGAACCGTTATGGCGGCGGCGCGAGTGGCTCGCGGATTCGGTTCGAAAAAACGGCGCGTATCGAGTTAGTGAAGTAGTGAACGAAGGCGTGCTCCTGTTCAAAGCGGCGTCGCAAATGGGCCTCGAAGGAATCATGGCCAAGGAGCGAAACAGCCAGTACACGCCTGGCCGGCGCAGCGACCACTGGATGAAGATCAAGTCTCATCGCACCACCGAAGGGGTGGTCCTGGGATACACGAAAGGGGAAGGGGACCGGGGTCCTTACTTTGGAGCGTTGCAACTCGGCCGTTACGAAAACGATCGCCTAAGATACATTGGAAAAGTAGGCGGAGGTTTCGATCAACGCGGGCTACGCGACGTGCACGCGATCTTGAAAAAACTGAAGCCCGCGAATCGCCCGATCAAGGAAAAGCCTCTGGACGACTCGCAAACAACATGGCTCGAGCCCGAGCTGGTGTGCGAGGTGAGATACTCGTCTTTGACGAAGGACGGCAACCTGCGCGAACCGGTGTTCCTGAGACTGAGGCCGGATCTTGTAGCTAAAAACGTGCATTAGCCTCGCCGGGATAAATTCCATCCATCCGGCTGGTCAACGGTACAACCTGTACTCGATTTTAAGAACTTGTTTGAGAAGTCATTCCCGGCGACTACGGCTGGCCTTTTGTTTTTTGTATTTCCCCCCTGCGCCCGGTCCGAAGTTGACTCACGACACTTCTCCTCTGTTTCATCGGTAATATGTCGCTGGCGCGCCTTCAATCCATTCCAGCGCTTCTATTTCACGCCTCTGTTCTTGAGCCATTTGGCGATATGCCGCTTCCAGGTCCTTATCGAGAATGTGAGGTCGAACTAACGACTCAATGAATTGGCTGCCGGTCTTTCGATCAACTGGAAGGGCGTCGAGATCATTCTTCATTGAATAAGCTCCTGCTACGCGCTCATTTTGACGAGATCGCGCGCTAATGCCGCTGATTCCCGGTCACTTCGTCATAGATGGCTAAAATCGGATCTCTAAGAGAGATCTAATCCTGGAGAGCTTATCTTCGCTTAGGCCCGCGAGTTCGGTTTCTTTTATCCATCCCTCGCGAATGAGTCTGGTGAAAACAAGCAATAATACCGAGTAGCGATAATCGTATTTCAGATCTATGTCCTTGCGGCGGCGAGTTAGAAAATCGTGGAGCCGCCAAATCTCAGTGGCTTCGGTAATCCCGTTGGCCAGGCGGCGAACTTCATCCGCGAGAGCTTTGGTTTCCCGCTCGTACGCTTGGTTGTAGGCTCGGTGCGCAACGGCCTTTTCGCTCTTGGTCCAATTCTCATCTAGCATTGGGATTTTAGCTTATATCAGATC
>JAHFUG010000402.1 GCA_023265195.1 Blastocatellia bacterium | reverse complement strand
GTATAAGCCGAAGGTTGGGGAGGATGGAACCTTCGTAATCGCCTCGCTGCCGGTCGGAACCTATACCATTACGGTTACGGCCGCGGGGTTCAAGCAGACCGTAGTCACCAACGTCAAGACTGATGTAGGAACAACCGCAACGGTCTCGATACTGCTCGAGGTCGGGGCGGCGAGCGAGATGGTTACCGTCACCAGCGGCGCGGAGGTTCTTCAAAGGGAGACAACCAGCGTCGGCGCGGTGCTCACCGGCCGCCAAATTATAGAGCTTCCGATGGCGACCCGTAACGCGCTGGATCAGATTTTGTCGCTTCCAGGCACGGCGACCACCGGTCGTTCTCGCAGCTCTTCGGTAAATGGTTTGCCAAAGGGCGCCCTGAATATCAGTATCGACGGAATCAACGTTCAGGACAATACGCTCAGAAGCACTGACGGATTTTTCGCGTTTATCGGGCCGCGCATCGACACCGTGGAAGAAGTTCAGGTGTCCACGGCAACGCCAGGCGCCGAAGCTTCAGCCGGCGGCGCGGTTCACGTCAGATTCGTCACCAAAGCCGGTACGAATGAGTATCATGGCGGCGCGTGGTGGTATAACCGCCAGCGAGCCTTTAATTCCAACTACTATTTTAACAACCTGACCGGCACCCCGCGCGCTCAGGTGATGTTGAACCAGCTCGGATTCAAAGTGGGAGGTCCGATCACGCCTTGGCTGAAAGATCGCGCCTTCTTCTTCGCGTCTTGGGATGAGTACAGGCTGCCCGAACAACAGGTTCGCACGCGCACGATCCTCAGCCCTGAAGCAATGAGCGGTATTTTCAGGTACGCGGGAGGACCGGCCAATGGGGTTAACCTGTTCTCGCTTGCCGCCTCAAAAGGATTTCTGGGAACTGTCGATCCCACGATTGCAACAGTGCTCTCGCAAATTCGAGCTTCTACGGCAGTCGGTGCGGTCAATAACAGCACGGATCCGAATCTCCAGCTCTTTACCTTCGCGAATACCGGTGGACAGATCCGGCACTTCCCGACCACCCGTATCGACTACAACCTGAACAGCAAGAATCATATCGAGGCGATCTACAACTACCAGGACTTCAACTCGAAGGTTGACTTTCTGAACAACCGTGATCCCGTGTTCCCGTCGCCGGTCCCGCAGATATTCGGCAGCCAGGGCTCGAACCGCTTCTCGCTATCACTTGCGGTTCGTTCTCAGCTCTCCGCCACAATAGTCAATGAGGGACGGTTTGGATTGACCGGTGGAACAGTCGTCTTTTTCCCCGAGACGAGCGCGGCTTCGTTTGCGCCGTTTGGAGGGATAGCGCCGGCTTTCCCGGGGGCCGCCGGAAACACTCCATATTCCGGGACCACTACCCAGCGCCGAAACGCTCCGATCGAGCAGTTCACCGACAACCTGTCCTGGAGCAAGGGCAAGCACAACTTCAACTTCGGCGGCGACTATAACCGCGGAACGAACTTCGTGCAGACATCAGGGGGAGCATTGGTGCAGACCGTGAGCTTTGGCATCGACACAGCCGATCCAGCGAACGCTCTGTTCTCGGCCGCTAACTTCCCGGGCGCCAGCACCACGACGCTTGCTAACGCCAGGGCGATCTACGGATTGCTTATTGGGCGTGTAAACGGAGTGACCTTTAACTCGAAGATCGACGAGAAGACGAAACACTACTCGCTCGATGGTCAACCGGTCGAACGGAACAAATCCCTGAGCTATGGGCTTTACTTCCAAGACTACTACAAGCTCCGCCCGAACCTCACGGTTAACTATGGGGTGCGCTGGGAGCCACAGCTCGCGCCTGTTCATCTGAATGAAATCTACACAAGGCCGACGTTTGGCGGGCTATTCGGCATAAGCGGTCCCGGCAACCTCTTCAACCCGGGGGCCACGGCGGGAGCGGTGACTACCTACGTGCCCGTTACGAAGGACACCAAGCCCTACAAGAACGACATGAACAACGTCGGTCCGAGCCTTGGGTTCGCGTGGAGCCCGCACTCTGGAAACTCCCTCTTGAAGCATATCTTTGGTGAAGGGGATCAGACGGTGATTCGCGCTTCGTACGCGATTTCCTATGTCACCGGAGGCTTCGCGGACTTCACTGGAGTGTGGAATTCCAATCCAGGCCTGACCAAGTTCAACGGCCTGAGGGCCGGAATCGATTTCCAGTCAGGCGCGATTAACTTGCGAAATGGGCTGCCACCCCTCCCAACTCCCACTGACAATGTATTCCCGCTGGCGTCTCAAGCTGGTATCTCGGCCAACGATTTCGATCCGAACCTGCACACTCCCTACGTGCAGTCATGGTCGTTCGGGATTCAGCGCGAGATCGACAGGAATACCGTTTTCGAGGCTCGCTACGTGGGCAACCACTCGATAGGCTTGATTCGGACCGTCAATCTTAACGAAGTGAACATCTTCGAGAGCGGGTTTTTGCCGGAGTTCATAGCGGCCCAGAATAACCTCGCTGTCAGTGTTGCGGCTGGCAGGGGTTCGAATTTCCGGAACCAGGGGCTGTCTGGCCAGGTCAACCTGCCAATCATTACAGCTTCGTTCGGGTCGCCCACTTCAACCCTCTTCGCGAATACAACATTCTTGAATCTGCTCACAACCGGACAAGCGGGCGTTTTCGCGGCAACGCTCGGCAACAGCTCGGCCAATTTTGTATTTCAGACCAACCGGATCGCCGCCGGGCTGCCCGCGAACCTGTTTACCGTCAACCCAAGCGTGTACGGCGCGGGATCGAACCTGCAATCCAACATGGACAGCAGCATGTACAATGGGCTCCAACTGGAAGTGAGGCGGCGCCTGTCGAAGGGTTTGCTTTTGAACGCCAACTACACCTTCAGCAAGTCCCTGGCTACGAACTTCTTCGGCCAGCCGCACACACTACGCAACTTGGGGTTGGACAAGACACCGTCGAATTTCGACATCACACAGGCTTTCAAGGTCAACTATATCTACGAGCTGCCTTTCGGCCCCGGCCAGAAATGGGACTTCCGCGGTCCGGGAGGCGTCGTCGGCAAGTTATTGGAAGGCTGGTCGACGGACGGCGTCATACGTTTGCAGAGCGGCCGCGTGTTCAGTCTTGCGAGTGGACGCGGCACGGTCAACAACGTTGATGCGGGCGTCGTTCTTGTTGGAATGAGTACGAAAGAGCTTCAGAGCTTGATCAGTATTCGCAAGCAGGGCACGGACTCAGTTCGAGGGACCGTCTACTGGCTGCCACAGGACATCGTGGACAACACCCTCAGGGCATTCGGACTGTTGGCCGGAACGCCGACCGGCAGGTACATCGCTCCGCCAACCGAGCCAGGAAAGTTCGGAAATAACATCTTCCTTCATGGACCGAAGTTCTTCAGAGCCGACCTGAGCATAGGTAAGCGGACGCGAATAACCGAACGCACCAACGTCGAATTCCGCGCGGAGTTCCTCAATGCGTTCAACAACACCAATTTCTTCATTGGAGCTCTAGGGACCAATGACTTCACCAGTATAGGCGTCAACAGCCTCACGTTTGGACAGACTAACGTCGCCTTCACCGATCAGTCGGGAACGAATGATCCGGGCGGGCGGTTGATTCAACTCGTTCTCCGCGTGAACTTCTAGCGCGCGGATTGTTCAGTCTGATGGGACGGGAGCGAGCTTAACCCTCGCTCCCATTTTCATTCAAGGAGGCCGGCTCGATGAAACGCGGAGTCGCAGCACTAATATTTCTATGCTTGCCCATCGCGGCGGCCAGTCAGGCTGGCGTGAGAGGCCAGATATTATTGCCTAACGGAGCGCCCGTGCCGCGCACGACGCGGCTTACCCTGACCTACGACAACGGCGCCCGCAATGAAATATTCTACAGCGATTCAAACGGCCGAATCGTGCTGCCGCAGATTAACACGCCGTTCACTGTTACGGTCGATGGGGACGGCGAGAATTACGACACCACGAGAGTGTCGTTCATTCCTCCTCATTCGGGTAATTACATAATTATCAGTTTGCAGCCCCCGAAGGCGGCGCCAAAACCCTCGCCCGGCACGGTCGACGCCAACGAAGTTGATCGAGACGTTTCGGCCAAGGCCAAGGAGTTCTACGACGCCGCGCGGAAACTCCTACACGAAAAACAGTACAAGGACGCCGTCGCACCGCTAAAGCTAGCCATTTCGCTTCAGCCTGATTACTTCCACGCCCACAACGATCTCGGGGTCGTTTACATCAAGCTGAACAAATTGGACGAGGCCGTAGCTTCGCTCCGGCAGGCCATCAAGATAAACGACAGGATATACCTTCCCCAACTCAATCTGGGCATAGTCCTGAACCGTGAGAGCAGATATAAAGAGGCCGCGGAAGTGCTGACAAAACTCCGGCGCCGCAACCCCGACCTGCCGGGCATCCACAAACCGCTCATAGAAGCGCTTATGGCGGAAAAGCTATGGGCTCAGGCCGAGGATGAACTGAAACGATACGTTGTTGTTCCCGGCGTAGACATTGTGGATTTGAAGAACAAGCTTGGGGCGGTGTTGATTCGACAGTCCAAATTCGATCGGGCCGCCGCGGTATTGCGCGAGGCAACCAACGACGAGCCAAACAACGCGCTGGCCCAATTCAATCTCGGCGTCGCTCTCTCGGAGAGCGGGAGCCTTGACGAAGCAGAAACGGCCCTGCGGCAGGCGTATCGAATCGAGGGTCCGAAGATCGCCGGAGCCCAGTTTGTGCTGGGACAGGTGTATATCAAGAAGAAGAATTATGAGAAAGCGATCGAGGCCTATGAAACTTATTTGCGTGACCTCCCTGGGGCCGCCAATGAGGCGGCAGTCAAGTACACGATCCAAAAGCTCCGCCAAGCGCTCCGGCAGTAAGAAGTGGCGGTTGGTTCCGCGAGAATGGCCCTCGCTTCGTTGCGCGGGAGAAAATGAACTGACTGTGCTCTATGGAAGTAATCCGTCAATCAGTCATCTCGGAGACAACTGAGTTGAGCTTACTCGCGGCTCGTATCCTGGTCTTCATGCCTAAGCAAAAACGGAAAGTCATCTAAAGGGAAAGAAACCTCAACCGCGAATAGCGGTCAAATTGATCGCGATTATCGCTGATGACGCTTGACTGGGCGACAGGGCGAAGCGATAGGCCCGATCTTCTGATTCCACGGGCTTCCGTTCGGCTTCGTTCCGGCCAGGCGCGCGAGAGAAGCCCTCGAAGCTTTGCGAAGGCGTCGTCGACCACGGCTTCAGGCGCCATTCCGTGGATTGCTCCGACAGCGACCTGGAAATTGACTTCGGCTCTGAACGACAGCGGCCAGACCAAACCCGCGTAGTCGAACGCGTCCGCCTTGATCCGGAAGCTTTGCTCGAGACTGCCAGTGTAAACATCAAGAAGCATCTCATCGCCCTGAAACTCTGCAGAGTCGACAAGGCCGCCCGTGTTTCGACTGCTGGGCCTGGTCTCGCTGTATTCCACGCGGTTGCTCCTGAGAAGACCAACAACCAACAATAGGATTCCCGAAGACGGAACCGACATTTCTCCCGCGACATGATGAACCACAATGTCTTTCTGGGCCCGAACGACGCGGCGCGCTCTAATTAGCTCCTTTTCGAGCCTCATCTCCTCGTCAGCCACGACCGACGAATTGAGCCCGCAGGTTCTGATCAAGGTCGCGATCAACTCAGCTTCATGACGGGTTTGCGAGCGCGCAATTGGAACGCGTTTGGCCGCCGAAAGGTACGAAGCGGCTTCCGAGACCTCAATGTTCAAAGCGGCCGCCAGCGACGCCGATGTATTTTCATCCACACGAACGCGGGCAGGTTCGAGCAGGGTGTTGAACGCTCGTTCGTGGGTGTCAATCGGGCGCTGCCTGGGCGCGGTTTCGATCTTTACCACTGGGAGGCCGGCGCCGCAGTAGATGCATTTGCCCCTGGCGGCGGGTGTGCGCCGAGAGCAGGCTGGACAGTTGATTACGTCCTGGTTCACAGCGTCTCGCTGATTCTTGAAAGACTGTGCGGGGGCTAGTGCGGAATTATAACACGGATAAAGGAATGACGGATGATTACGGAACTTGGCGAAGTTAGAGGGCAACCCTTGCGGCAGAGGATGGGTCGCTCCTAACGGAGCTACGACCCTAACGGAAGCCGGCAGCGGTGGTCATCGCTCGTATCTAGACAGGTCTCTCCTACGGAGATGCGGCACAAGCGAAACCGAAATCTGTGACGAGATGGCGGCTTGTCGGACTTCCGCCCCACAACCGCTAAGCATCTTCCACTCACCCAATACTCTTGCACTCACAATCGTCTTGCTATATTCTTTACCAGCCTCACGAGTTTTGCCCCTCCCAACAAACTATCTAACGGAACTAGCCGGAGACGATTCAATGAAAGGGTTGATGTCAACGATCGCCCGCTCAATGGCGGTGCTGCTCTTGCTTATCAACGCCATCTCAGCACAGCAGCAGCCCGACGCCAGGAAGCAAATACCAAAGCTCACAACTGAAGACGTGCTTCGAGACAAGTCAACCCAGGTGATTTCAGAGCCCGCGGCGGAAGCAAAGGACTCGAAGACCGCCGCGAAAGCAGAGCCTGCGCCTACGAGTGATAAGGGTCAGCAAACGACCGAACCGGGCCCGGAGGAGTCGGCTTGGCGCGAGTCGGTAACGCGAGCTCGCGAGAAAGCGCGTGCCGCACAGCGGGCTGCTGAAGAAGCCGAGTTACGGGTCAACGATTTTCGCAATCAGCTTGGGGTGTCGGGAAAGGGAGTCTCTTTCAGAAACCAGACCGCCGCCGACTTGGATGAGGCTGGACGGATCGTCAAGCAACGCACGCTGGAATCTCAGCAAGCGTCCGACGAACTGAACGCCTTGCTCGAAGAGGGCGTCACAAAGGGTTTTAAGGAAGGCGCGGGCCCAAAAGATTTAACACCCGAGGGGAAACCGAACGAGGAGTACTATCGCACTCGTTACGCCGAGCTCACCACTGCGCTGGAGGAGGCGGAACGCAGAATGCAGATCTACGAGAATCGAGTTCGTGAGCTTAATCAGCGAGTGA
>JAHFUG010000401.1 GCA_023265195.1 Blastocatellia bacterium | reverse complement strand
TAGCTAGCCAGTCTAGGCCGTCAAGGAGTTCACAAACGAGTCAAGCTTCGAATCATACGATGTCCTCAGCGGTATGAGGCCGCTCGCTACGGCTAATGGCGCCTGGATGAAATGACCTCACAGCCGTGTCGTTTAGAGTTCACGCTTCAGCATGCCGCAACCTAAAGGCTGAACTCTGAAGTTCTCCCGCCCTGACAATGGCACGTTGCAAGCGAAGAAAACTTCCGCCGAGCACCACTAGGCCATTTCTAGGCCACGCCTTTGCTTCGCCGACGGCGTTACGCTACAGCAGGATGATCGTCATTGTCGAGTCATATCAAATGGTCCTGATTCTCCATTTCGGTTCTGTATTAGGAATTTAGGAATGAGTAAATATACATGGTTCAAAAGGGCTGGAAGCAGAGCTTCGACCGAAGAGTGGGCACGCTCATATTGCGATATGCTTTGCTAGCGGCCTGGATTACTATGGACTCAGGAAGCCCACTCAATTCAAGTGGATGTAGGGAATGAGTTCGCCGAGATAGCGATCGGGCAGAGAATCGCTATTTGGAACGTCCTTGGCAAAAGGCGCCCGATTTTCTTGTACCTGCGGTTATGCTGCTGGCTGTAGCTGGTCAGCACTTTTTGCATGATGCGGCTAACCGGATCGTCTTGCATCTCAAGCAGAAGATGAACGTGGTTGGGCATCAGACAGTAGTCATAGAGATAGAAAGGCAGCTTCGATTTCTGCTGTTGAAGAATGCCGGTGAACCCGACGTAGTCGTCGTGAGAGCGGAAGATCTTTCGGCGATTATTCCCACGAGTAATGACGTGATAGAGCCCTCCCCCGATTTCGATACGCGGCTCTCGAGGCATGATGGAGCAGATGCTATCGCCGCGAAGCGTAACATGTCAAGAAACTCAAGCCTGACCCCTCCTGATGCGGATCGCCGCGACCGCGTTACGTTTCTCCGGCCATCAGTCACTCATAGATGCAAGCACGAAATCGAAGCAAGGCGTCGTGCGAATTCAAACTATCAGGAGGAGATGATGTAGAGATCCTCAAGTCAATTGTGGCAATCCGATCATTTGCGCCGTCAGCGTTGGTTGATCGGGACGCGTAACCTTAATTTCAACATTCAGAAAAGGAGAAACGACGATGAAAACAAGATTGGTAAACTACAGAGTTTTGCTTTGCGCGGCTCTAATCTGTGGCTCTATAGCAAGCCCTCTCCTCGACATCACTCAAGCCCAAACGACCCGGCAAGCCAGTTCAGGTGTAGGCGATGCGCCAGTGGCGGCTCAGGAGGATGTCGCGAGGATACCCTTCGACTGCAGGGGCAGGCCGTTGGTTTACGTTGCCGGCAATGCGGCGGATAATTTCGCCGGCCCGGAGGCCTCGACTCTGAGTCCGGCATTGAATTCCTACTTTGTCAGCAATAACCTAACCCGCAGAGTCTTCGACGATGGCGGGAAGGATAGAGCGTTTGGCCAGTCGTTCCAACTCAACTGCTGCAAAATCTGCAAGGCTGTTCTTGAAATAAGGGTTAGGAATGAGGACCCGAATGGATTGGCTTCCAACGATGGGTTGGCGGTTGGCGTCGCGCCATTCACCACCGTGAGGTTTGCGCCAGGTTATGCGATCTGGAACCCCCCCGGCTCGCCCCGAACCATCACTTTACCTCTGAACGTCTCGGCCTTGAATGACTACATCATGAAGTCCGCTAACTGCCCGTGGTGGCTCGATGTTTATGTTCAGGACGACACGGCAGTGGATTACGTCAAGCTGACGGTCTCGTACTACTAGCAGTAGCGAGCAGCCTCATACCGCCGGGAGGTGTCGTGGAAAGGCCACCGATGAACTCAGATAAACACTGATATGAAAAAACACGGGGACAGCCGGCCAGACTACTTGCAGGCGTGCGAGATGACCCGACAATGTGAAAGATCACCGTCGAGTCAAGCCCGTTAGGGATGACGTGTTCGTAGCGCGGTCGTCCGCGCGGGCGTTTCGGAGCCGCGTACTGGGCGAGCCTCCCCACAAGTGGGTGGGGCCCAGAAGCGGCCGGGAAAACTCGACTCATTTGTGAACTTCTTGGCGGCCAAGGGTCCCTAGATTGATCTGCCGCACCAGCTACGCGTAGGGCGAGAGGATGGGCTAGCTAGAGAAATCCGGCTCATCCTCATTTCTTTTGTGGCGGCAGGGGAAAGGGGATAATCTCAACCTTGCGTCCGTTATTAGCGATCTCCGCGGCGCACCCTCTGATTGTAGCGTTGCAAGTCCCCGACGCATCCGTTCGGACCACCCAAAAGAAGCGTGTCTAATCGCGACTGCTACAGGGCATGCTGGTGACGGCCCGAGCCTTCACCGGCTCGGGCTTCCGCTCAATCACCGGCAAGAAAGATATTGTAACTGTAAATCCTCCCGTGAGTGCGTTATCCTATCCGCGAAATTCAAATCCCCAGAAATCGGGGGCCTCAGCCTTGTCGAACGCAAAGCCGAAAAAGGAACTCACCCGCGAGAAGTTTTCCAGCTTTCTCGAGTGGCTTAGTCCTGACGGCGACCGCGCGGGCGAAGAGTATGAGCGCCTGCGTTTTCGTTTGTGTACTTTTTTTTCACAACGCCAATGCAGCTTCGCCGATGACCTGGCGGATGAAACAATCAACCGAGTCATCCTGAAATCGGCCGAAGAAAAAATCGAAAGCAAGATCGCCTACTGCTATGGCGTCGCCAAGAACGTTTATCGTGAATCGTTGAGGAAACAACGGACTCATCTGGATATCGACGAGACACAAATCGCCGCGAAAGAGCCCGAGGAGCAAAGCTTTCCGGGCGAGTGCCTGGATAAGTGCCTGGAGGAACTCCCGGCCGAAAGTAGAAACCTGCTTCTTGATTACTTTTCGGAAGCTAACACCGCGAAGATTGAGTTGCACCAGCGCATTTCGCGAAGCCTGCGGATGACCCAGACCGCGTTGCGAATGCGCGTAATGCGAGCCAAGCAGAAACTGAAGATTTGCGTCGAGCAATGCATGAACAGGGAGGCTGTTACATAACGCGGGTATTTGTCACGTTTGTTTGACGGCGATAACGATGGGGGAATATCGGAAAACCGAAGAGACGATGCGTGAGTACCTTTTGGGCCGAGTCTCGGATGAAACGGCGCTCGAGGGGATAGAGGACCTGCTATTCACGGATGAAGAGTTTTGTTCAACGGCGGCGCTCATGGAAGACAGCCTCATCAACGATTACGTGCTCGGACGCCTCGACGGCCGGGACGCGGAGAGTTTTCGCGCGACGCTCGCGGGTAATCCGGAAAGACGTTTCAAGCTGGAATTGACGCAGGCGCTGAGCGAAAAGGCTCTTGCCCGGCGTGTGAGATTAATGGAAGAGAGGCCGTCGTTTTTTGATTCGATCGAAGCGTTCTTCAGCCAGCCAAAGTACCTTGGAGCGTTCGCGGTTCTGCTGATCGCCGCCGTGAGTTTGACGCTCTACTTCACCGGGAAGAGCAAGCCGGACCAACTCGCCGAACTCCGGTCTATCTATCAAAAGGCGCGGCCGACCGAAACGCGCATTTCGAAATTTGGGTATGCCCCGTTAGAGCAGTTGAGAGGAGCCCCGGAACCCGGCGAGCGGAACCGGTTACGCCGCATTGAAAACAGTTTGAGCGAGGCGGCGGAAAAGGCTCCGAACGCGCGGACTCATCACGCGCTCGGAGTCTTTTATCTGACGCAGCAAAAGTACCCGGAAGCCATTAAGGAATTCGCGAGCGCATTGAAATTCAACGGCGAGGATGGGCGGATTCACAACGACCTGGGCGCGGCCCATTTCGAACTCTCGAAGACTGGAGCGAAAGAGAAGAAATTCGAAGAACTGGCGCTCAGCCTGGAAGAGTTTACGAAGGCGGCGGAACTCGACGGCAATTTATTGGAGGCCCTTTTTAACAAGTCGCTGGCCTTGCAAGAGATGAGATTGCCTCGCGAGGCAAAGGAATCGTGGGAGCTCTACTTACGGAAGGATCCGTCTTCGCCCTGGGCGGAGGAAGCGCGGAAAAACCTGGCGAGACCCGAAAGCGAGAGATCTCTGTTCAAGACCGATGAGCAGGTATTGACGGATTTCCTGATCGCCCGCCGCAATCACGACGACCGGCGCTCACAAAAGATTCACGACGACACCAAGGGTTTTCTGACTGGACCCGCCGTTCCACATCAACTGTCGCGGCGATTTCTTCTCGCCAGGCTGCACGGCAATGACGCGGAGGCCAAAGAGAGCATAGAGGCTCTCAACTTCATCGGTAGTTTCGAGCAAGCTCGATCTGGCGATTTGTTTTTTGCCGAGTTGGCATGCTACTACGCGGCGGTGAGCCCGGATAAGACCGGCCGGCTGTTAGAGGCAGGGGACGCGTTCGCCTCGGGGCAGAGGCTGGTCAAAGAGCGCGATTACGCAAGAGCGATACTGCAATTCGAACGGAGCAGAGATCTCTTCGCCGGGCTAGGGAATACTTGCGATGCCGCGGCCGCGGAGAATTGGGCGGTACAATTTCTCCCGGACACCGCTCGGGTCGCGGAGGGCCGGCGCCGGTTGGCGGCCGCAATTGCAATGGCGGAGGGAAAGGGGTTCAAAGTACTGCTGTCTCCAGCCTATTATTGGCTTGGAATGGCCGACTATCTTCAGAACGAGTTTTCTAAATCCAGCAAGAACCTAAGGGCGGCTCTGCGGCTGGCCGACGCGGGAAACAACACCTTCGAAATCCAGCACGCGCGGGAAGCACTGGTCTTCAATTATTCCAATCTGGGCGAGCTTGGACCGGCGTTGTCCTACGCGAGCGAGATGCTTGACGACACGGGGCTCTATTATCAAAATCGAAATCAATGGCTGCGCAACACTGGGACGCTTGCAGTCTTATCGCTCAAGCTTAACCTCCCTTCGACGTCCTTGAGTCTATCCAGGGAGAAGCTGAGTGTGGTTCAGGAAAGCCCCACTAACAAGCAGCTTAATGACTCTCTTCGCTACATGGTCCTGGCGGCGGCCGCCAAGAGAGACTTTGCGGCCGCGCTAAAGTACGCGGATGACTCGATGGAGATTGCGCTCAAGGCCACCGACAGCCCCGAGAACGCGCGAACACTAAGCGACATCCATGGTCTGGCCGGTGACGTGAAGAGCCAGACGAACGATTACGGCGGCGCTCTGGCTGACTATGACCGCGCTCTCGAATTGTACAGCCGTACCCCGGAGCTGAGCGTCAACTTGTATCGGATTCACAAGGGCAAGCTGTTTTGTTTTCAGCGTCTCGACGATGAGGCCAATTTCGCCGGCGAGATGGAGACGGTTTTAGGCTTATCGGAAGAATATCGCAAGACTATTCGAGAGGATGAGTCGCGCCAGGCGTTCTTCGCTGATGAACAGGACGTATTTGACGCCGCGATCGAGCATGCGATACATCGGCAAGACAGCAGGCGCGCCTTTGCGTTAGTCGAAACCTCGAAGGCCCGGTCGCTGTTGGAGTTCGTTCAATCCGGGAAGTCGATTATTCAAGTCGAAAATGACTTTGCCTCGATTGCTCACCCGCTCTCGTTGGAGGAGATTCAGTCGCGCCTCCCGGGGCAGGCGCAGTTCGTCCAGTACGCCGTCCTTCCGGACAAATTGGCGATTTGGGTCGTCTCAAAAACGCGCTTTGACTTGATTGAAAAACAGATCGCGGCCGTCGAGCTGAAAGACAAAATAGAGACGTATCAACTATCGATTGCCGGGAAGGCGGCGCCGTCTGACATAAGGCAAACCGGGCGGGAATTGTATGAACTCTTGGTCCCGCCTGGTCTCTCTCCGGACAAGCAGCTTTGCCTGGTTCCGGACAAGTCTCTACATCAACTCTCATTCGCCGCCCTGATTTCCCGCGAAGGTAAGTATCTGCTGGAAGACTATGCCTTGTTCCATGCGCCAAGCGCCTCGGTGCTCGTCCTCGCCACCGAGAACGCGCGAATGAAAGAAGAGATCAGGGACGAGAGCCTTTTAAGCATCGGCAATCCCGACTTTGACCGGGAAGAAAACCCGAATCTGCCGGACCTGCGGGCCGCCGAAGACGAAGCTAAAGCTGTTGCCGGAGATTACCAAAAGTCATTGGAACTCCTTGGCTCCGGCGGCACAAAGGAAAACTTCCTCCGGGACTTCGGCAACGTCGAAGTGGTGCATTTCGCCGGCCACTTCGTTGCCAACCGCCAATTCCCGGGTAATTCAAAGCTGCTGTTCGCTGGTGGCGATCTGCGCTCATCCGAGCTCGGAGCCTACAAGCTGCCGATGGCTAAGTTGGTGGTGCTATCGGCCTGCCAGACCGGGTTCGAGCGTTACGACAAGAGCGAAGGCGCGATTGGTATTGCCCGTACGTTGTTGGCTCTGGGAGCGCCGCTGGTCGTCGCAAGCCAATGGCAGGTTGACTCGGAGCCAACGAAGGATTTGATGATCGCTTTCCATCACAACCGCAAGAAGAGAGGAATGACGTCCGCCGAGAGCCTGCGGCGCGCCCAACTCGAGGTGTTGGGCGCGGAGAAGACAAATGCGCCATTTTATTGGGCTGCGTTTTCACTATTCGGTGGCTACGCCAATTATTGAAATCATGCATATCTGCCCAAAATGCGGAGACTATTACGCCGGCCAACTGTTGGTGTTTTGCCTGGCCGACGGAGCGCCGTTGGTTCCCGTCGAGCCGAGCAGCGATACGTGGAGCGAAGGCGCGCGCGTCATTGAAAGGAAAGAAATTGCGCTGAGAAAGCAGAAACGCAAGTTGAAGTGGCGGCGCATTGCGTTGAGTGCAACGACGATGTCGATAACAACGCTGGTCGTTTGCATAGCGACCATCAACGGGTTGATTTACCTTGGACCCACGCGGCAGGAAGTTGCTCGGGAGGCAACGCAGAGTGACGACAGCGACGTGAGCATCCACTCAGACACGATAGTCGACTCCGATTCCGGCGCTGACACGAGCAAAAACACAAACTCCAACGTCAAAACCAACGCCAACAAAAAAGACGCCAACAAAAACACAACCGACACGAACGCCAACACGAACA
>JAHFUG010000400.1 GCA_023265195.1 Blastocatellia bacterium | reverse complement strand
TGGTCTCAGGCTCCCGGCGCCTCGCCCTGAATCGCTCCGCGAAACGGCGGCGCGTTTTTAGCGCTCAATAATCTTGTAGTCAAAATATCCACTGGTATATAGTCGTCCGTGCTTTCGGTTACGATAAACTCGAAAGTACGGTAAGGGCTCCAGAGAAGAGCCTGTTCCAAGCGGCAAGGGTGTTCCTCGATTCCTCAGGGCCGGCCTGGCCGAATCGACCGCTCCGCAGGGGGGACACGCCAGCCTCCGCAGGCAAGTTGGCCCTTGGCTGTCCTCATTAAGATCGCGGAATTACAACTAACATGAACTGAGTAAGGTAGCCTGGAGGCTACCGGGAGGAACTTGTATGCATGAACGGAAACTGAGAGAACATTACCCGTCGCGAATCGCGCGCGTGTCCGCCGCGTGTTTGCTGCTACTGGCCAGCGCCGCCCTCTGCGCGGCTCAAAGTGGGTTGAAACTCGCCCAAATCAGAGAACTGCCAGGAGTAGAGATCGGCCGTGGATCAAACCAGACTCCCGCGACTGAACTCAAATTGTATAGCTATCAAGTGGAGGCGTTGACGCTTCCCAAACCCGTGAAGGTCAAGATCGATGGCAGGAAAATCGCCGTTGGCAGAGCATGGCGCATCACGGTTTCCGGCGAGCACTTCCGCGTCGGCGCGATGCCGGCGGTTCTGCTGATCGACGATCAGCCTGTCTCCATAGGCATGGAGAATGCAGATCAGACCTCGTTGTCCTTCCTCGTTTTCAACTCGAGATTCATTCGGAACGGAGCCACTCTCGCCATCACGTATGACGGCGATCTTCTGGTTGACTCGCGTGAGCCCGATCCCGACGTCCTCAACACGGAAATCGCGTTGCCGGACCTCGAAGGCGCGCAGAAGCATTTGCTTCCGGAAAAGATGCGCATCAGAAGGCGGTAGCCCGCAAAGAACAACCCTGAAGAAGACGAAAGGAGAACAGATATGAGGACGATACTTAGACATATTCTTATCTTATCGGCGTTGTTTCTGGCCGGCGCCGGAACTCGGGCCGCCCTCGCGCAGATTCCGGATCCATCTCAACGCGGGCCGTTCGCCACTACGAACGAGGAGTACAATTTTGGCGACAGCGCCTTTACTCCCACCGGATTTCCGATTGCCGTCGAGCTTCGCGCCGTTGTGTTTCATCCCACGGATCTGACGGGAGGACCTTATCCGCTGGTCGTCTTTCTGCATGGCCGGCACGCAACCTGTTTCTCCGGAAACAGTTCGTTTCTCGAGTGGCCTTGCGCCGCCGGCCACTCTCCAATTCCGAGCTACAGAGGATACGACTACGCCGCCGATCTGATAGCCAGCAACGGCTACTTTGTAGTTTCAATCAGCGCGAATGGGATCAACGCTCAAGACAACAACACCGCCGACCTCGGCGCGGGAGCCCGCGCCGAGTTGATTCAAAAGCATTTGGATCTCTGGAAACAATTCAACACGACTGGAGGCGCGCCATTTGGCTCCCAGTTCGTGGGCGCGGTTGATTTGACTAGAATCGGGACGATGGGCCACTCTCGCGGCGGCGAAGGAGTGCTGAGACATTTCCTGTTCAATAACGCCCAGCCCGTTCCTTATCCAATCAAAGTCGTAGTTCCCATAGCACCGACGAACTTCAGCCGATGGCAAGTGAATGACGGAGCCGGCGTGGGCCAACTCCTATCGTACTGCGACGGCGACGTCAATAATATTCAGGGTGTGCACGTCTATGACGACGCCCGCTACAAGATGACGAACACCGGCTTCCAGCAATACGTTGCGGTGATGGGAGGAAATCACAACTTCTATAACAGCAACTGGACCCCAGGAAGCGGTTTCCCTTCGAGCGACGACTGGACCTCTACCGCCGATTCCTTTTGCGGCACGGGTTCGGGTAACGGACGGCTCACGGCGGTTCAACAACGGGCGGTGGCGAGCTCATATCTGCCGGCGTTCTTCCGCGCTCAGGTCGGAGGCGAGACGGTTTTCAGCCCTCTGATCGATGGCTCGGCGGGATTGCCGCCCGCGATCTCGAGTTTCAACCTTGACGTCAGCTTCCAGGGCGCGGATCCACAGCGCCGTGACTTGAACCGGCTTCTGACCGCGGCCGACTTGACTACGAATTTCCTCGGAGGAGCAGCCAGCCAATCGGGACTATCGCCGTTCGGCCTTTGCGGAGGCGCCTCGCCGCAGCCGCAACACTGCCTTGCAAACAATCAGTCAACCGCTCGCCAGCCACACACGGCGCCGAGCTCGTTATCGTCATTGCGCGGCTTGAGTCAGCTCCGAACTGGATGGAGTGCGCTGGGCGCGAGGTTCATCAATGACATTCCGGCTGGATCGAATAGAGACGTCTCCAGCTTCGAGTTCTTTCAGTTCCGCGCCGCCGTGAACTTCACTGACAACAAGAACGCAAGCGGCCAGCCCCAGGATTTCAGCGTTCGCTTCACGGATGAGACCGGCGCGGTCCAATCCCTAAGAGTCGGACAATTCTCGAATGCGCTCTTCTTCCCACCCGGAAAATTAGGCGCGGTGCCGAAGGTTTGGCACAATTCGGTGAGATTGCCGATCTCGAGTCTGACGGCCGTGGACCCGAGACGGATTACGCGGGTTGAACTGCTGTTCGACCAAAAGGCGTCGGGAGCGCTACTGCTGAGCGACTTCCACTTCTACTCTAATCATTGATTCAGGGCCCGACTTGGGCCGTTGCTCGCGGTCGTCTCCGACGCGTGTGGAGTGAACGGCCTCGAGATCATTTAACGCATTAAGGCATCGGGCAGGAGAGAGGCTGGTTCGATCCGCCTCTCTCCGTTCGATGGTTCATCCCTCGCCATCGGTGAATAGAATCTTCAACGAGGTTTAATTGGAAAACGAGTTGGCCAGGTCGCCGTCGCTGGACAATTCGTCAAGAGCACTGACGCCGCCCCTTGGTTCGCGGATCCGCGCAAATCAGCGTTACGCAGTCAGCGCAAATCAGCGGTTTCTCCTATAGGCGTTTTCGGGCCGGCTCAAACTGAATCACTACCCTAACCTGGGTCTCCGATGAATCGTGAAGACAAGCGGTCTCCTTCGACTCAGTTTGGGAAGTCTCTCAATATCTCCCACTCCGTGCTAGTCTGGGGATATGAGGTTCACCACTGTTCGAAACTCTTTGGCGAACCGGCGAGCTTCTGTGCAAACAGTCGTGACTCTCGTCCACGCGTTTCGAATCGTCTCCCGGTTCTTTTCATACTCACGGACAGTCTTTCCGATTCTCACTCCTTTCGGCTGCTGGCCGAGCCGGGACCCTGGATTCTCGAGACATTCCAAGTCGCCTCTCCGGACCACACTGTCGTTTGGAAAGAGCGCCGCGAGCACCCATGCGTCCATGTTCTTCGAGGGAACGCAAAGGACAGCGCGCGCAGGCGTGCTGGTTTCGCCAACCCACCGCAAGAGCACCGTTCTCAATCGATCACTGGTCGTTTGAGAAGGAGGGCAGGGCTCAACACATGGCAAATCGCCGAAGCTATCATGTATGTTCGCCTCTGCATAGTTCTTACTGGCGACATCGGCGTCTAGATGGAGGATAAGGACATCATGGAAATCGAATAGCGGATCGCCGCTTAGATAGCCTCTCCCGCGTACCGCGGCCTGCTGACACCATCTGAACACTCCACCCCAACCTGTACCAAGCGGTCCAAAGGCGAGTGATTGCTCGGGATGAAGGTAGGTTGAAACGTAGGGCCGCTCGTCCAGGATGCGCGAAATCGCCGCCTCGATCACGACCACATCGGTCGGCCCTTCGGAGACGAACGCTACCCTCAATGGCTTAGACATTCGGAACTCCGCCAATCAAGCCGTTGACCCAAAGGCGTGACAGCGTCCATCCTTCAGCCGCCTTCGCAAGTAAGGTCTCGGTCATCTCCACCCTACGGACGACCGTGCGCCCTCGGTTGTCCCGGTCTACCGTGAACAGTCGAACGCGATTATCCGTTAAGGGCAGGCCATCGAGCACTGTAGGGCTATGCACGGTAATAAGGACCTGCCGTTGGTCTTCGGACTCAAGAAGCCATTCACATAATGTCTCCGCAAGGCGCATGGACAGCCGCGGATTCAGCGCCTGATCTAGATTATCGATTGCAAACAAACCAGGCGCCCGAGGATGGAGGGCGAGGACTGCGGCGAATAGAACGTAAAGCGCCCCTTCGCTCGCGTCATAGCCCGTCAGCACATTCCGTCTCTTAGCCATGAAGCGATCGGTAAAGCGCACGACTCGCCTCGAGGCCGCCGCCGATGGAGAGAGCGGAACAGCCTCTGACGGAGCTGACCCGAAAGACCGAGCCCAGTCTATCAGACCGATAATCTGTCGGATCTGAATACCACGACCATCGAGGTTCGAGTCGAGTTGCCTGCCCATTAACTCTGAAACGGCCTCTGGTAACCGGCCTCCAGAAAGGCCCAGCGGGTCACGCAGTTGTTGATCCAGGGTCAAGCCCCTCAGAGTAGGAGTATTTGCGCAATAGATGCAATAGCCGCGAAGGGCGTCGAGCAGCTTCAATGCAGGATCACCGGCGTTCAACTCTACTGCTTTCAACGCGGCGAGCCCCTGCTCTGGGTTCCACCGCTTCCCTGCCGGAGATCGGCCGACAATCTTCCTCTGGTTCGGCTGCCATTCAAGCAGTTCGGTCTTGAATTGCCATGCTGGTTTTGGATCTCTAATAGGATTCCACAATAACACTCTGTAGCTCGCTTCCTTGGTTCTTGCGTCGAACAAGATATGAGGGCGCTTCTCCGACTCTTTCCGAGGAAACGACGATTTGTACAACTGTGGGAGCCCGGGCCTGACACCCCGCCTCAGCAGCGCCTCGTCGTCGACGCGCCCGGAGGCAGCGGCCCCTAGAACGCCAAGAGCTTCCAGCAGGTTGCTCTTCCCGCTTCCGTTCGCCCCGATAAACACGTTGACCTGACCGAGGTCGACCGTGACCGACTCTAGTGACTTAAAGGACTCAACCGTGAACTTAGTAATCATTTTACGTGCCAGAGCATACCCGGCTCGCCGTCACTTTTCAAAGAGCTTCTATCAAAATAGGACCTCGACCGACATCTGGACTCATGCGACGTGTTCGGTCCTGTCTTGCGGAGTTTGCACTTGGTAAAACTGAAGCGTCCGATGTTATCTGGTCAAAGCAACGACATTCCCGATTGTCTGTTTGCTAAAACCAGCGGCGCGAGCCCGCAAGAAATCGGACGTGTCACATTGTTCGTAGCAGGCTGGATGCGGCCCAGATCCGGTGATAGACTTGCCCGCTGTTAAATCGCGATACTCGACGCGCGACCTTCAGTGGATCGATCGCGCACAAACAACCAACAATTCGGCGGTTCGCCTTTGAAAGCGAGGTCAACATGCGAAGTCTACGCAGCATGATCGTCATCGGGGTATTGCTGTTAGGTCTCACACCCGTGATCAACATTGGCGCCCAGGAGCGGAATCAGGGGCGGAATCAGGACAGAAACGATCAGGAAGCTACCATTACTTCTAAAACGATGCGCCCGGTGATTCGAGGGCGCCAGTACGCCGCCTCCTCCATGAAGCTCGAAGCGACGCGGGCCGCCGAACGCATACTGGAAGCGGGCGGGAACGCTTTCGACGCCGTCGTGGCTGGCCAGGCCGCGCTCGCGATAACCGACGCCGCCTTGAACGGCGTCGGCAGCGACACCGTGATTCTGATTTACGATGCGCGAGCCAAAAAAGTCTTCTCGGTCAACGGCGAGGGAACGGCCCCGAAGCTTGCGACGATTGACTGGTATAACCGGAACTTCGGGGGAAAGCTGCCGCAAAGCGACGGTCTCTTATCGGGAACCGTGCCCGGCGTGGTTGACGCGTGGTGCATCTTGCTCGACCGCTGGGGCACGATGAGCTTTGGCCAGGTGCTGGCGCAGGCCATCGACCTCGCGGAAAACGGATTCCCTATCGGAGAGGGACTGGCCGGAGCCATCGCGAACTCACGCAAGATTCGCAAGTATCCTTCGACGATGAAGGTCTATTTTCCAAACGGACAGGCCCCGAAACCGGGCGACATCTTCCGCAATCCGGATCTCGCGCGCACGCTAAAAAAACTGGTCGAAGCCGAGAAGCAAAATGCAGGCAAGGGACGTCACGAGGCGCTGAAGGCGGCCCGCGATCGATTCTACAAAGGCGACATCGCGCGCGAACTGGCGAAGTTCTCCGAAGAGAATGGCGGCTTGTTCCGATATGAAGACTTCGCGAGCTACACCGCAAAAGTCGAAGAGCCCGTTTTCATCGACTATCGCGGCTATCAGATATACAAGAACCCGTCGGCGAGTCAGGGACCGGCCGAATTGATCGCGCTGAATCTGCTGGAGGGCTACGACCTCAAAGCGATGAAGCACAACAGCGCGGAATACATTCACACAAGCGCCGAAGCGGTCAAGCTCGCTTTCGGAGACCGCGAGAAGTACCTCGGCGACATGGACTTCATTCGAATTCCGTACGCCGGCTTGCTTTCAAAAGAGTACGCAACCGAGCGCCGCCAATTGATCGATCCGAACAAAGCGTCGCTCGAATTGCGGCCGGGCTCGCCTGAAAAATTCATGAAAGGCGCCTCGACGATGGATCATCCCGTGAAAGCGAATCTATCCGGCGACGCGGATCACGAGGGGGACACCAGTTATATTTGCGTGGTGGACAAAGACCGTAATATGGCCGGCTTCGAACCTAGCTTGCACAGCAGCTTCGGCACGGGCGTGGTCATGGGCGAGACCGGAATCATCTTCAATTGCCGGGGCGACTACTACTCGCTCGTTCCCGGCGAAGCGAACGCGCTCGAGCCCGGCAAGCGTCCTCGCAGCACTCTGCAGAGCACCCTGGTGATGAAGAACGGCCAGCCCCACATGGTTTTAGGCAGTCCCGGCGGCGACGATCAAGTCATGCGGACGATTCAAACGCTGCTGAACATGATCGACTTCGGGATGGACGTGCAGCAGGCAATCGAAGCGCCGCGCTGGTCAACTCGCAGCTTTCCGGCTTCACCGTTTCCCCACACGATGTATCCCGGAGACCT
>JAHFUG010000399.1 GCA_023265195.1 Blastocatellia bacterium | reverse complement strand
CCGTCTCTATCTTTTTCCCATTCCGTCTTTTATCTATTCCTATTTCCCATGCCGTCTTTATCTTTTTCCCATTCCGTCTTTTATCTGTGTCATCTGCGTCATCTGTGGATTATCCTTTCCACACCCAGCCGAACTCGGTATTAGAAGGCTCCGGGTTCCGCCTGTATTCGAGCTTTTGCTCAGCGATCTTGTCGGTCTGAATTGCGTTGCGTTTCGCCTTGACGTCGATCTTGTATATGCGCGCGGCGTTGAGTCCGAAGACTTTCGCCCTGATTTCCGGAGTGATCTTCTTGTAGCCGAACTTATTCGCGACGTCGTCTCGAATCTGGAACATGCGGAAGCGGTCGATCTGGCTCTGAGGGCTGCCTCCCCATATGGAATCCGTGCCCCAGATAATATGATCTTCGCCCCCTGGCAGGTTCAGCAGTTGTCCGAACAAGTGCATCGCCATCACCGGAGCCCGCGACGAAAGCTGCGCCCAGGTCGATCCCAACTCGAAATAGACGTTCTTCAAGTTGTTTCGTTTTACGATGTCTATCAACTCGGAAATCCAGGGCAGGTATTGAGGATCGTCCTTGGCTCCTTCCTTGCGTTTCGCCGTCGGGTGAAATCCCGAGTGATAGATGATGAAGTTGAAGTCGGGCCAATCCTTGGCCGCCTTCTCGACGTCGCGCGGGTGGCAGTGTTCTTCGTTGAACAATCCCAGCGGCAGGCCTTTGTGTATGCAGAGAGTCTTCACGCCGAGCTTGCGCGATTTCTCCCAGCACGGATAGGCGATCTTCTCGTCGTCGAGCCACCACGCCGCCTTGGCGATTTCGGCCCCCGGATACATCTTCCACGAGTTGATCTTGAGAGTCTTGACCTGACGCTCCATCTCGTCGAGTTCCGGCTTGCCGAGGTTGGGCCTGATCAATCCGTGCGAAAGCATACGCTGTGACTTGGCCCAGTCATTGATCTCGTTCCGCGTTTTGACCATCTTGTCAGGCGGAAGGATGTTTTCGTTCCAAGCGGCCGTCGGCACGCCGCTGATTATGGCCATCACGGTGTCCGAGTCAAAAAACAGCTCCTTCACGTAATGCCCTTCATTGAGAGCTTCGAGCGCCGCGTTAGTCGTCTTTTCTCCGGGCCGAAAATTCTTGAGGAACCGAGCGGCTTCACGGCCCGACTCGGTTCTCTCGAACCAGCCCGATTCGACGTCGATATGGTGGGTCTGATTGTCGAAGATGAATTCGTTCTTCGGCCACCGTTCGGCGGATGCAGCGAGGTCGATCGCGTCGATCGGCTCGACCTCGTACACCTTGCCGAACACTTTGTTGTAACACAGCATAGCCGCGGCCATGCCCGCCGAAGTCCCGAGGAATCTCCGGCGTGACAGGCCGAGCTTCTTTGCGTTGCGGCCGGCCAATTCGCGAAGACGGTCTTCTACTTCGCGCTGCCGGCCGGACTGAGGCTGAGGAATGAACTCTTCATTAGAACAAATGCGAGTTGAAATCGGTGATTGAATATCGGACTCCGCATCGACGTAGCACTTGCGAACCCACATACGATCTCCTTTCATGGTGGCGCCCGAAGGCGGGCTCCCGACATAGACCGACCGGTAGGTCGGTCAGCACGGCGCGCAAAGCATACGCCCGTCTTGGACCGTTTTCAAACCGCCGGGCGGATCGGCTAGGCCGCCAGCTTTTTGTTGTAGGATAGTTTGACTTCTTGAGACCCGCGAGGCGTTTCAGTGGTGCGATGGATCTTGAGCACCTTGCCGTCGTCGGAGAGCTCCCAGTGTTCTTTCACGGTAATGGTTACGTCATTGCCTTGGACGCTCACTTCGCGGATGGAGTTGATTTCGAGTATCTTTCCGTCGTTCGTCCACTTTACTTTGTTCTTGGCTTTTCCCGTCATGCGGCCGGTGATTTCAGTGGTGGTCTCGCTGCCGTCCAGATTGTAAGTGTAAGGCGTCGATGGCTGGGCCTGGCCGTCCGCGCCAACGATTTTAGTCACCTGGGTCAGCGTTTTATCGTTCTGGGTGACGGTCAATGTATTGCTTTGAGCGCTCGCGGCCGGTCCCTGCAACCCTTCGCTCTTGGCCTTATCCAACTCCCACGTTCCCGCGAAATTCGTCCCCGCCGCGTTGACAGCCGCCAACCCGGTCATAAGAACGCAGAAACAGCAAACCAACGTAACTACTCTCTTCATATTCAATTCTCCTTAGCAAAATTATTGGCAGCCGAGAAGCACCGGCGCCCGTCTCATCCCCAGAAACAAGCGCAGGATTATATGCCGATTCCTAAATTCAGTCTATCGAGGAAAGACAACCCCGGTCGGCAGCTTCCAGCCAAACGCTTTCGGCCTTTATGATATGCACGGCAATGTATGGGAATGGTGCGAAGATGTTTGGCATGACTACTATTATTATGAGGGTGCGCCAACCGATGGTTCGGCATGGTTGAGTGGTGGAGCCTCAAGTCAACGCGTCCTGCGGGGCGGTTCGTGGAGCAACAATGGTAACGTCTGTCGTTCGGCCAATCGCGACAGGTATGAAGCAGGGCTCCGTTATAACGACATCGGTTTTCGTGTTGTATCTCCTGCGAGGACTTCGTAACCCTCGGCTCTTTTTTCCCTCTTTCCCCTTTTACCCTGCGAGCGAAGCGAGCATGAAAATTTTTTTTGAAAAGCTATCTTGAATAATATCATTCCTGCCCTCCTACACTGGCAAGGCGCGGCGTTACTGACTGCCGCCGACCTTTACGCTCACTTTGCTGGTAGCCACATTGGCGCTCGAGTCGGCGCACCTGAACGCAACAACATGCTCGCCCGACGCCTGGAAGACCGCCTTCACCTTGAAGCTCTCGTGCGTCGAGTCGGCTAACCCGTCTGCTGGGAAAATAAGCTGCCACGGACCGCCGTCTACACTGAACTCACCCTTAACGATTCGACTGGTGGAGTCATTCGCGTCGAAAGAGACCTCCGCCGTAAGGCCTTTGATCGCTGGGCGGCCAGCGGTAATCGCCGGCGGCGTGTTGTCGATTTCTATCACGTCGGTGACGTTCTCGTGCGCGAGCGCAAGACCTTCAGGGTTAGCCGGCGAGTCACTCGCCTGAACCTTGAACTGGTATGACCCATCAGGCAGCTTGTTCGCGTCGATCGTGTAGTAAGACTGAGTGAGGCTTTCCGCCAGCGTGCGCCATTCGGCGTCGCCAAACGGGCGATAAAACACCTTGAAGATCAGTTGATCGTCGTTGGGATCCGACGCCTGCCAAGTCAGAGTTCGGGCTCCCTTTTGATAGAAGCGCCGGGGAGGCACGTTGAGCGCTACGCCGAAAAGCTGGGGATCGAGTCCTGACGACGCGATAGAAGGATCGACGGGCAACGGCTGCTCGGCCATCGCCAGTCCCGGGGCCATCACGGCTATGCCGCCAACCTCCGGCTGCTGATTGCGGGGCAGGTAAGCAATCACGACCGACTGCAGGTTGACGGCGCTCGAGCCGGCAGCGCCGGAAATTTTTCCTCCATTCGCGGTCCGCCGAAGCGTCGCCCGCCACTGTATGAATCTCGCCTGAGGACTTGCTACCTGCTCGCCCGACGCCGCGCGATAAATCGCGGACCAGTCACTCCACGTCGCATCCGGGCTCTCGGTGTTGCCCGATCGAGTCCGCAACTCAGCGCCGGCTCCACGCCAGGCGATCGTTCCCCATTTGGCCGTGAACTTCGCGTCTCGGACCGGCGAGGTGTAGGTTCCTTCGTCACCGGGATTGCGCCCAAGCCGATACAGCTTGCCACTATTGCTGGACGTCGCATAGAGATCTTCACCCACGCCTATGATTGTCGAGGTTTGATCCTCTGGGGACTGAATCAGTAGGGAGGCCGCGCGATCCTTGCTGATTGAGTAAATGCGGCCCTTGGCGCCGGTCCCCACCAATACGCGGCCGTCGGAAAGCGGTCTCAATCCGAATCCGGCGGCGTCGCGAGAACTCCAGAGAACTTCGCTTGCGCCGTCCGCCGCGATGCGAAAAACCGCGCTCTTCGCGCCGTCCGTCGAGTTGCGTCCCTGTGGCTTGTTCTGGCCGAGCATCGCCGATAAGTCGGACGACTGAACCGAGGATGGCGTCGACACGCCTTCCTCGTCCGTCGAAAGGGTAATTACGCCGTCGCTAGTGATCCGCGTCGAGGACGATAGCCCGACCCCAGCCTGGCGCGAGCCGCCCGCTTGCCCGTTTATGCCTAAGACGTAAATTGACCCGTCAGGAGCCGCTGCAATCGAATGAATCTCCTGCGTGGGTGAGTCGAACAACGCGAAGGTTTTCCCGGTGGGAGATATGCGAAACACCAGGCCGGATGGATCGGACCCCGCCAGAAGATCGCCTCCCTTCTCGACCGCAAGCGAGACAATATTGGTTTCGTTCGTGTCGCTTAGCACGCTCGCCTTTCCTTCCCCATCGATCTTATAGATCACGCCCTTGCCGCCTGTGCCTGCGTATAAGACGGACTTGGCCGGGTCGAACGCAAGCGACCATATGTACTTGTCTGGCGGATCGTTAAAGACCGACGCATTCCCGTCCGGAGTGATCTTGTATATTTTTCCGTCCGGTGACGTGCCAGCGTAGAGGTTCCCCTGGAGATCGGTGGCAAGCGCGGTTACATCGAGTTCCGGCGAATCATAAAGCAGGCGGCCCGCCCCGTCCTTGCCGACTTTGAAGATGCGCCCTTCATGGCCCGTTCCAAGATAGATGTTGCCCGCCGCATCGACGGCGCTCGACCAAACGAAGGCCTCTTTCGTGTCGAAGATCAACTCGAACGCCGGGGCCAGCGTCATCGATCCGTTCTCGGCGATCGAAATCCCTTGCGCGTCGCCTCTCGTGACCTCTTCCTGCCTGGAGATTTCCCAAAAGACCGGCCCTCCGGCCAGAGCCATTCCCACAAGACCGGCGCATACCGCGCCCGCTTGCAGCACGCGGCGCAGGGCTGAGAGTTTGAACATTGAATGAATCCTTTCTTTGATTGAAGGAGAGACAAAGAACATGAAGACGCAACGCGGATTCTCTCGAGCCAACCGGCTGTGATGAGGAGACTGAACGCCACCGCGCGGCCAGATCGAGCCTTTCAAATCCAAACCGGCATAGCGGGAACCAACCAGGCAATCCTCTCTAACGTCCTTAGGTCCGGCGCCGTTAGCTTGGCCGCGACGAAGCGCCCAAGTCTCACATCAATCGCTCGCTCACCTTCGGGCTACTGGCCCACCACTCCGCATTAGCATTTATCTCTAAATCCTCGGCAGTCTGAGCGAGAACCGCTGATTCAGGCCAGTGATCACTTCACTACATTGATGGTGATCGTTTGCTGGCCGCTGATGACGAACTTTGAAGGCGGAAGCTCGCGCTCGCTCAACGTAGCCACGTTCAAGGGGGTGTATCCCCCGGACGTTCGCTGCGAGCCAAGCGTCGCCAGCATCGAAGGCGGCAGCGTGGGCATCTCTTCGCTATTAACGATGGCGCCGCCGCTTGACCTGAGCACCTTGACGTAGAGCCGGTTGTTTCGCTTCATCTTGTTCATCGTGCGGACGAGCTGGCCTAGATCCTTGGGCAGAAAATCCGCCGCTTGCGCTCGCAGTTCGCCCTGGCCGACGGAAGCTCCATCGCCAACCACGATGATGAGTTGGCCGAGCGGCGCGTCCTGGGGAATCTCGATCGGGATGCGCTCGGCGAACTCGGAGCCGTTGTCACTGCGCGCGACCGCTTGAATCTCGATTCTCTCTCCGCGCTTGACCTCCGTCTTATCGATCGAAAGCCGGTTCAGCGCGCCGCTGGATCTCGAATCCGCCGACGAGACCTCTACTTCGATTCCTCGCAGATCGAGCGAATCGAAGCCGCTGTTGAGCAGCACCGCCAGCGGCCGCTCGACCGCCGCCACCGCATTGAAGAGCGCGCCGTTCGGAGTCGAGAAGGCGTTGTCCAGCGCCACGTCCGGTTCGCCTTTTAGCGCGATCCGCCCAGTCACTCTTATGGTCTGGCTGCCAAGCTCGCGTTCCGTGGCCTTCACCGCGGCGAAAGTCGTGATCCTCATGAGAAGCGGGGTCAGGAACGGATCCGACACGAGCTCGAACTTGTAGGCCTCGGTTTTGTTGCGGCTGGTCCGAACCGTTATGCTGACCGGGATCATTCGCGGGGTCTCGCCCAACTTGCCAAACACGCCCGTCGAGCGATCCTGATTTATCGAACCGACCATGTTCCCGCTTGCGGAGAGCTTGAATGAATTGTTCAAGTTCGGCACCACGGTCAATACCGATGACTCGGCCATCGGCCACGAAGTCGATCCCGAGCCGAGAAACGGATGGCCGAACGCATAAACGCGGTCTCCATCGCGATGCGTAACGGTGCCGGCCGCGTCTATTGTGAAATCGCCACGCACGAGTTGAACGCTGACGGAGGACCCGGGTCTTAGAGTGTTTTCATCGAACGCGGCCAGCGGCGAAAGGTTGGAAGCGCCGCTCACTCCCGCTATAGCCTGTATTCCCAATTTCTTCAGGTCGCCCGCGAAGTAATCCAGAACCGGCTGAGGTATTCCAGAGAACGATACGGGGGTCGCGATCGGCGCGATCGTCTCGCCTATGTAAGAAGCCATCGTGCTTGCGGTCACCGCGGACGGACCAACTCTTATCTCACTGGGCGCCGGCGGAGCCGGAGAATTGGCCGCGCTGCTCATCAGCGTCGCGAAGCTCACCCGCTGAGGCGAACTTCCGGATTCGGCGGGCGCGCTCGAACCGCGTTCGAAGTTCTCTATCATGTATTTAATCGGGGTTATGCCGGCGAGCGGCTCTTTTGAAAAAGGAAACGTGAACGCGACCGCGCCTACGAGTTTGCCCTGGATGTAGACGGGACTTCCGCTCATTCCCGCGAAGACGCTGGTGCGGTCGACCTTTGGCCCGCTGAGCCGCGCAATGATCGAGGCTTGTTTCGGATTCGGTACGCCCTTGAGGACGCCGATCACTTCGACCCCGAACTGTTCCGGCGTCGAGCCCTCGAACACGGTCATTCCGAAACCCTTCATGCCGGGCCGAACTTCTTCGACTTGCATGAATTC
>JAHFUG010000077.1:14547-21547 GCA_023265195.1 Blastocatellia bacterium | reverse complement strand
CGGGGTTCGGAGTTGGGAGTTCGGGGTTCGGAGTTGGGAGTTCGGGGTTCGGGATTCGGAGTTCGGGGTTCGGAGTTCGGAGTTCGGAATGCCGAATCACGCGGTGGTCCTCTGGGGAACCGCGAACGGAATTCTCGTAACGATCCGCATAAACGACTAGAATTCTTCGCGGACTTCGCCGCAAGAAAGTTGCCCTTCGGGCAACCGATTCGTGCGCGCAGTCCGCGAAAAGCGCGATCAGCTTTCAGCCGTCAGCTAACCAAAAGGCCGTGGCCGTGCATTGCTTCATCGATACAGCTTGGCTCTGTATAATCCCATCTGGTTCGGGCGTGTTGGGAGGCTAAGATGAGCGTATCAGTTCCTCAGTCGACTCTAACCGTTGAAGAATACCTTGGAGGCGAGGAGTCGAGTCAGATACGGCACGAATACCTGGTCGGCTATGTGTATGCGATGACCGGCGCGAGCGATGAGCACAACACCATCGCGGGTAACGTCTTTACGCGGATCCGGACTCATCTTCGCGGCGGCCCTTGCCGAGCTTTCATCTCTGATATGAAGGTATGGGTCGAGAGCATGAACAGATTTTATTACCCCGACGTTCTTGTTACGTGCGACGCTCAAGACAGCGACAGGTATTACAAGACCCATCCCTCGCTCATAATCGAAGTCAGTTCCCCTAACACCGCCCAGACCGACCGCCGCGAAAAGTGGCTCGCCTACCAGACTCTCGACAGCTTGCGAGAATACGTCTTGATCGCACAAGACAAGATGAGCGTCGTGTGTTTTAGGCGTGATGAGGCTGGCCGGTGGTGGGAAGACACCATTCATCCGAGCGACAGCGTCAATCTTGCGTCCGTCGGCTTGCGGATATCGGTCGCCGAGATATACGAGGACGTGAGACTCGATCTTAGCGGGATCGAAAAGGAAGGACCGTAGAGCGCTGTTCGTAGTCAGGCCGGCTCACATTCTCATTCGCGCGCTCCTCTCGTTTGGAAAACTCTCCCGGCCTTTGATACTCTCCTCGCGTTCATCCCGGACATAGTTGAGCCTATCGCGCGCAGGGGTCATAGATCAGGCTATCGAAAGCAGCAAGCCGAGAATGGAAGGAAACGTCTGCAAGAATGGTTCAAGAAATATGGCGCTGCATAGGAATCACCTCGTTACGAACTACAGATAAGGCGGACGAAGCTTGAGCGAGAAAAAGAAGATCACGATATACACTGACGGAGCGTGTATTGGAAACCCGGGGCCGGGCGGGTACGGAGCCGTATTGCTTTATAACGATCATCGCAAAGAACTGTCCGGCGGCTATCGCAAGACAACCAACAACCGAATGGAGATCATGGCCGCGATCGTTGCGCTGAGAGCTCTAAAGACGCCGTGCACTGTGACGCTCTACAGCGACTCACAGTATCTGGTCAACGCGATGATGAAAGGCTGGGCAAAGAAGTGGCGCGCTTTTGGATGGATGCGCAACAAGGATAAAGATCCGGCGGTTAATCCGGACCTCTGGGCCGAGATGCTGGAGTTGTGCGAGAAACACGAAGTGGAGTTCAAGTGGGTTCGCGGCCATTCCGGCAACATGGAGAACGAGCGCTGCGATTTCCTCTCAGTTCAGGCGGCGAAAGTGGACGGCCTGCCGGCGGATACCGAGTACGAGCAGGTTCGGCGCGTTAAATTCGCCGGCCGGACATTCAAATCATCCGTCCCGTCCGCGCCGCCCAAACCATCCGGGTTTAAAAAGAAGAGAAGGCGCAAAAAATGATAGTTCGTTTCGAAGAGATTCGACACTTGATCCCTTCATACATCTTCAACGAATTCGGCCAGCTCACGGGCCACTACGTTCGCTACGATCAAATTGTCTGCATCCAGGAACACGGCCGCGTGCAAATATGGCTCGATCAGGAGGCTTACGACGCGAGGGATCCTGAGAGATTGATTTGTGACTACGACGAGATGGATATGCGACTCGCCCGGATAAACTAGAAAAAATTCAGGGCGCCGGAGTTCACACGCTGCGTCTCAGGTGCGCTACTCGCCAACCAAGGCCAGTGCATCATTCATAACTCGATTTGACAGATACATTCCGGCACGGAGCAACTCTTCCAGCACCGGGCGAGCTGCCGGTATCTGGCCTCGCTGTTTCGCAACCAGGACCAAACCCAGCGTGCCTCGGACAGGTATTCCGCATGCCGCGGCACAGGTTCGAGCCGCAAGATCGTCGATGATAGCCTGCAATCCCGGATGGGCTTTCGCCCACGCTAGCTAGAACCGATGATTCTCCGGGTCCGAGGCCTCATGCCTGAATCTCAGGAGGCGTCGGTAACGCTTTTACAACCGCGATCCATTCCGTACTCGCCACTGCATGCGCGGTAGCGTCCGCCGGACCTCTTTTGTTGATCTCGTGCGCTACGATGTCAGAAACCACGCCCTCTGCTCCAGCAAGCTTCAGCAAATCCAGGAATCCCGCGTGGGCGAGGTAAATCAAGGGTGAGGAGTTGACCGCTCGACGATCATCCACGTTCAAGCTCCCGCCTGAGGTCATCGAAATCCACCACGAATGCGCCGGTCTGTTCGCGAGCAAGAGCCATGAGGAAATCCGTCCGGTCCATCCCGGGCAACTCGGCGGCCTTTTCCTGAGAAATCTCGCCGCGCTCGTACCAATGGATCGCCGCCGCCAGTCTTAGATCACGCGCGAACTGATATGGCGACCGTCGTAGCGCTCCAAGCAGACCTTCCGGCAGTTCCAGGGTGACTTCCATCATTTCCGTTACTCCAGGGCGACTAATTCTCATCCGCGCATATACTCGCCTGTTTGAAGAGTGTATTCATTCACTCTCCAGCGCAAGGGCAGAGAGAAAGTCGTTCAGCACTTGCGAAGCCGTGTTCGCGGCATCCGCCGGTCATCGTGTAAGCCGATCCGGCAGACTGGCTATCGCATATGCGAGCACGGCCATCGCGGCCGCATTCTCCGCTAGCTCCCGCGGCGAGACCTTGTCCAGAGTGTCGGCCGCCGTGTGATGGTAATTGAAATAGGTTCGCCCATCCTGAAGCACCCCGAAACACGGCACGCCATCCGCCTCGAGCGGCTCGATGTCGGCTCCAGTTCCGGCCGGCACGGCCCTCATTAGGCCCGCGCCGGAAGTCCTCAGAATCTCCGCCAGCGGCGCGAGCATCTCGAGCGCCTTCGCATTCGCGCGCGCGTTGAATCCGAGGGGATGGCCCGCGCCGAGATCGCTCTCGATGGCGGCTACATGATTTGAGAATTCGGCTTTGTGGGCTTCAGCGTATGCGCGCGATCCTGCTCCGCCGTTTTCCTCGTTCATCCAGGCTATGACTCTGATCGTGCGCTTTGGCTTCAAACCCAATTGCTTAACAAGCTGGGCCGTTTGCATCGCTATGACGACTCCGGCTCCGTCATCGATCGCTCCAGTGCCGAGATCCCACGAGTCCAGATGGCCGCTTACTATCACGATCTCCTCGGGACGTTCAGTTCCCTTCAAATCCGCGACGACGTTGAAGCTCTCCACGTCAGGCAGCGTCTCGGGCGTCAACGTCAACCGCATTCGCACCCTTCCCTGAGAAGCAAGATAAGCGATCGTATCGGCGTCCTCGCTTGTCACGGCTCCGGCCGGTATTCTGGGGGCGTCGTCCGCATACCTAAGCGCCCCCGTGTGAGGCAGTCTATAGTCGGCCCCGCCTACGGAGCGCACGAGAGAGGCCACAGCGCCCAGCCGCGCCGCTTCGCTCGCTCCTATTCCTCGATAGACGACCGCCTGGCCATACGCATCGCCCCATGCTCCCGCCGCCGCCATCCGGACGTCGAAGCGAACGTTGAACAGCACGATCTTGCCTTCCACTCGCTGGCGTCCAAGCGCTCGAAGCTGATCGAAGTTCTCGACGACAACGACCTCGGCGGTAGTTCCTTCGCCCGGAGTGGCCACACTGCCGCCAAGCGCGGTCACGACGATCTTCTGCGTGGTCTTGGGAGCCTGTCCCACGAACTCGGTAAGGGCCGCGGTTTCGACGCCGCGAACCCAGTGAGGCGTTATGCATTTCTCGAGTCTCACTTCGAGCCCGAGCTTGCGCAGTTCCCCGGCGACGTACTCGACCGCGTGAGCCGCCTGAGCCGAGCCGCTCAAGCGGGGACCGATGTTGTTACACAAATGGGCCAACTGCCGATAGGCGTAGTCGCTGGAAAGCGCCGCCTCTTGCAATCGATTGAGATCGGCTTCGAGCTTGGCGTCAAAATGCTCGGTGGCCGGCGCTCTTCTTCTTTGGGCCCGTGCGTCATTGAAGCACGATATCAGGAGCGCGGCGCAGCAGATAAGCGAGATCGTTCTGTTTTTCATGCGGCGAGATTATATCCTATGAGCATCCGATCATCGAATCGACAACGGTTCGCACGCCTGGTGGCATTGACCGGTTTTACGCGGCCAATTATGATCCACCGATGATCTACGGACGCAAAGATATGGGCAAGGATCTCAATCGGCTTAGAGTGGATCGGATCAAAGCGGACTATCACGATGAGTTCAACGGAGTGCTCCGCTAGAGCCGCTTGCGCTTGGCTGAACGAACCAGCGTGTCCCAGTGCAGGATGCGCACAGGTACGTCATAGATACATTTCTCAATAGCACCGTAGTAACTTTCAAGGGTTTGTCTTCAAGAGGAGGGACGAATGCCGACAATTGTTCTTATGCCGTTTCACTGGGCGTCGGATATAAATTCCACATTCGCTCTCGCCAGGAAGTTACGGAATTGCGGCCATCGCGTGTTCTATTTGTGCATTCCCGATGTTGAACAGAGGATTCGCGCGCAGGGCTTTGATTTTATTCCGATCTTCAGCCGCGTATTCCCCAAGGGTTCACTTGCCGAACAGGACGCCAGGCAAGCAAAAGGCGCGGATACCGGCGTACAAACATTCAAAGCAAGATTTCAAGGAATGTGCGAGGATTTGACTAATGATGAAATAGAGAAGGCGGCCAAGAGCGTTCACCCCGACCTCTTCTTGACTTCGAGCGGAATGCCTTGGGTTGGCGTCGCGGCGGCGAAGATAGGGCCCCCAGTGGTTTCATTCTCGAGTACTCTGATCTCAGTCTTTGATTCGCGAGTGCCGCCATTCAGTTCGAACATGATACCTGCCCGGTCTCAATTCTCCCGCGTGAAGACCCTCCTCGCCTGGCAGTCTTTGTTCCTGCGGCGCCGGGTCTTTAGAAGGCTTCGAATTCTCGATGATCTGAAAAACCTTGCCCGGCAGTGTGATTATCCGCTCGCCAAGATGGATTTCCGGGTCGAGACATGGCCCAGGCTGCTGCTGCCGGAATTGGTATTCTGCCCAAAGGTCTTTGATTTTCCGCGGATGAAAAATCCCGAAGGAGCTTCCTTCGTTGAGGCGTCGATCGATACGCAAAGATCGGACACCGATTTTCCGTGGAACAAGATCAAAAACGACAAGCCTCTGATTTATTGTACCCTGGGGACCGTCGCCACGGTCTCCCACCCCCAGCGAGCTGGTGCGTTCTTTCGGATGTTCATGGACATGATGACGAAAACGCCTGATCTACAGGCGGTTGTTGTTTTAGGGAATCACCTGAGAGCCGATGATTTTAATCACTCCGATAATGTAGTCGTCGTCAACGAGGCGCCACAAGTCGAGATACTGAGGCATGCCTCATTGATGGTGAGTCACGGAGGAATAACCGGTGTGAAAGAAGCCATTTTCATGGGTGTTCCGATGATTGTCATTCCCCTGTTTTACGATCAGCCCGGGAATGCCGCAAGAGTTGTTTATCATGGTCTCGGCGACAGGCTGTTGCTCAAACAATTAACTGCATTGGAACTTGGGCGGCTGATAAATAAGGTATTGGAAGACGTCTCATACTTCGATAGGGTTAAGCTGATGTCAAACACCTTCAAACAGATTGAGGAGGATTCCCCGAGTATTAGGTTGATATCTCAGGCGCTCGCCGGCCGTTGACGCCGAGAGGCGCCCAGCCTCCGTCGATTGTAGCCTGCTACTTTTAGCAAAGCGGCGCCGTGGTGGCTGGCGGAGATTTCACAGCCACAGAAAGGCGTGGCAGTCACACGGATGTAAGACACACGGCAAATCTCGAGTAGCCGGTCACCTTGCCATGTTCTGTCTTGCGATCTTGCGCATCTTTGTGGCTGATGATCTAGCCGCTTATGCCGATCGTTGAGAGAATTCTGTTCGCGTTTTCCGCGGGGACCACCGCGTGATCCGGCATTCCGAACTCCGAACTCCGAACTCCGAACTCCGAACTCCGAACACCGCACTCCGAACTCCGAACTCGGGATATCAAGGGCGGAGCCCTTGGGTAGTTCCTGCGAGCACCACCAGGTGGCCACTCGCCGGTCATATGCGCGGCGTCGCCGGTGTTCGGGGCGGACGAATTGAGAAGCGCTCCGCCTATCGTTGCCGCGCCACACTCCCAGTAGATGTGAGCGCGCATATTTCTTATGGCATCCGGCGTCACTCGTTTTCAGCGGGTTCGCTTAGCAAACGCGCGAGGGAAGCCGTCACGCGAGCCAGAGTCTTTTCACCCATGCCTGGTACTGACGACAACCCGCCGTTCTCGGCGAACGAACGCAACTCGGTCAAGCTCTTTATGCCGAAGTCGCGATAGAGCAACTGAGCGGTCTTTAGGCCAACTCCAGACACCCGGCGAAGATCGAGTACGGTGGCGGGCGCGTCTCGAGTGAGTTCTTCGAAGTAGGACGATCTTCCGGTCTTGACGATCTCGACTATCTGTCCGCTTATCGCCTTGCCTATTCCGGGTATTTTTTGAAGCTCGGCCGCGCCTCCGCGATAGACGGCGTCGGCGATCGGAGACTCCATAGCGTCTATGGTCTCCGCGGCGGTCTGATAGGATCGAATCTTGAACGGATTCTCTTCCTTGAATTCCAGCATTCTCGCTATCCGCCTGAGAGCGCGCGCTACGTCGGCGTTCGCGCAGGCGGATTCACCTGGTGGCTGGTT
>JAHFUG010000077.1:0-14447 GCA_023265195.1 Blastocatellia bacterium | reverse complement strand
GGAGAAACTTGAAATGAAAACGGTCATCTCACTTATTGTCTCATCTCTCTTTTTGGCGAGCGCCGCATTCGCGGTTCCTTTTGGTGCGGCAGGCGACGCGAAACTCACGCCCGAAGAGCGCGCCAATGCAATCAAGCTGCTGAAGGAGTCTCAGAAAGAATTCATCGCTCTGGTCGAGAACCTCACGGACGAGCAATGGAATTTCAAACCGGCCCCGTTCAAGTGGTCGGTGGGAGAGACGGCCGAGCATATCGCGCTCGCCGAAGGCTTGTTGTTCGGGGTCGTGCAGCAAACGCTGGCTTCGAAGCCAAACCCGGATTGGGAGACGAAGACCCAGGGCAAGGAAGCCGTCCTCGAGAAGATACTCGCGGCGCGCACGGGAAGGGCGCAGTCGCCGGGAGCGATACAGCCCATAAACAAGAAGATGACTCGCGCTGAAGTAATGACGTTGTTCAGGCAAGGCCGCGAGCGCAGTCTGAATTTCATCGAGACGACTGACGCGTCGTTCAAGGACCACACGTTCGATAATCCGTTCCCAGTCTTCGGCACGTTGAACGCATATCAGTGGTTCCTATACATTCCGCAGCACAATTTTCGCCATAACAAGCAAATCGCCGAAGTAAAGGCGAATCCGAAATTTCCGAAGTGAGCCGCGCGGGGTAGCTCGGTCACGGTTGCCGCATCGCGGTCTCGCGTTGAACGTCGTCCCCTGTTACCGGCGGGGATCGCTTTACTTGCTGTCGAGGTTGGCATTTTGATTGCTCTTTTTGGGAGGCCCCGAGATCGAGCAATCCGCCAGGCAAAATAAAACCAGAGGTAGGATGAGGGATTGACTTGCCCGCTCCTTCCTCGCTCGCGTTTGAGCGGTTCAAGACGCTCGAGGCGCGGACTGTCTCGGTTGGGCGGGAGAAGACTCCGCCTATGAAAGGATCGATAAATGAAGCTACAGAGTCTAATCGTCTTGCTCGCCGCGCTTGGCGCCGGCGTCGTCGGGCCGTTCGGCGGGGCGGCCGCGGATCCTCCTCGGAAGTTCGAATTGGTCGAGACGAGCGTCTCGCGGATTCACGAGGCCATTCGATCAGGCAAGCTAACCTGCCGCCAACTCGTCGAGGGCTACCTGGCGCGTATCCGGGAATACGATCAGCAGACTCGGCTCAACGCAATTGTCATCGTCAACCCCGACGCGTTGACCGACGCGGATAAACTCGATCGGGAGTTCAAGCGCACCGGACGGCTTCGCCCGCTTCACGGCGTTCCCGTAATAGTGAAGGACAACTACAACACGAGGGGGCTCCAGACAACGGGCGGATCGCTCGCGATGAAAGGCTCGATTCCGGCCGACGACGCGTATCAGGTGAAGAAGCTTAGAGAAGCCGGCGCCATCGTGCTGGCGAAGTCCAACATGGCCGAGTGGGCCTTCAGTCCGTTGATGACCGTCAGCTCCATCGCCGGAATCACGCGGAACCCTTACGACCTGGAGCGCGTGCCGGCCGGATCGAGCGGCGGCACCGCGGCCGCGGTCGCCGCGAGCTTCGGCGCCGTTGGTCTTGGCACCGACACCGGAAATTCGATCAGGGGGCCCTCATCTCACAATTGTCTTGTGGGCATTCGCTCGACCATGGGATTGGCCAGCCGCGCCGGGATCATCCCGCTTTACTTGCGCAACGACATAGGCGGCCCGATGGCCCGAACGGTGGAAGACGCCGCGCGAGTCCTCGATGCGATCGCCGGTTACGATCCCGACGACCCGGTCACAAAGAATTCAGAAGGCAAGATACCGAAGAGCTACATTCAGTTTCTGGATAAGAACGGTTTGAAGGGCGCGCGCATCGGCGTCTTTAGACTCTATATCGACGCGCCGACAACGGATCCTCAAATAAAGGCTCTTACGGAAAGGGCGATTCAGGATCTCAAGGCCCAGGGCGCCGAGATCGTCGATCCATTCGTGATACCCGGCTATGAAAAACTGATTCAAAACATCTGGTGCGACGTATTTCAATACGACGTGAACAACTACCTGGCCTCGCTGGGGAAGAACGCGCCTTACAGGAATCTCGCTGAAGTCGTGAAGTCGGGATTGTACTCGCCATACATAGAGACCAGGCTCAAGCGGGCGCTCGAGGTCAAGGTTCCGCCCGATCAATTGCAGCCGCCTTGTCTGGATCTCTACCACGACCCGCGCAATATTGCTTTCAGGGAAGCGATCTTGAAGGCGATGGATGCAGCGAAGCTCGACGCGATCGTCTATCCAACTTGGAGCAATCCGCCGAGAAAAGTTGGAGATCTCGAAAGCCCCGCCGGCGACAACAGCCAATACATATCTCCGCAGACGGGTTTTCCGGCGATCACGGTTCCGATGGGATTCACGCATGATTCATTGCCCGCGGGATTGACTTTCGTTGGACGGCTCTTCGCCGAGCCGGATCTGATCAGGTTCGTTTACGCCTACGAGCAGGCGACGAAACATCGGCGGGCGCCGGAGAGGTTCGTGGAGTTGCCGTGATGCGGCTTGTGGTTACTCTGATAACTGCCGACGTTCCCTTGGCTTGGAGATTCTACTCTTCAATGACCGGCAGCGGTGAACGAAACAATTAGGGAGAAACAAAATGCCTGAAGTTGGAGTCTCAGCGGCAGTCGCGGCGATTGAACTCGTTCAACTCGCTCACAAACAGGGTTGGTTCGATCGGTTGATCACGGCTTTGCGCAAGAAACATAGAGTATTAGTTTTAGGCCCTACGGGAACTGGAAAGACTCTCTTTCTGAAATCTTTAACGGAGGCGGTGCCTGAAGCAATTGACTTGATGAGTCGGACTGAGTTTGTTGATGCAAAGCACATTAGAATATCAAAGCAACCATTCGTGTTTATCGACACTCCTGGACAGACCCTGCATCGCAGCCGCAGAATTCAGGCAATACGGGAGGAAATGAAGAACGACATTGCGGGCGTCATCAACGTCGTCTCGTATGGCTATCATGAATCCCGTGCGGTAAACAGAAAAGGCGCTATTGCGAATGGTAGAGTGGACA
Organism: Blastocatellia bacterium; assembly: GCA_023265195.1. Taxonomy (GTDB): domain Bacteria; phylum Acidobacteriota; class Blastocatellia; order UBA7656; family UBA7656; genus QHVH01. The sequence continues at coordinate 11,420 of JAHFUG010000077.1, read as the reverse complement.
AATCATTCCTGGAGAGACAGCGCCAACAAGAAATGAGGCAGCTTCACGAATGGACGCCGTTACTCGGCGCTAAGGAGACAACGGGGTGGCTAATTACAGTCGTAGCAAAAGCAGACCTGTGGTGGGGGCAGCGTAACCAAGTGCGAAAACACTACGAATCCGGAGCATATTACGAAGCTCTCGGCCCCGCTAAGGAATTAAACCCGGTTGTGTTAGAGTATTGTTCGGTGTTTCAGAAGTTTTATGGGGAAGTGCGGATGTCTGGAGAGTTTCAGGACAGAGATAGGGATCGCGCAAGGGCGGATATTTTACGTGAGATTTTGGCGGCTATTGGTAGGAAATGATGTCAGAAGCAAGCGAAAAAATGCCGGGCTTGCGAGAAAGCGCGAAAATCGATTATTCCCCTTCTCCGCTTGAAGAAAGTTTGCGGCGGCTTGAGCGACTAACTCGCTCACTTCGAGTGCTGGGCCTTTTGGCTTTCCTATCTACGGTCGGTTGCATAGGACTTTCCTTTTTTGCAGCTCTTAATTCATCTCATTCAATTAATTTTCTCGGCATTCTCGTCGGTACATTGCAAGACAAGAAGAACTATGGTGTTGCCTTCGTTGTATCTCTCTTTCTTGGCGGTCTGGCATTCGCCATCGTCGTGTTTCATGAATCACTCCGCAGACAAGGAGAGACTCTATTTGAAGAGATCAGTGATGAACTAGAATGGCGCGTGCAAGAAACAGATCATCTTGGCAACCAAGCCATCGCCGAAGAAAGACCTGACCTTCGCGCTCGTATTGCACTTCGATCTTTCACGAGGACGACGGATCTACCGCTGGTTCCAGGTAGATTTGGGCCTGCCATTTATGCCGGTTTGAATATTCTATCAATACTTGCTGAATTATGGATTACCAAAAATATCTTCTAACGAAGTTGCCTCAAATTTCCGATAAGCCATGAACGTAATTCCTGCAATACCCCAGAAACGGAGTCCGTGAAGCAAGTCTTTGATATCTACGCCAGTGACTTAGAATTCGACAAATGCCGGGCGTCTTTCCGGAATTCCCCGCCGAAGCTTCACGAGTATGACATCCGACTGGCAACCATCGACCAAAAGTCGTTGTTACGCACAGCGCCGACGCGTCCTTAACTCCGTAGGAGTGACCTGTCTGTAGTAGACACGGCCCGTCATGCGTCAGCGCGGTGCATATCTACAGACAGGTCACTCCTACGGAGTTGCCGAACATGCGGCTGCCGCGTCCGCTACAGACAGGTCACTCCTACGGAGTTAAGGAACACGCCCGGGCCGCGTGAGCTACAGACAGGTCACTCCTACGGAGTTGCCGAACATGCCGCGCCGTGTCAACTACAGACAGGTCACTCCTACGGAGTTGCCGAACAGGCCCCGCCATGTCTACTACAGACAGGTCACTCCTACGGAGTTAAGGACGCATCGACGCGCCGCTGGACGTTGTCGGTATTTCGGTTATATGCTCCAAGCGCCGTACTCAGACTCTTACATAGAGGCGATTGTGAATCTCATTGCGCGCATTCTTCATTTGCCGAGCAGGACTTTCGATGCGAAGCGTCTTTCGCGGTCCGGGGCTGGAACGACAAACGAACCCGCGACATTTTTTGGTTACCGGCGCAGTCTGCGATTGCCGAGTTCCGTGCTGACGGCGCTGTTGGCGTTCGGACTGATCGCAGTTGCTCCGAAAACCGTCGCCCGGTCATCGGCGACGATTCCGCAATCGGCGGCGCAGCCGGCCACTCAATCAGCCTCGCATCAAAAACAGCCCGAGAAACTATCCGCAGAAGAGTTCGCCCGGCTCGTGCGTGAGCTTTCCGAAGAAGGCGGGTTCTTTCGCTCGGACAACTTTACTTCAAACGAGACTTCTTATCTTCACGTGATCGGAAAACTGCGGCAACTCGAGGCTACCGGAGGAGCCTACATCGGCGTCGGGCCCGAGCAGAATTTCACCTACATAGCCAAGATCCGGCCCCGCATCGCGTTCATTGTGGACATCAGACGGCAGGCTATGATCCAACACCTGATGTTCAAGGCCATCTTTGAACTCTCGCCGGCCCGAGATCAATACCTTTCTCTACTGTTGTGCCGGCCTCTCTCAAAAGGAAAGACTCCCAGGGCCGACGCTCCCGTGAACGACATACTCACGGCGATCAGCGAGGCTGCAACCGACACTCGGACTTTGGAAGCGAACCTGACCGCGATCCGCAAAGAGATACGCGAAAAGTTCAAAATTCAACTCACCGAGGCCGACCAATCAGGCCTTGAATACGTATACAGGAGCTTTCGCGCCGACGGGCTGGAGATCGGTTACAGAGTCGACGGGAGGCGCGCGGATTGGTTTCCGACTCTGCGAGAGCTGATTTTGCAAAGCGACCAGAACGGAAAACTCGGGAACTTCCTGGCCAGCAAAGAGGACTACGAATTCGTCCGCGACCTGCATCGGCGAAACATGATCATTCCGGTCGTGGGCGATTTCGGGGGCAAGAAGGCGCTCGCGTCGGTTGGAGATTACTTGCGCAAGACCGGCTTCACGGTGACCGCCTTTTATGTGTCGAACGTCGAGCAATACCTGTTTCAGGGCCTGGTCTTTTCGGACTTCGCCGAGAACGTGCGCAAGCTGCCCATCAACGATCACAGCCTGTTCATTCGCGCGTATCCCAATCAGCGGTACATGCATCCAGCCCGGATCGGAGGGCATATGATTACCACCTTGCTGCAGCACATCAGCGTATTCCTGCGAGATTTTGACGAGGGTCGCTATCTGAGCTACTACGATCTGGTGTCGACGCATTACATCGCGGGTGAAGGCGGCATTCAGTAAGGAGGCGAAAAAATAACTTCCCGTTTGAGTTATGCCCGAGCGCGAGATGAGTACCGCCGGTGAAGCGAGGACTTCACCGTCATAGAGTGTTGTTCTTCGGAGAACCTCCGTCCGCGGCCAAATCGGGAAGAAAGAGTTTCTCGCAAAGACGCGAAAATCGGCGCTAAGGCCGCAAAGAAGCCGTCCGAGAAAAATGAGATTCTTCGAGCTTGCCTCGCCGGCGGCTTCTTGCTGCGGCTCCGCCCCGTTGCGGTCTATGCGGCCTTTGGTAGTTAGCGGTTCATCGCATCCGGCTATTCTTTCTTCTTGCAAGGCTGCTTCGCGGCCTTTGCGCCGATCTTTGCGTCTTTGCGAGAAATCCTCTGCTGTCTCGGCAACACACAATTTATTCCACCGCCGGTTTTTCGTTTACCTTTCTTCGAAGTTGTTATACAGTAGCATGCGCTCCGACGGTCAGTCCGGCTACATTAGCGTGTTGAGAGGGGCTAAGAAGAAAATGATATCGCGAGGGCCAATCAAGAAGTGGTTGGGAGCGCTGTTCGCGGCATTCTTGTTCCTATCAAATGTTCAGCTTTCTCACGCCGGTTTCACATCTGATTCAACAGACGCCAACGCCTCTCCGGAAGCGGCTGAGTTCGCTGCCGCCACGACCTCCGAGATACTTCTCGACCAACATCGCTTAATAAATGTCGTTGATGACGTGCTCAACTTTTGGAGCCAGGCCAAGGGCAAGACTCTCCCGCGCGCGAGGCGGCTTTGGATTCGAATGGTTGAAGCCAAGCACAGGGATTACTTCGACCGTTCGGTTTACAGAAACGCGCTGTTCGACGAGCGGCGCGAAATGCTCGATCAGTTTCTTATCAGCTTGCCCGACCGCATCGACTCGATCCGCCAATTCAATAAACTGCTTCAAGCACCCGAGACAAATCCCGTCGTAGCCGGCGTGCTGGACTTCAAGGCGCGCTTTCCGGAGTTCCGCGTGCAGCGGGACATCTACATTGGGGTCAGCCTCCTGCGTTTTGATGGATCCGTGCGCGCCGTGGGCAATACCGATGGTTACCCGGACACGCTTTGCCTGGCCGCGGACGTCCTCTCGGGCTATAGCCCGGAGCAGTTCCAGATCGTGATGGCGCACGAGTTGTTTCACCTCTATCAGTTTGGCTTTCTGTTCAAACGGGAGATTCTGCCGTTGCGCATGGGCCTGTTCGTCAGGCAGATCCCGCTGTCGAGCCTGGCGACCGCTCACGCTCCTCTTATGATCGAAGGCATGGCCGTAGCCGCGAGCGAGGCGGTTTATCCAAACCGGCCGCGCGAGTCTTACCTGCACTTCTCGGAAGAGGATCTCGCTCAACAGCAATCCGAATTAATGCGGAACGGTCAGCAATACCTCTTGTTGATGACGAGTGGGGCGGGCCCGGACCAGTACGAACAATGGTTCAGCAATAGCTCGAACGAATCGATTCCGCCTCGTGGCGGCTACTTGCTTGGATACGAAGCGGTGAAGCGAATGCTCACGCGCTTTACCTTCGAAGAAATGGCGCGCATGAACCCATCTCAATTACGCGAGCATGCCGAGGAGCTAATAGGCATAATCGCGACCGATTGGGTCATGCTCGTCGCTGCAAACTAACGCCAACGAACTTCCCAGCCCTTTTCGAAGTTTGACTGGTCGAAAACCCGTTGTATAGAATCGCCGCGCATGACGCCGGGGTTTTGTGGGTTACCCGGGAAATTCGAGTTAGCGCGAGCAGTCGCTTTTCGGGCCCACAACGCCACGCGTTCAACGTCGAAGGGTTGTTCACCGCGCGCAAGTGAGGGAATATCCCTCGACGTCTCTGACGACCATCACGCTAGGAGATTAAATTGGACGAGTTATTATCAAAGAGCAATCTTCACTATCGCGATCTGGCCCGTGCAATTGCCGAGAAATTCGTGAGGCCGGTTGCGGCCGAACTCGATCGCACCGGCGAGTATCCGTGGACGGTTATCAAGGCCCTTCAAGAGCAGAACCTGATGGGCATTTGGATACCAAAGGACTACGGGGGAGCAGGCGCGGGTCTACTGGATCTTTGCCTCATGTGCGAAGAGATCTCGAGGGCGTGCGGCGGGATCGGCTGCACTTATGTTGTAAACGCGCTGGGTTCCTTTCCAATCATCCTGGGCGGGACCGAAGAACAGAAGAAGAAATACCTGCCGGAGATCGCCTCGGGAAATAAGCTGATCGCCTTTGCGCTCTCGGAAAAAGACGCCGGCTCGGATGCGGGAAGTCTGAGAACAACGGCGGAAAAAGCCGGAGACGAGTACGTTCTCAACGGCGATAAGAAATGGACCACCAATGGCGCGGCGGCAAGCCTATACACGGCGTTTGCCAGCGTAAACCGCGAGCGTGGGACGCGGGGAGTAACCGGCTTCATCGTCGAACGTGAAACCCCGGGATTCGAAGTCGGCAAGCGCGAGGACTTGATGGGCATCAGATGCGTGCCGGTCAATGAAACGCACTTCAAGAACTGCCGGATTCCCGCATCGCAATTGCTGGGTGGAGCGGAAGGCCGCGGCTTCAAGCACGCCATGATGACCCTCGACGTTGCGCGTCCGTTTGTCGCCGCTCAAGGACTCGGCATCGCTCAAGGCGCATTGGATCTTGCGCTCGAGTACACGAAGCAGCGGCAGCAATTCGGCCAGTCCATAGCCTCGTTCCAGGGAATTCAGTTCATGCTCGCGGACATGGCAACGCAGGTGGAAGCCGCGCGTCATCTGGTTTACACGGTGGCCCGCGCGGTCGACGCCGGAGTCAAGGATTTCTCGAAGCTGTCGGCGATGTGCAAGGTATTCGCCACCGACACCGCTATGAAAGTGGCTACAGACGCCGTGCAGTTATTCGGCGGATACGGATTCTGCCGGGACTATCCGATCGAGAAGTTCATGCGAGACGCCAAGATTACTCAGATCTACGAAGGTACAAACCAGATTCAGCGAATGGTCATCGGCCGTGCGCTGATCAAGGAAACCGCCTCCGTTTGAAGCGGAAGACCGGAGTTCGACCGTTTTAGAAACGGCCAAATCCAAAGCCCGCGTTCGACTTCAAACAAATCGCAGGTCGGGAAGAAGGATTTATCCCCGCTCCTCCCCTTTCTCTTCACTCAAGTTTGCGGCAAGGAAAGGAGCGGGGATAAATCCCTGTTCCCGACCTGTGATTTCCCGATGTTTGGCGAACTGAACCAATTTCTTCCCGCCAAAAGCGCAACCCCAAATGGCCACATCCGAGGCTTCCGCTTGAAGCGGAAGGCAAGCCGTCGCCTCCAGCGTCATCTGGCCGGCGTATAGAACACCGTCACAGTGAAGGGCAGGTTGTCGCTTGCTTCGATGGGCCATCCTTCGAAGGGCGCCGCGCTTACGATTGCTTGACGCGCCAGTGTATCCAGGGTCGTATAACCACAAGATCGCGTCAGCTTGAGAGCGACAAGCCGCCCACCGCGACCCAATACAATGTCGAAGTCGGCCGAAACCTTGTCGGCCAACGTGGTCTTTACCCAATCACGCGGCATCATCCGCTCGTTGAGTTTGTATATCTTCGTTCGGACCGCGGCGATGTATTGACCTTCTCTTAGTTGAAGACCGAGTTCCCCGGGATCCCCGGCGTTACGTCCCACAACGCGGGGCCGGTCGGACGGCTCATTATTGGCGGCTGGCTGTGATTCTCGCGGCGGACCCGGGGCCGGCGCAGGGGCCGTTACGGGCAACGGGCCGGCTTGCTGATTGGACGGCTGTGGGACCGTCTGCGCGACGCTAACGGATCTTGATTGAGGCGGTCTTTCTTGCGGCGTGGGGTTTGCGCTTGCCGCGGCTTGAACGTCTTTGTTCTTTCCGCGATTCGGATCCGCGTCCGGCGAACCGGGCCGGGGCGACTTGCTGATCAATCGCGTATCATCGGCGTTGTGAAGATCGAGCTTCAGCCGATTGAAGTTCGCCGGGTCGACGGTTTCCGGAGGACGCCGGAGCGTTAGCTTAAGGTCGGAGCCGCCGCCGAGATCCGCTATTTTCACAAGTTCAGTGGACGCCGCGCGGCGGCGCGATTTTTCTCTCAACTCTTGAATAGCCCACCGGTCCAGAAGAATGATCGTCGTGTAGAAGAGGAAATGGCAGGCCACCGATAAAGCAATTATGCCGGGCCGGTGCTCCAGCACAAGCTTCCAGAGGCTTCGCGGCGGTTCGGCGTAGGTTTTCAGGGTTTCAAGCACGGATCACTGCTCTCGCGTTTCTCGCTTGAGTTTCCATGACTGGCGTCTCATCTTCCGGACTCCAATATTCTAGCAACCTGAAATCTCAACGGCGAGCGTGTCAGGCTTGAGTTCAATTCTTGAACCCCGGAGTTTGGCCATTTGGGGCTGCGCTCTTGGCGGGAAGAAATCGGTTCTCTCGCCAAACATCAAATAATCACCGGTCGGGAAGAGGGATTTATTCCCGCTGCTCGATCAGGTCGAATGAATCAGAACGGAGGGGAGCGGGGATAAATCCCTCTTCCCGACCGGTGATTTTTTGATGTTTCGCGAACTGCGCGATCTCGGAGGCTCCCAAGAGGAGCAAAGAAGAATGGCCAAACTCCAAAGTTCAATTCTCGAACTGAAACCCGCGCTGTCGCGCCGATTCGTAGAGGAGGACCGCGGCGGCCGTGGCGACGTTGAGCGAATCCAGCCGATCCGCCATCGGTATGTGAACCACTTGGTCCGCGTGCGTGATTGCGCCGCTTGCGAGCCCGCTCGCTTCGCGGCCCACGAGAATGGCGATGGCGCCGGTGAGGTCGACACTCGAGTATATCTTACTCGCGGACTTTGCATCGCTGAGGCCCGGCCGAGGCGATTGCGCCGCTATGATTCCGACCTCTTGCTCACCGCAGAATTCTATTAGTTCGGAACGGCTGGCGTCCGTCACCACCGGCATTCGAAACGCCGATCCCATCGAGGCTCTGAGCGCTTTGCAGTTGAACGGATCCACGGTCCCGCGGGTCGCGATGACGCCGGTTGAGCCTGCCGCTTCAGCCGTCCTGATTATCGCGCCGAGGTTACCCGGATCCTGCAGTTGGTCCGCTATCAACAAGAACGCCGGTTCGATGGCGAATGCGTCGGCAAGCGTCCAGTAGGGGCGGCTCACGACGGCGGCGACCCCTTGGGGGTTGTCGGTGTCGCTGATGCCGTCCATTACCAGTTTGGTTACAAAGGCTCCCCGGCATGGAACTCCCTGAAGAGAATCAAGCAGCGCCGACCCTCGGTCGGTTGACGTTAGCTCGCTTGAGTAAGCAATGCTTTCGAAATGAACTCCCGCCGACAGGGCCTCCTCGAGGAGCCTGACGCCTTCAAGAAAAACGAATCGGCGTTCGGCTCCCGCACGCACGCGGCGGAATCTCTTGATCAAGGGGTTCTGGCGGCTGGTTATTTTCTCGACGAGCATTTGAGGATTGGAGTCAAATCGTATGACACTGAAACCAAGAGCACAAGCCGATTCGCTTCCGCGTTATTGACTTTACAAATTTGCGCATCATAGACTGTACGCTCATTCACCGTGAAGTCTCTTTGCATGTTCTTTCCAGATATTTTGGCGATCATCGCGCCTTGGAAGTTTCGACAGAATCCCGGGTGGGCCGGAACGGTTAAGATACACCTTACCGCGCTCCAGGGCAAAACAGAGGAGGAGAAGCAATGGCGGGTTGGGCATCTCAAGGGTTGACCGCGGCGCAGTTGTCGGACGGGCGGATTCAATTGTGGGCGACGGACGCTTCAGGCCGCATTTGGAGCAACTGGCAAATCCAGTTTGACTGGATTTACTGGCAGAGTCCCTGGACTCCCTCTTTACCAACATTCCACACCCAGAGCCTGGCCGTAGCGCCGCTGTCGGATAAGCGACTGCAGTTCTGGGCGGTAGACACGGCCGGGACCATCTGGAGTTGCTGGAAGTCCAGCACAAACGCGAATGCTACATGGACCCCTTGGGCGTCGCAGTGGACGGCGCAGCCGCCGCCTTTCAAATCCGCACAAGCAGCGGCCGCTCCGCTGTCGGATGGACGATTGCAGTTTTGGGCCGTGGACACCTCGGGAAAAATCTGGAGTTGCTGGAAGTCGGCCACCAGTTCCAGTTCAGCCTGGACTCCGTGGGTTTCGCAATGGACGCCTCAACCGCCTCCCTTCACCGCCACGGAGGTAGCGGCGGCGCCGCTGTCGGACGGACGTCTTCAATTCTGGGCCGTGGACACCACGGGCAAAATCTGGAGCTGCTGGAAGTCAAACACAAACGCCAGTTCAGCGTGGACGGCATGGACCTCGCAATGGACGGCCCAGCCCCCGCCCTTCAACGCCAGGCAGGTGGCGGCTGCTCAACTGTCGGATAAGCGGCTGCAATTCTGGGCGGTTGATACGGCAGGCAAGCTCTGGAGTTGCTGGAAGTCGAGCACGAACTCAAGCTCTGCGTGGACTCCCTGGACTCAGGCATGGATCGCCGATACGCCGACGTTCGTGACTCGCACACTGTGGCCGGCAAAGCTGAGTGACGGCCGGCTGCAAGTTTGGTTGATTGATAGTCAGGGAGAAATTCGCACCACGTTCAAAACCACAACCGACAGCAATGCGCCGTGGAGCAACTGGAGCCTTGCGTTTGCGATGATGAGGCAAGAACAGACCAATTGGTGCTGGGCGGGTTGTTCGGTTGGAACCAGTCATTTTTACAATCAGGCAAGCGCGTGGACGCAATGCTCTCTCGCCAACGCCGAGTTGAACAAGACCACCTGTTGCCAGGACCCAGGCCCTTGCAACGTCTATGGGTTTCTGAACACAGCGCTGCAAACCGTAGGCAACTTCGATCATATGACGTATTCAGCCGAGGCCGACGCGACTATAACGGCGCAAGCTCAGGCTGGCCAGCCGCTCGGAGTCAGGGTCGCGTGGAGCGGGGGTGGGGCGCATTTCATCATGGTGGTTGGCGGGGGACCGAATAACATGGTTTACGTCAAGGATCCTTGGTATGGCGCTTCGTACATCACTTACAATACGCTTAAGAACAGCTACCAGGGTTCCGGGTCCTGGACGCACTCGTATTTCACAAAGCAATAATGGAGGCCGATCATGTCGATAAAACCGTCACAACCACCGTCGGAGGCGGTCAACAGCCTGCAGGGCGGACTGGGCCAAATGCGCGCGGCGCCGGGAGCGGCGCCAGCCGGGGCGTTTGACGCAGCTTTTTCCAGCGGACACGAATCACACTGGGATGACGGCCTCCCACATCAGGCCTTCAACCTGGGCTTGGACGCCGTTCAAGCAGGGCGCGGCGTCGACGCCGCTCAAGCAGTCGGTTGGCGATTCCTGCTTGGTCAACCGGCTGAACATCCGACTGTCGCCGCGGAGGTCGCGGACGCAGGCGGCCAGCACGAGTTTTCCGGGTTGAATCGTGGCCCCTTCGTCGGACAGACGTTGAGCGCAATGAAGCAAGCTGAGCAGGTCGAAGAAGTGAAGAACGGCGATTACGAGCCGCGGCTGCTTCGCGTTCCTGCCCTGTATGTCGTCGCGCTCTGGTTGAAAGAACGAACCACCGGCAAAGACATCGTTATACCACTCGATCCCGCTCCGCCCAATCTGACCCCGGGCCGCCATTACACGGCTGATGAGTTCGCGGCGGAGTTGGCGGAAATGAGCGCACGTATGCCGGCTCCGCCACCGCACGCTCCATAGAAGTTCTCTTGAATTCAGCCGTTTGCTCTAATCGACTGCAAGCAGCCACAAGGCAAGTCCATTGAGCATAAGATGGCCTGCGCGCCAGTGCTGAGATCATGTCTCAACCCTGGTGCGCTGTCACTGACACCGAGATAGCCGGTGATCTCATCCGGCATGTCTTCCGCCAAAACTCAGCAGGTTCCGCAAGCCTTGAATGGAGTTGTTTGGTTTATCGTCAACGTCTGGATGATCCCAGGCGCCGGGATGAAGTAGATCACCGCCTTGCCTGTCCCGGGCCCTACCAAAAGGCCCGCGTTAATTCTTCGGTCCGGCTTGCTGTCGGTGAGCGTCTCGACGCCGTTAACGGTGTTGACGACGCCGGTTCCGGTAAGAGTGAAGCCGGTGCTGCAGCGCTTATACGTGTAGGTTCCGGCTGGGCAGGTATAACTCAAGTGATCGCCGGTTACTTCGTCCGTTATGCAAACCGTAGCCAGCGTGCAGGTGGGGGCCACGGCTAACGGCGCCGGCGTTGTTGTCGAAGCGCCCTGGCTGCTCGATGCCGCCTGAATAAACAACACTCCAAGCAAGGCGGCGCCGGCCAGCCATTTCGCGGCGAGTCCCAAGACTCTGGATTGCGGGGGCATTTTTTCTTGCTTCATTCAATTCTCCTTGAGCGGCCAAATTTGACGAGCGACTGAATTGACCAGTGGCGCTCGGCGGAAATAAGTCATCAGCCACAAAGATGCGCAAAGATCACAAGGGAGAAAACCGCGAGAAGTGGCTGCGAGCAATAAACGTGCGGGCCAATCGGGCCTGCAGTCCGTCTTCTCGCTTCTGCGCCGTCTGCGCCTTTTTGTGGCTACGAAACTTCCGCCAAGCACAACTA
>JAHFUG010000398.1 GCA_023265195.1 Blastocatellia bacterium | reverse complement strand
CGCGGCTGCAAGATCGTCGTCCGGTTTGTTGCGATGGCCGCGTTTGATTTGCGCGAACAACTGCGTGCCCTCCTTGACCTCGAGGAGATAGAGCGACAGGTGCTCGGGCCTTAGTTGCAGCGCTTCATTGAGATTGAACCGCCAATCATCCAGCGATTGATCGGGCAATCCGGCGATCAGATCGAGACTTATGTTGTCGAACCCGGAGTCTCGAAGCGCGCGCGCCGCGCCCACGGCGTCAGACGCCGAGTGAGTGCGGCTAAGCTGGATGAGTTCCGCGTCGATAAACGATTGAACGCCGACGCTTGCTCGATTGACGCCGGCCTCTTTCCACGCGCGCATCTTCAGGCGGGAGAGCGAGCCGGGGTTGATCTCGATCGTAACTTCGGCGTCAGAGGCTACGCTGAATGAGTCGTTGCAAGCGCGAATGAGCCTCGTTATATCTTCGGCGTCAACTATGGAAGGCGTACCGCCTCCGAGGAATATCGTATCCACGGCTGGTTTGCCGTTGGCGCCTGATAGCTCGGCTCCCCAGAATTTGATCTCGTTAATGACGGCTTCGGAGTACTCGCCGCTCAGAGAAGAGTTGAAATCCGTCGTGTTGAAATTGCAGTAGACGCATTTCCGCTCGCAGAAAGGTATGTGGATGTAAATACCGGCTTGCTTCGTCACTCGGGGAGTATAGCACCGCGGGAAGGGTCTGGAATGCTACGGCCACGGATGAACACGGATGGACACGGATGGAACGGAAGGTGAAGCAGGTAGGTTGAAAGCAATCTACTACGGGCTTGCGCCCGCGGCATTCAGGCTCTGGTAGTGTCTTAATCCTGTGTTGCTCCAAGAAAAAGGAGAAGCAACCCGAGAATACCGCCAACGCAGTTGGGGATCGTTCATACTCAACCTACAACAGGGGTTGGCTCGTGTTCTTCCAGAATACCCCCACTTCCGTGGGTGGGATTCGGGAAAGGGAAGAAGGCGTCCTTGATTTGTAGGTTGGAATTGAACGATCCCCCAACTCCGTTGTGGGTATTCGAGAGGAATCCGAGGGGCCTTGATTGTAGGTTGGAATTGAACGATCCCCCAACTTCGTTGTGGGTATTCGAGAGGAGTCCGAGGGGCCTTGATTGTAGGTTGGAATTGAACCACAAAACCTTAAGACACTACCCAGGCTCTCGCCTGGTAGATTCCGGCGCCATTCTACTGTATTCTCTCTTGTCGCCCCTTCAGGAAAATCCCCAGACACGAAGAATGCCCCCACAATGTGTAGCGAGCGACCTCATACCGCTGAGTTCCGGCCCGAAAGCACATGGCTCGTTTGTGAACTTTCTGGCGGCGCCTAGGCTTCCCTAGAGGCTCAATGAGTCACATTGAAAGACTGGCCGCCGAAGAGTCATTGTTTTAGGCGGAGCATTGGAGTTTGGCGGTTTCGGTTCCGCTCTTGTTTAGGAGCCCAGATGAAGGAGATCGCCAAACATCAAAAAATCACAGGTCGGGTAGAGGGATTTATCCCCGCTCCTCTCCTTGACGCCAGATGAGTCAATGGGAACCGGACGAGCGGGGATAAATCTCTCTTCCCGACCTGTGATTTTTTGAAATAGCGCTGAGATTGCGCATGGAATTCGATATTGCTCTTTCCGAGAATGGCCAAACTCCTGGGCATTGTTGGATCGAGAATGCCGGATAGGCGCGGCAAGGCTGTGAGGAGTGTTGCGTTGTGAGCGACGTGGACAAGAGAGGCTGGGCTGACCGCGATAAACCGCGAGTGTTATGCATTGCGCCGGCGTGGAATGAAGGCGAACGCATTGCCCGCGTCGTTAAGGCGGTTCCTCGCGACGCCGTTGACGTGGTGTTGGTCGTGGACGATGGATCGACCGACGACAGCGCTCAACGCGCCGAGTCGGCCGGCGCCGTTGTGATTCGTCAGGGAACTAATCGGGGCGTCGGAGCGGCTGTTCGCGCGGCCATAGATTACGCGCTGGCTAATAAGTTCGACGTGATCGTAATCGTCTCCGGCGGAGGCAAGACGCCGCCCGAGCAGATTCCCAGGCTTCTCGGTCCCATAATCGACGGTGACGCGGAACTCGTTCAGGGTTCGCGATACAAGGAAGGCGGAGAGTTCTTGCGCATGCCGCTTCGCAGACGGCTGGGAACGCGCGCTTACACGCTGCTCTTTTCACTCTTCTGCGGCCGTAGAGTCACCGACGCGTCGAGCGGTTTTCGGGCCATACGTCTTTCGTTGTTCGACGACAAACGAATCAACCTTTGGCAGGACTGGCTCGACCGCTACGAGCTCGAGCCCTATTTGTTGTTCAAGGCGCTACGGCTCGGGCATCGAGTCATAGAGACCGCGGTAACTATCGAATACCCTGAGACTGATGGCATCGCTTACACCAAGATGCGAGCCATAACCGATTGGTGGAAGATCTTTCGGCCGGTGCTGTTTCTCGGCCTTGGCTTGAAGAGATGAGATGTACCGCGATAGGGTTCCGGCTATGATTGAACTCGAACCGAGATACTTGGTCCAGATGGCTCACCTGACCACTCCGGCCACCGTGTGGAAGTACATCGAAAAAGCGGTCACTCAGTCGAAAGCCAATCTCGTGATGTTGGATCTCGAAGACTCGATACCTCGCGGCCGCGAAGGTTTGTTGGATCAAGCCCGGGCCAATGTCATACGAGCTCTGAAAGAACTCGACTGGGGTAAGCGGCTCAGATTCTTTCGTCCGCGTGGACTCGAATTGGACCCAAGCTTCGAAGACATTAAGGCGATTCTTTCCGGAGCGGGAGAGCAGCTTGATGGATTGATATACCCCAAGGTCGAGAGCGCCGGTGAAGTTCGTTCGCTCGATGAAGCGCTGACCGCGTTGGAGAGGTCCTGCCGCCTCCTACCAGGCAAAATCAAGATCGAAGTATTGATCGAGTCGGTGAACGCCGTCGAAAGAGTCTTTGATATCGCCGCCGCGTCCAGCCGCTTAGCCGGGTTGGTGCTTGGAACTTATGATTACTGGGCGAGCCTTGGAATGCGGGCGTCGGCTTATAGATTCGACCATCCTTTGATCGACTATGCTCGCACTCGGCTTGTGAGCGCGGCGGCGGCGGTTGGAGTCCCGGCCATCGCCGAAATGACTACGAACTATCCGACTCAAAATAAATCCGAAGAAGAGCGCCGCGAAGCCATCCAGGAGTTTCGCCGTGACGCGTTGCTCGCACGCGACTTCGGATTCGCGGGCAAATGGACCGGAATGCCTGAACAATCGGAGATGGCCGCCGAAATATTCGCGATCTCGGAAGATGAAATCAATCGAGCTATCGAAGAAGTGAAACATTTCATCGAGGTCGAGCGAAGCGGCCTGGGTTCTACGATGATCGGCGGCAGAATGGCTGACCGGGCGACCGATAGAGTTCATCGCAACACGTTGAAGATCGCTTACGCGCTCGGACGACTTGATGATGAGCTTGCGACGGAGATTGGGTTGATATCGGCGAATTGAGGACCCTGACCCTCTTTCCGTGATACGGCTATTGAGGATTGAGGATCGGGGATCGGGGATCGAGGATCGAGGATCGCGGGGATCAACGCCCGGCGCTCTTTGTCTTCCAGCCATTTCGAAGTGTGACAACTTGCGCCTGGAAGCGGCAGGTTCGCGTTGAATCCGAGCCTCTAAGATCCTTTAAGATATTCATGGTTCTCCAATGATCTTTCCCGCTAGCTCCGTTAGGAGCGACCATTGTGGCCGAGCCTGGGGTCGCTCCTAACAAGCTGGTGGCGGTCGAGGATATCGCTCGAATCTACAGGACGCGGAGACGATGGGCGTTACATTCACGCGGCCGGGATCGGAATCTACTACGACCGGCCGGCTTGTTTTTGAAGGCGTACTACGACCCCTTCGTGAACTTCAGCGGTCAGACAATGGTGCGGCTGGGCGCAGGGTTGAAATTCTAACGTCATGCGGCCACGGGCCAAGCATTTTCCGCGGCGTTCGCCACCTTGATGCCCGCGATTGAACAAAGACAAGCGTCCGCCACAGATGGGGTTGGTGAGTCTCACTCTCGCTTCGCTTCACTACTCACGACGGCGCAGCGTGTGGCCTGAGGTTCGAGGTTATCAACTGTTAGGGCCTGACGGACGGTTGGCCGCGGCATTCGCAATCCCGATGTAGGTAACCGGGCCGCCGTTAGGCGTCCGTTCCGTTCCGCGGTTCACTAAAGAGTTTTCCTTGTCGCTCGACCGCGGACCAGAGTTCGGGCCAGCGCTCTAAAAACGCCGTGGCCGAGATTCGGGCAAGCTCGCCCGGTTCGATCTTATTCAGTCCGCCACCGTACACACGGCCCTCGCCGCGAAGTTCGTGGCCGGTCACCTGACCGAGCAGAGTAAAAACTTCCGCCGTCCGGTCGGGGTCGCCGCGCAACATACGCGCCAGGTCAGTCTTCGGGTACAGCATCAGGTAAAGGTTGGTTCCGATTGCCTGGGAACGGTTCCAGATAAATCGGAACGGCTGCTTTTGGCCGGAGCCGCGACCCATGTAGGTGCAGAGGAACGGAGCCGGGCCGCGTTGCTCCTGCTTATACCACGGAGTGCGTTTGCCGACGAGGTAGCCGCTCTTAACACCCAGCGCTTCGGCCGTTTCGAGGTACTCCCACAGCAACGGGTGCCGGTCCTTGAGAACGCTTTCAGAGAGATCGCAGTCGATGACGCAGAGTTGACGTTCGATGAGCGGATAGCCATCGTCATCGGGGTCTATAACGATCGTTTTTAGAAAGCGCGGACTGGGCAAGATAGGCCGCAGGTAACACTTCGGTAAGCGGCGCCGCTCGGCGTCACTTCGGTCGAGGACGAAGAAGCTGTTGCTGCCCGTGGCGATTCCGCGCTGAATTCGAAAGAGGTCCCCCAACGTCGAGCCGTCGCCGCCATTCGACATGCGGCGGTCATTCCTGGCGTGGGTCGGGTACACGGTCCACTTACGCGAGTCCCGCAATTCCTCAAGTGGAATCGAATCGCTTGCGAGCGGTTCGCCGATCGTACCGCCGAAGGTAAACTCGACTGAGTGACCCGGAGGGGGCGTCATCTTGTGGAACACGAGAGCGACCGAGGAAACGAGGGCGTCACCGAACTGAACGTCGTCAGGGTCGAAGCGGTGAACCCGAAGTAACGTAATCCGATCCGTCAAGTATCGCTTGATCGCCGCACCGTAGTTGACGTCCATGAACTCCGAGGGGATGAGCCACGCCGCATAGCCGCCCTCCTCCATCCAGGCAGTGGCGATGATGAGGAAGTAAACGTATAGCCCGGCAAGGCCACTGACCTTGACGCCGGCCATTTGGTGCGCGAGCGATTGCAGGCGTTCTTTGTCCTTTCGCGCCAGGTGATGATGCCGCACGTATGGCGGGTTGGCGAGAATCAGGTTAGGACTGGAGGGACATGCGCTGCTCGTGACGATTCTTGTGAAGTCGCCCGGCGCTACATCGAGACCCGACTCCTCCCATAGAGCACGCGCGGCCTGGCAAAAGCCGGGATCGATCTCGACACCAATAGCGCTCTCGATCCGCTCGCGGCCGAAGGTTGCGAGCGCGGCCGAATAGAAGCTACCCGTGCCGATGGCTGGGTCCGCGAAACGGATCGCACCAAGTCGCCCGCGCGAAACCGACTTGACGTAGTGGGCTATCTCGACGGCCAGGGTGTTAGGAGTAGCGAATTGACCGAGGCGATTGCGGTCGGCGGCGGACCGCTCTGCATCGAGAGTCGACTGAATGGTCTGTCGACGGTGTTCAAGAGGGCTTTCAGGTTGCGCCATCATTGGTTCTATATACCCAGCTTCATAATGTCGTCGATGCGATGCTCCCAAACCCAATCGATTCCTTCCGCGGCTTCGTAGCCCAGATAGTCGCTACCGAAATATCCGCAGAGGAATAGGACGAAAGGCACTGCCGCGCCATAGGTTGCCTGCAATTGGTGAATTTTGGTCGCCTCTTCCTTGCGGCGCTTGTTCGTGTTCGTGAAGTCACCCGCGGACTTGGCCTCGATCAGTATTGGCAGCCGATCCCTGCGAAGACTCTTGGGCTGGATCACGACGTCGATTGGTATATTAACCTTGAGCGTTTTTCCGACTGGCGCGTTCAGGCGGAACGCATAGTCGCCCGGCGCCATCACGGTTAGAGGGCTGCCCGAGGGCGGGGCCTTCTTCCGGTAGCCCTTCTTGTCGAGATAGCCTCCTATCAGGGCGAGCTGACGCCGCTCTTGAGCGTTGCGAATTATCGGGTTCGCCACCGCGCTACACAGCCGATCGGCGACGATCGTTGAGGCCCGGCCCCGCTCGCGATCGGTCGGGGCTTTGCCACTATCAAGCCACGGAAAGATGTCTCGGTCCAACAGACGCGAGAGAATGCGGCATAGCTTATTTAACTCCGCATCGAGTTCGGTGGCCTGCATTCTCGCCGGCAGCTTATCATTTTCCATACGGCGAACGAGATTTTTGCTGGCGTCGGCCAGACCGATCAATCGGTCTACCGCGAGCGGCGGGGCAGTGCACATGCGAAGCGTCGAAAGCGCGCCCGGCTTCGTCGTGAGCGTCGCCGCGTTCATATTACGCAGGTCGTTGGTCGCTAGGAGCGCCTCCCTTACGTGTTCGGTCGTCTCCACCCGAGCACCGCGGAATGCCTCGGGCGCAAACTGCATGAACCACTCATTGAATTGGTCAACAGAGGCCGCTATGTCGGCCTTCCAGAGGTATGGTTTGTCAGAGTTGATCCGGCGAGTCTTCATTGAGAATCAGTTCGTTTGCGGCGTTCTCGTCTCTCGCTGAATGAGTGAGCGCGCTTAAATCCCTTATCCCCGGCCGGTGATTTCCTGACGCCTGGCGAACTCTTCGATCTTGTTTCTTCGAAGAACAGCCAACTCGGCTCTCTCCGAAAGCGCAGCCAACTCGCCCGCGGTTTCCTTCATTGCGCGCGGAGCGATTCTTACATACCGCCGCCGAGAAACTTCATCAAGGCGGCGTTGAACTCCTGAGGCTTTTCCATCTGCGGAACGTGTCCGCACTTTTCGAAGACCACCAACTCCGATCCGCTAATCTCTTT
>JAHFUG010000397.1 GCA_023265195.1 Blastocatellia bacterium | reverse complement strand
CGGAAGGCGAGTTTCACTGGAAGCCGTGGCGCATCGCGGATGGTTTCATCGAGCGCTCGGCGCGATTCGATTCGCGCAATCAAGAAAAGCCGCTGTCCTACACGAGTCTGATTTTCGACCTGACGAAGAAGACCGAGCAATGAGTCTTAGATTCTTGATTCTCAACACGGACTACCCGGAGTTCTTGGATTCTTTGTACTCAAAGCACCCTGGTCTCGAGCATGCGCCATTCGACGAACAGATGCGCGCGCGCAACGAGAGCCTGTTTGGAGTCGCCGACTTTTATTCAAAGAGTCTGGCCAAGCTTGGGCATGAGGCATATGACATCCACGTCAACAACGAGCATATGCAGAAG
This sequence comes from Blastocatellia bacterium, assembly GCA_023265195.1. GTDB lineage: Bacteria > Acidobacteriota > Blastocatellia > UBA7656 > UBA7656 > QHVH01. The sequence goes on along the minus strand of JAHFUG010000397.1, from coordinate 6,726 downwards.
GCCTGGGCTCGGGAGCACGGCCTGAAGGTCGCGAGCAGGGAAGGCGGGCCCGGACGCACGGCATTGCAATTGGCTCGGCGAACGGCTGCCCGAACGCCCGCGCGCCGCCTAAGAGCCCTTTTTCGTCCCGTGCTTCGAAAGCTGGACAACGGCGGCGGGTGGCTCTACGACACACTGACCGCGCAGATCGCGCACTACAGGCCCGACGTAATTTTGAATCAGGACATGTTCAGCATCAGCAGCCGCTTTTTAGCGGAGGCTAGGCAGCGAGTGAAACTTGTCGCCGGCCAAATCGCCTCGCCTCTTCCGCGGGTCCAAGACATGAAGGTCTATGATTTGGTCATCTCGTCGCTGCCGAATTTCGTCGAGCACTTCAGAGGACTGGGCATCCCGAGCGAATTAAATCGCCTTGCCTTTGATTGCCGGGTGCTAGCGCATTTGCCCGAGCGGCGGCCGGATATCGCCGTCTCATTTATCGGCAGCTTGTCGGCGGCGCATGCACGACGAATATCGATTCTGGAGCGGCTGTGCGAGAGATTGGACATCAGAATCTGGGGCGCCGGTGCGGACTCGTTGCCCTTAGGATCAAGGATCAGGGAGTGCTACGCCGGCAACGCATGGGGCGCCGAGATGTACGGTATCCTCCGCAGATCGAAGATAACGCTAAACACTCACATCGGTATCGCAGGCAATTTCGCGAACAATTGCCGCCTTTTTGAAGCGACCGGCGCCGGCGCGCTTCTCGTGACGGACTGGAAGGCCAATCTGAAAGAGATGTTCGAGCCAGGGCGTGAGGTCGTCGCTTACAGAAACACCGAGGAATGTGTGGAGCAGGTTGAATACTATCTGGCGAACGACGTCGAGCGCGAGGTCATAGCTCGAGCCGGGAGTCAGCGCACGCTCTCCGAGCACACATATGACAACCGGGCTCGAGAGCTTGCGGACATTCTTGAATGCTATCTAAAGCGGGGAATTCGCACGTGCGCATAGGAATCTTTCCGGGAATGAACGCTTCGGACGGCGGCATTTTTCAATACAGCTTGACCGCGCTTAACGCCATTCGCGAGTGGAAGAGCAACGGATGCGCAGACGAATTCACAATCTACACCGACGACGCCGGCAAGGGAGCGACGCTGTTGAGAGAGCAAGGCTGGAGCGTGAAGCCGGTCTCCCCTCCGGCGATGAAGCGGCGCGCGGCAGGCTGGGTCCGACAGATGGGCGGCGACGATTTCGTCCGTGTACTCAACCGCTTTCGGCCTCAGCGACCTTTCAAGGGCAACGGTCATTTCGGCGCCGTGGAGATCAAGGATGACCACCGGCGCTGGTTTGAGAGCAATGGCACGGAACTGATGTTTTATACGGTGTCGACGACGCTCTCCTTCGAGGCCGGGGCGCCGTACGTGATGGCCATACACGATCTGCAGCATCGACTGCAACCCGAATTTCCCGAGGTGTCCGCAAACGGAGAATGGGAAGCACGAGAGTATTTGTTTCGCAATGCGGCGGTGAATGCAACGCTGCTGCTAGCGGAGTCCGAAACGGGCAAAGAAGATATTCTGAACTTCTACGGCGAGTACGGCGTCGCTCCGGACCGCGTTAAGGTGCTGCCAATGCTTCCCGCCTGCACGTTGGACACCCGCGTTACGGACGAGGAACAAGGCCGAGTGCGTGATAAGCACGGTCTGACGGAGGATTTCCTCTTTTATCCAGCCCAGTTCTGGCCGCACAAGAATCACAAGAGAATAGTCGAAGCGCTCGGGCTCTTGAAGCGAGAGCATAACCTGACGATTCACGCGGCGTTCTGCGGCTCGGCGGCGGGAGAGATTCGCCAACTGGCTTTCAATGAGATGTTGGAGACTGCCGCTCGCGAACACGTGGATACGCAGATTCACTGTCTTGGTTACTTGCCCGACCACGAAGTCTCCGCACTGTATGCGGCAGCCGAGGCGTTGATCATGCCGACATTTTTTGGAGCGACGAACATTCCGCCGCTCGAGGCATGGGCGTTCGGCTGTCCAGTGATCACGTCCGGCATTAGGGGAATACGAGAGCAGATGGGAGACGCAGCCATCTTGGTCGACCCTCGATCGGCCCACTCGATCGCCGAAGGCGTTCACCGGCTCGTAACCAGCAAAGAGACCTCGGAGTTATTAGCTCAAAAGGGAAGAGCGCGGCTGGCTAGTTATACGCCGGCGGATTATCGACGCCGGCTTATAGAGATTCTCGAAGAGGCAAAGGGAAGGCTCAACTAGCGTCGGGCGCTGGACGGTAGGAACCACATTTTAATGATTTGCAGAATCTGCAAGGGTATAAGGCTGTTTGAGTTTCTCGATCTTGGGTTCACCCCTCCTGCGGACTCTTTTCTTCGCAAGGAACAGTTGCGTGAGCCGGAGACTCATTATCCGCTCAAGGTTCTGATGTGCGGCGACTGCGGACTGGCTCAATTGAGTCATGTTGTCTCGCCTGAGGTGCTATACAGACACGATTATCCATATGAGTCCTCGATGACCAGAACCGGGCAGCTTCACTGGGGGGACTTTGCCCGAAGCGTCGCCCAGCGAATGAACCTCGGGGCGGATGATCTTGTAATTGACATAGGCAGCAATGTCGGCGTGTTGCTTCAAGCGTTCAAAGACAGTGGCGCGAGGACGCTAGGCGTCGAACCCGCAAGCAACATTGCCCGGCTTGCGGAGAAGCACGGCATAGAAACCGTTGACGAGTTCTTTAGCGCCGACGTGGCTCGACAGTTGGCGAACGACAAAGGGCAAGCGACGGTCATAACCGCGACGAACGTATTCGCGCACATAGACGATCTGGACAGCCTTGCGGAAGCCGTTGACCTTCTGCTTCACCCAAGAGGCGCGTTTATTATTGAGGCGCCGTACTTCGTCAATCTTATTGAAAGACTCGAGTACGACACGATCTACCACGAGCATCTATCGTACCTTTCGGTGAAACCGCTGGTGAGATTCTTCGAGCGCTTCAACCTGGAAGTGTTCGAGGTTGAACAGCAGGATATACACGGCGGGTCGTTCCGAGTTCACGTGGCGCGCAAGGGAGTGATGCCGCGGTCGCCCATGATCAGACAACTCTTAGCTAGTGAAGAACGGAGTGGAGTGCACACCGTTGACGTGCTTCGCCGATTCGCAACCGCTGTTGAGAGCAACCGGCGGGATCTGACCTGGCTGCTGCGCAGGTTGAAACACGAAGGAAAGCGCATCGCGGGGGCCAGCGCGCCGGCCAAGGGAATGACCCTCTTGAACTACTGCAGGATCGGCCCGGAAACGCTCGATTTCGTGACTGAGAAATCCACCCTGAAGATTGGACGGTTCACCCCTGGCACACACATACCGGTCCTGTCAGATGCTGAATTGGTTGGACGGAACGTCGACTGCGCCCTGCTGCTCGCGTGGAATTTTGCCGAGGAGATTATGTCGAACCTGGGTGAATTCAGGGAGAAGGGCGGACGGTTCATCATACCAATCCCCAGTCCACATATCGTTGGAAACGAAAATTGAAAGAAGGCATACGATGAAGATCACCAGGACCAGCACGTCTATCCGCGATGAGCGAGGAGAGATAACGGACATCCTCGTGAATGAGAATATCGAACACGTCACCATGATCACCTCGGCGCAAGGAACCACTCGCGGAAACCACTATCACAAAGAAACGGTTCAATATGTGTACATACTAAAGGGTAGGATGAAGCTGCTCACGCAGTTTCCGGAAGAGCCTGTCGTTTCCGCTGTTCTGGAAGTTGGTGACGTCGCTTTGACTGAACCCAACGAGCGGCACGCTATGGAGGCGCTGGAAGACTCCGCGTTTCTCGTCTTCACACGAGGAGTGCGCGGCGGTAATGACTACGAGCGCGACACCTTTCGACTGTCCGCGCCGCTCAAGGAAGAAGTAATTACGGGAGCCCAGCGGTAATGATTCCGGTCAACGAACCATTGCTCGGGGGTCGCGAGCTTGAATACGTTGAAGAGTGCGTCAGAACTGGCTGGGTGTCTTCCGAAGGGCGCTTCATCGCGGAATTTGAGAAGGCTTGGGCTGCTTACTGCGGCATGGAACACGGCGTCGCTGTAAGCAACGGAACCACGGCGTTAGAGCTTGCCGTCGCCGCACTGGGCCTGACGCCGGGTGACGAAGTCATCATGCCGGCGTTCACGATTATCTCATGCGCTCTCGCCGCGATCAGGAGCGGCGCCGTTCCCGTGCTGGTGGACTGCGATCCCGGAACGTGGTGCATGGACGCCAGCCACGTGGCTGAAAGGATCACCCCTCGCACACGTGCCATTATGCCGGTTCATATCTATGGGCATCCCGTTGACATGGACCCAATTGTGGACATGGCGGCGAAGCACGGTCTTTCGGTCATCGAGGACGCGGCTGAGTCGCATGGCGCGCAGTACAAGGGGCGCCGGGCCGGAGGATTGGCCGATCTGAGTTGCTTCAGCTTCTATGCAAACAAGATCATCACGACCGGCGAGGGTGGAATGGTTCTCGCCAAGCGAGCGGATCATTCGGAACGGCTTCGGTCGCTGCGAAACCTCTCCTTCCGGCAAGATCGGCGTTTCTATCATACTGAAATGGGCCATAACTACCGGCTCACCAATCTCCAAGCCGCGATTGGACTGGCTCAGGTTGAGAATATCGAAGAGCACATCAGACGCAAACGATGGATGGGCCAGTCATACACCGAGCAGTTGAAGCCCCTGACGCTGATCAACCTCCCCGTTGAAGAGGCATGGGCGACGAACGTTTATTGGATGTATGGAATTGTGTTAAGTGATGACGTCGATTACGACGCGATAGAATTTGCCAGCCGATTGCGGCGCAAAGGTGTCGAAACGCGTCCTTTTTTCCTGGGTATGCACGAGCAGCCTGTTTTTCAACAAATGGGACTGTTTGTTGGAGAGCAATATCCCATAACCGAGCGCATTGCGCGCAGAGGATTATACCTCCCGTCCGGACTCACTATAACCGAAGAGGAGATAGGGAAAGTGTGTAGCGCCGTGAAAGAGGTGCTTTCATGAGCGGCGCCTTCGGAGGGGCCTACGCGGACTCGTATGACTTGCTTTACTCGAGCAAAGACTACGACGGCGAATGCGACTTGCTCGAGCGGCTATTCAAACAGCACGCGAACGGTCCAGTTAACTCTCTGCTTGACCTGGGATGCGGCACAGGGAATCACGCAATTCGCCTGGTCAAGCGAGGCTATGAGGTAACCGGCGTCGACTACTCTGGGGAAATGCTGGAACACGCTAAACGAAAAGCCGCCTCCGAATCGCTCAACGGGCGATTGAATCTCCACAGGGCGGACATTAGGACCGTGAGTCTCGATCGCGAGTTTGACGCTGTCCTGATAATGTTCGCGGTTCTCGGATATCAGTTGCAAAACGGCGATGTGCTCTCCGCGTTGAAGTCGGCGCGGAAGCACCTGAAGACCGGCGGAATGCTCATCTTCGACTTCTGGTACGGGCCCGCGGTCTTGCGCCAAAGGCCGTCTCAAAGACTAAAGGTCATCCCAACGGACGGCGGCTCGATTCTGCGAGCGGCCACCGGCGAACTCGACGTCATCAATAACTCGTGCACCGTTGGTTTTCACCTTTGGCGAATGGAGCGCGAGAAGGTGGTGTCCGAGTCCGAGGAGTCTCATTCATTGCGTTATTTCTTCGCTCCCGAGTTGAACATGTTCCTCCAAAACTCGGGTTTTGATCCGATTCGAATGGGCGCCTTTCCCGATTTCGACCGAGAGCCCGATGAAACAACGTGGAACGCCATGGCCGTAGCAAGGGCCTTTTAGCCAGTCACTCAAACGTGGCCTGCGGGAAGCCAAAGACATTCCCCATCCAAAGGCAATCCGGATGTTTGGGACGGCGCTCACGATTTTGAAATTCAATTGAAGATTCTCCTATGACTGCGGTTATCGAAGACGGCTACAAATGGGTGTCGCAGATATGCCCTATCTGCGAAGCCCCTCCCGAAACATTTCTCGGCGCGCGAGGCGGAGCGGCGCACCGCGCGAATCTGGGGGTTGAATGTCAAATCTGGCAGTGCAAAAAATGTAAGCTCATCTTTCCGAACCCGATGCCGGTTCCAGTCAGGGGAGTCAATCAGAATTACGAGATCGCCGCCGATCAATACTTCGAACATCATGACCTCGACTCGAAGTGCAGCGCCGCTTCATTCATGCTGAAGCAGGCAACCGAACTGTTGGATCGAACCGGTTCGTTGCTCGACGTGGGTTGCGGGCGGGGCGAGTTGCTGCGAACCGCGCGCGAGCAAGGATGGACCGTCATCGGCGTTGAGCCCTCGAGATCGTTCGCCGACCAGGCCGCCAGGTACTCCGGCGCCGAGGTCAGGCGGAATTCGTTGGAGTGTTGCGGCTTCGAGCCTGAGTCGTTCGACGCCGTAGTCCTGTCCGGCGTCCTCGAACATCTCTACACTCCGAACGAAACGATGGCGGAGATCGCCCGCATCTTGAAGCCCGGCGGCCTTGTCTTTATCGACGTGCCTAACGAGGCCGGACTCTACTTTCGCTTGGGGAATCTCTATCAGAGCATGCGCGGGCGTTCGTGGGTAGTTAACCTTGCTCCAACTTTCAGTCCGTACCACGTATTTGGATTCTCGCCGTATTCGTTGCGCGCGCTGCTTGCGAAGCACGCGCTCAGGCCGAAGCTCTGGCGAATGTATGGCGGCCGTTCCTGCCTGGGATCGGGT
>JAHFUG010000396.1:6351-7097 GCA_023265195.1 Blastocatellia bacterium | reverse complement strand
AAGAGTGTGAGGTTGTGGGAAGTGAAGAGCGGGCGAGGAATTCGGACGCTGGAAGGTCATACGGGATGGGTGAGTTCGGTAGAATTTTCACCTAATGGAGAGATGGTAGCGAGCGGAAGCTCTGACAAGAGTGTGAGGTTGTGGGAAGTGAAGAGCGGGCGAGGAATTCGGACGCTGGAAGGTCATACGGGAGGGGTGAGTTCGGTAGAATTTTCACCTAATGGAGAGATGGTAGCGAGCGGAAGCTATGACCATAGTGTGAGGTTGTGGGAAGTGAAGAGCGGACGTGCTATTCACACCTTGGAAGGCAACCTCGGTCCGGTCTATGCCGCGTGTTTCGCGCCAAACGGCAAATACCTCATCGCCGCGGGGGCGGCGGGACGGCTGCAATTCTGGGACGTGAAGACCGGCGAGACTTTCCTCTATCGCTACGCCGTCGGGCCGGGTGAGTGGCTCGACCTGCTGCCGGACGGCCGATTCGACGCGAGCCCCGAAGGCATGCGCTATCTCCGATATACCGAGCGCGACTCGCTGAACTCTTACACCGCGGAAGAACTGGTGAAGGAGTTCTACGATCCCAAAGCCGTCCAGGAAGTCATGTCGCGTTATTGTACTCCGCAAGAGACCGGCGGACATTAGCCGGCGGCGGCCGCATCGGCGGTATTCGCACTCCGGCTCTTTGCCTGCTTCTCGCGTTGGAAGTAGTATTCGCGAGGAGATCGACGAATGAAGAAGAAAGCTGCCCC
>JAHFUG010000396.1:0-6341 GCA_023265195.1 Blastocatellia bacterium | reverse complement strand
TATTGTACTCCGTAAAAGACCGGCGGACATTAGCCCGCGCCGCCGCCGCCGGTATTGGCGCCACCGGCTTTTTTGCGTTCTTTTCGCGTTGGAAGTAGTATTCGCGAGGAGATCGACGAATGAAGAAGAAAGCTGCCCCTATGCCGAAGGTGACCTCAAAGACGAAGACCGCCCCGCTGTACAAGAGGATTCGCGAGATACTGGAATCCGCCCGCTCGAGCGTGGCTCGTTCGGTCAACACAACGCAGGTGGTAGCGAATTGGCTGGTTGGCCGTGAGATTGTGGATGAGGAACAGCGCGGCAAAAGACGCGCGAGCTATGGAGCGCAGTTGCTGACGGATCTTTCCGCGCGGCTTCGAGATGAATTCGGCCAGGGATACTCCGTAGACAATCTGGAGATGTTTCGCCGATTCTATCTGGAATACGCCGATCTAATTTCCGACGCGGTGCGTCGGATTTCTCCAGGAGGACGAATTTCCGACACACTGCGTCGGAAATCTCTCGCCCGTTCTTCAGGCGAACTTGCGATTCGGCGGGCGCCGCAACGCGGGCGCGCGGTGAAGGCCAAGTCTTACGCAAGCGGCGGTGCGGAGTTCGAAGTTCGAAGTTCGGAGTTCGGGGTGCGGAGTTCGGAGTTGGGAGTTCGAAGATCGGGATTTGGGGTGCGGAGTTCGGGGTTCGGAGTTCGGGGTGCCGGAATTCTCGCGGTCCTCGTCGGAGAGAAATGCGAACAGAGTTCTCGTTCCGACCGGCGTAACAGACCAATTCATCGCGGAGTTTGGCCGTCTTGGTTCCACTCTTGTGAGGCGCCAAGATGAAGGAGATCGCCAAACATCAAAAAAATCACAGGTCGGGAAGAGGGATTTATCCCCGCTCCTCTATTTACGATTCACTCAAACTTGCAGCAAGAAGAGGAGCGGGGATAAATCCCTTTTCCCGACCTGTGATTTTTTGATGTTTGGCGTGGAACAGTTACGCATCCGAACTCCGAACTCCGATCCCCTAACTCCGAACCCCTAACTCCGAACCCCTAACTCCGAACTCCGAACTCCGAACCCTAACTCCGAACTCAGCACCCCTAACTCCGAACTCCGCACTCCGAACTCCGAACTCCGCACCCCTAACTCCGCACGCCGGAAAGTGCTGGCGTTAGTTTAGTTGCGGCTGGTTGCCACACTTCGGGTCCGGTGTTATAGTCCTGCGCGTGAGGGGCTTGAGTCCCGGCGGTTTTGACAATTGAGAAATGAACGAGGGCAATGGCTGAGGCGAAACATTCGTGGGAATCTTTAAGTTCCAGCTTCGTGCAGGCCAAGCTGGGAGACGATCGGCGCAAGGAAGAAGTCTTCGCTTTCTTGCGAGCCCGGTTCTTAACCCTGGCGCGGTATCGCGTGCAACAAGGCGCGGAAGACGTGGTCCAGGAGACCTTGGCGGTGGTTCATTCGCACTTCTCGGAACTTGATTCTCTTCAAAAGGTACTGGGCTTCGCCAACGGCGTTCTCAGGAATAAGTTAGGCAACCTATATCAGAAGCGCGACAGACACAAGAACATTTGGGTAGGCCTCGATGATGTAAACGAACCTTCGTACCGCATCGAAGCGGAAGTAGAGGCGGGAGAGTTGGAGCGGATAGTCGGCGAGTCGATAACGCGGTTGGGCGAAAAATCTTCCAAGTGTCAGGCCATACTCCTGCGCTTGTGTCAGGGCTTGGACCCCGAAGAGATTAGCGTATTGCTCGGCATACCGAAATCGACGCTCAAGATACGAACCTTCAGGTGCAGGCAGGCGCTGAAGACGATTCTCGTGGATGAATACGGCCTCAATTTGTAGGCGTGTTATAGACTGGTTACGGGGAGTAGTAAGTGATAGTCTGAGTCATTAGCGGAAGGGAAGCCGCCGCGAATCGGCGTGTATTCCGCGACTGAGAGTTTCGTTTTCGCGAGTTTCGCATCGGCGGTGAACGACAACAAGCTGGGCGGGGTTGGTAACCATGGAACGGATTGATCAGTGCACGAACGCCAAGGTTGGAAAGCTCATTGCATTGTTTGAATTCAATGCCGCCGATGACGCCGAATTACAGCTTATCAGGGATCATCTGATCGAATGCGCCTACTGTTATCAGCAGGTCTATTCGATGGAGCCGGTGGCTTCAATCCTTCGAGAGCGAACCGCTCCGGTCCCGGCGGCCGAAAGAATCGCGCCGCGGCGGCGCGGACTGATGGCGATGCTCGCGGGCTTTCCATGGTCCAGACCAAGTCTAGTGGCGGCTTTCGCAACCGTCGTCGGTTGCTTCTTGCTCGCCGGTGGTTACTATGCAATTCGGCGGGGCGGCGCGCCATCGCAGCCGCCACAGGTGGCCCAGGCCTCGGGTCCCTGGGACGATTTGATCATTCCAAAGGCGCCTTACCAACGTCCTGATGGAGGAGTCGCTCTCCGGGGGCCGCGCGGCGGGTTCTCTCGCGCGATGGAAGACTACAAGAACGGCAAGTATAACGAAGCCATTGGAGAATTGGAGACGCTCAACAACCTGGACCCCGAGGCCGGAGCCGAAGCGAAATTCTACCTCGGCGTGTCGTTGCTGTTGGTCGGCAGGGTTCAAGAATCGATCGCTCCGCTGGCGCAGGCCAGCGAACTCAGGCCGGACGAGGCCGCCGACAGCAGCAGGTACTATCTGGCGCTCGCGTACTTGAAGAGCAATCAGAGTCAAGCCGCATTGAGGGAACTCGACACCGTTATCGCCTTGGGCCGCGAGCACAAGTTGCCGGCGGAGCGGCTTAAAGAGCAGGTAAGCAATCTCGCGAAATGATTAGCCCGCTACGCTAAGGGCGGCTGCCGCGCCGGATGAGAAGAGAAGAATCTTCCTTTCGCGCCGGTGGCGGAGTCTGTATGAGGATTTTCAAGTTGCGAGGGTGGAGGCGCGGGACGCTCAAAATCCTTGCACTGGCCGCTCTCTTCCTCGCGGCGGTTTTGATTCGTGGGGACGGCCCGATGAGCCGCTCAATCCGCATTCGACTTGGCGAACGGCGAAGCGGCGCGCTGCTTCAATCCGATCGCATCCGGTTGGAGCCGCCACGCGGCCGCCAGTCCAGAATGATCTTCAACGGAACGGCGGGCCAGAAGATCACCGTGATCGGCCAGTCCTACGAATTCCCCGTCTTTTTGATTCTGACTGGACCCAACGGCGCGGAACTGGGCTGGAGCGACGACGGCGACGGCCTCTTCGGCGCGCGGATATCAACCGAGTTGCCTGATTCGGGAAGGTACACCGTGAGTGTTTGCGCGGAAGGGTCCAGCCAATATGGAACATTCTGGATTTCGGTTGAGGAAGGACGCCGGGGCGCGGACTGGAGCCATGCGGCAGTGAGAGCCTACTACGATAACGGAATGGAATGGGCGCTCAGAGTGGGGAACAAGCGGGCGGCAAGCTGGTTGTCGCTTCGAATGGGGAAGTATCTAAGCGGGACCGGCCGCCGAGCGGAGGCGGATCAGTTCTATTCGGATAGTCTGGTCCATTCAAGAAGCTGCGGATGGTACTACGCTGAAATATGCGCCCAACTCGAACGGGCGCGATCGATGCGCCGCCGGCTGCGCTATAGCGAAGCGGCGGACGAACTGCAAGCGGCTCTCGAAACGAGTTCTCGTCTGAACGAAGACGACGCGGGAGCAAGAGTGTTGATGGAACTCAGCAGGGTTTACGCCGATACGCGTCAGGACGATCTCGCTCAATTGTATATTTCCAGGGCGGCTCAGTTAGCCGAGCGCTCCGGGCTCGCTTCCACGCTGGTGCGGCTGTACACGGCGCTGAACGAGAACGAGAAAACGCATGATAGAGCGGAGGCCATCAAGTACGCGGAGCGGGCCGCCGCGTTATCGGAAGGCGTGGAGCCGGAGCTTGCGCTCGAGGCGAAGGCGGCTTTGGCCGGCACTCATATGTTCCTCGAACCGGGACGACTGGAAGAGGGGCTGAGCCTGGCTGAAGAAGCGATCGAGCGGGCGAGGAAGCTGGGCTTTCCGGATTTGGAAATCTCGTTGCTCACGCTCCAGGGCATGGGTTATTACAAGCAGAACAAAATCGACCGCGTGATAGACTTGGCCGGCCACGCCGTCGATCTGACCGAGCCCGAGGACGAAAGCCACGAGTCGTTGCGAATCGCGCTTCAGTTGCAGGCTGACGGCGAGATGTTGAAGGGGAACAACCGTAAGGCTCTAGATCTGTGCCTCAAGGCTTTGTATACCCTCGAGAGGGATTGGTCCAAGGAGCCGATACAGGACATACGGCGGGTGTTGCTGTCGGAGTCGGAGGCCATCTGCACTCAGATCATCAGGAACCTTTACGCCCTGAACGCGCGCCGGCCCCGCCAGGAATACTCACTCGAGGCGTTCGACTTCGCCGAGCGAAGCCGGAGCCGGGCGTTGCTCGACGAGCTGGCGAACGTGCAGAGCGCGGACCGGATGGCGCTTGCTCCTGAGTTGAGGGAACGTGACCGGCAACTGCTGAAGGAGATCTCCGACCTGGGCGCGCGGATGGCTTTGCTTCGCTGGGAGGGCTCGCGGGACGGCGGCGAGGTCCCTCGGATGGAGCAGCATCGGGCCGAGCTTCTGGCCGAGCGCATGCGGCTGCAGTTGGAAACGCGAAGCGCTACGGCAAGCAGCTACAACGCCGCGATGTTGTCGCCGCTGAGCGCCGAACAGGTTCAATCCGGTTTTCTCGCGGCTCATCCAAACACCGTGGTGCTGTTTTATCAGCTTGGAATTCAAGAGGACTTCCTGATCGTTCTCGAGCGCCGCCACGCCCGGATGGTCAAGCTGGTGGACAAGCCGGTCATCGCCAAAGCGATGACCGACTGGCGCAAGAATATTCTGGCTCAGCTTGCGACTCCCACGCCTGAGCGGGAGGCGATTGACCGATACAACGAAGCGTCTCGCCGCTTGTACGAGATGCTGATCAAACCCGCCGCGCGATTCATTCGAGGGCGCGATCTCGTCATCGTTCCGTGCGCGCCCATATTCGACCTGGCCTTCGAGGCTCTGGTGGTTAACGCTGCCGATAACAAGAGAGTTCGTCGGCGAGCCCGGTTTTTGCTCGAAGACCACCCGGTCAGTTACGCGCCGTCGATATCGGCTCTGGCCGCGCTGGACGATAGGCGGCGGCAACCCGGAAACGACATCCTGTTGATAGGAGGAGAAGGCGCCGGGCGCCAAACCGCCGAGCCGCAGCGGCCGGAGGCGCCGGGCGTCAAATCGCGTTCCGCGGAGAACCCCTATTATCTCCCCGGGGCTCGCAACGAGATTCAGGAGATCGCGGCGCTGGGACGGGAACAGGGCCTTGGTACGACGGTGTGGTCGGGCCCCGGCGCCGACACGCTGCTCAACAGCAATCTCTCGACTTTTCGAATCATGCACGTTGCGGCGCACAGTTTCGCCGACTATCGCGACGGTTACTTCTCAGCCCTCGAACTCTCATTTCCGGATCAAGACAACAAGGGCACGGTTCTGACCAGCTATCAGATTTCCACCATGAAGCTGAACGCCGATCTCGTCGTCTTGAGCGGTTGCGAGACCGGAGTCGGGCAGAACGCGGGCGCGGAAGGGATCGTCGGCCTCACGCGGAGTTTTCTCGTCGCGGGCGCGCGCGGAGTCTGCGCGTCGCTATGGCCGGTGCAGGATATAGCCACCGAAAAGTTGATGCGAGCTTTCTACAGCCGCCTGCTCACTCATCGCCTGGACACCTCGCACGCGCTTCGCGAATCGAAGCTGACCATGTTGAGGTCGGGCGCGGCGCCATGCCAGTGGGCTCCCTTCACATTGACAGGGCTCTCATTCCGAATCCTATCGAAGTGACATCGATCTCGATTTTTTATTGAAGTACTTCCCGCGGGAATTCAATCGTAAGCCGGACAAGAGTAATCGCAGGGTCAACGCGTCTTATCATTCTGAATACAGCAGGCGAGACCGGCGACGCAACACCAGTCGGTTTGCACTCCCGTTGAGAATGCGATTGCGCTCGTGTCAGCCGGCTTTTTGTTAGTCGCGCCGGCGAAGAGAACACATAACATAATAGCTATCAATCCGAGCACTCGAACGTTCTTCATTGTCATTTCCTCCGTTGATTTGTTAGTAAAAGCACACATCCGCCTGCTCGTGTTCTCGGGCAAACCCTGACCTTTTGTTCCGCGGCAATAACTTCCGTTTACTGCTTGACGGAGCGGGCTGCCGGAACACGTAACCCCTTGGCAGCGCTTCGAAGGCGGCTACCTAATCACCTTCGACATCGAGTTTTTTTGGGGGATCGCCGCTCGTCGCGATTCGTATGTGAGCGAGATCGTTGATATTAGTTTGACGGAG
>JAHFUG010000395.1:4373-7104 GCA_023265195.1 Blastocatellia bacterium | reverse complement strand
CTGCGCTGGTGGGATTCGGGGAAGAAGCTGCGGCTCTCCGTTTGTGGGTCGAGCTTAAACTATCCCTCAACTGCGTTGTGGGTATTTCCGCCGCTGTAGGCAGGGACCTCCTCCCCAGCCAGATTTAAGTATCTCATCAGCACCCACATAACTTTAAGACACTACCCTTGCGCCTGCTTGACACATTGCGCTCGGACCCCGTCACTTTCGTGTTCGGCCGCCTTGATTTCGTCTCGATTAGAATTATTGAGTGGGGTTTTCTTCTTTGCTATACTCTTCGCCGGAAGGAACAAAGTCATCAAGATGTTCGACCTTGAAACTTACACCGACAAATTCGCCGAAGGCGGCCGGCGCCTTATTCGAAGGGCCTACGAGGAGGCTCGGTCAAGAGATCACAATCAAGTAGCTCCGGAACACGTGCTGGTGGGACTGGCCGAATCGGAGCGGCCTTTCTTCAACGAGGTGATGCAGAGCCTCAACCTCGATCCGCAAGTCGTTATGCAGGCCGTGGAAGTAAAGCTCAGCCAGCGGGATTATCTCGGGCGGGGCGTCAAGATGTCGGATTCGCTTCGGACCATGCTGTCGAACGCTCTAAAACACGCGCACGAGCGAGGGCGGAGGAGCATTGATTCAACTGATTTGTTCGTAGCTTTGTTCCGGGACATGCACGGTTTTCCGGTCGAGCTCTTGCGAAGATTGGGCGCCGACCGCGAGATCGTCATTCAGAAGATCCAAACACGCGTTAGAACCCACGAAGAGAAGGAAGAACGATACCGGCGCCGCTACGAGCTTCCGCCGTACCTTAAACATTTCGGAGTCAGTCTCAATAAGCTCGCCCGCCAGGACAAACTCCCGCCCGTAATAGGCCGCAACGAAGAAATCCGCCAGATAATCGAAATACTATGTCACCGCGAACGCGCGAACTCCCCGATGCTGGTGGGCGAAGCCGGGGTCGGAAAGACCGCGGTCGTTGAAGGTCTGGCGCGCCGAATCGAAATGGAGTCGGATACGGTGCCGCAGCGGCTGCGGAATTCTCACATCGTTCAATTGCAGATGTCCGGCATCGTCGCCGGCACCATGCTCCGCGGAATGTTCGAAGAGCGGATACAGGGAATCATCGCCGAAGTCAAAGAGCGTGAGAACCTCATCCTCTTCATCGACGAGGCCCACACCATCATAGGCGCGGGATCGGCGCTCGGAGCCAGCTCCGACGCAGCCAACATGTTCAAATCGTCGCTCGCGCGAGGAGAGATGCGTATTATCGGCGCCACGACGATGACCGAATACAAGGAATACATAAGCGAGGACGAAGCGCTTTCGCGCCGGTTCAGGCTGGTGAAGGTCGACGAGCCGTCGGTCGAAGACACCCGCAAGATCATAATGGGCGTGCGGCCCAGGCTGGAACGCAATTATTCGGTGACGATATCGGACGAAGCAATAGATATGGCGCTGGAGATGGCGCCGCGCTACGTCCGAAACCTCCACCTTCCGGACAAGGTCATTGGCTGGCTGGACACCGCCGCGGTCAAGGTCGAGATCAACCAGCCCGAGCCCGGCGAAGTAAAGCCCGAGCACATAATCGACGTCATCAGCCAGGAGTCGCGCATACCTCGCGACATGATTTTTCGGGACACCAACGACCGCTTCGCCAACATGGAGGAAGAGCTGTCGTGCCGTGTGATCGGGCAGAAGGACGCCATACGGGCGGTCTCGCAGCGGCTCAGGTTGAACAAGGGTCCTCTGAAGGAGAATTTCTACAAACCCGACGGCGTTTTGTTGTTTCTCGGCCCAACCGGGGTTGGAAAGACCGAGCTGGCCAAGGCGGTTGCGGAGTTCATGTTCGGCGAAGAAGACAAGATGGTTCGCATCGATATGTCCGAGTATCAGGACGGCACGATTGCGATCGAGAAGCTGATTGGCATGCCGCGCGGAATCGTGGGCAGCGAACGCGGCGGCATCCTTACGGAGCGGCTTCGCGACAACCCTTATACGGTTTTGCTGCTCGACGAGATCGAGAAGGCCTCGCCGTTCCTGCTTCATCTTTTTCTTCAAGGGTTCGATGAAGGCTGGATCACCGACGGCCGCGGGAAAAAGGTGTACCTGTCCGACTCCATCGTAATAATGACGTCGAACCTGGGCTCCGAGAATTTCAAGAAGTACATGAAGCCGCTTGGCTTTGGCACAAAGACGGTTTCCGATATCAAGGCCGTTAAGCGCGAAGTAATGAAGGCGGCCGAAGAGCGATTCTCGCCTGAGTTCAGAAACCGAATAGACGAGATCGTAGTCTTCTCGCCGTTAACCGAGGACGAGGTCAAGCAGATTGCCGAGGTGTATCTAAACAAAACTCGCCGGCAGATGGAACACCAAGGTAAGATCCTGACCATAAGCGAAGCCGCGATCGACTATCTGGTTAAGATCGGTTTTAGCCCCGCTTACGGAGCGCGTTTCCTCAAGCGCACGATCGACGAGAAGGTTAAGCTCCCCGTAACCAGCCTGTGGAAAGAGGGCGGCCGCTTCGACATCGACGTCGAAAATGAAGTGATAAAGGTTCATAAATCGTGAGCCCAAATCGCACCGACTGGGTTAAGTCTTGTAGAGACGACCTATCTGTAGTCCGAGCCGCTGAATCTCTCTGAGCGACGTTAGAGGCAACCCTTGCCGCGGAGGATGGGTCGCTCCTAACGGAGCTACGACCCTAACGGAAGCGGCAGTGGTCGACATAGCTCGTATC
>JAHFUG010000395.1:0-4273 GCA_023265195.1 Blastocatellia bacterium | reverse complement strand
CTTACGAGGCATGTCGTTCTTTTCTTCCGTGACGATTCGAGCATCCCTTCCTTCAAGCCGCAGGCGAACTGCCATTGCAAGCAGATATGGATCCGCTTCCTCAACTCCAGTGTCCTTATCGGGATCAAGGACTCTATGGACGACGCTCAAAACGTGTTTGACGTGGTCCAGCGATGGCGCCGGTTCAACCGCCTTTGATTCGTGTGTCTTCGCCCAATTGTATTGAGCGTCGGGTGACTTGGGATCAGCGCCCCTCTTGAGCTCTTCCACTACCTGTTTCGGAAACACCAGACGGCCTGCGTTCACGAGGGCGCCCAGCATCGAAAACACCCCGGGCTTTCTCTTGTTCTCAATTGAGCGGCGTATTTCGGCGATCGACGAGGTGTCGATGACCCACACAATCGATTCGGTCATTAGTCACCGCTCGCTACGCTCGACAGTGCGAGCAAGGTCGTCGAACGCCACATCGGGAATATCGAGGAAATCCACGGCCTGCGATCTGCTGAGCACATCCTTCTCCACGGCCCTCACTAGTAGCGACGTGATCCGACCGCCAAACTGATCCTCCCGGATTTGCGTCCGGTTTCGACCACCCCCACCTCCGCCTGGACTCTTGGTGTCAGCGGACAAGGGTATCTTGTCGTACAAAGACCAATTGGCCGCACCCATCTCTATCAAGCGGAGGACAGCCGCTCTCAGACTGACTTTGTGCCGGCGGGCGATTCTCCTTCCGAGAGCCAAATCTCCAATCTCTTTGCCGGATTGCCATCCGTACTCTCGCAGCGACGCCTCAACCAAGTCGGTTGGCATTAGCACCTCGGCAGCGAACCTCTCACACCACCGCTCTATGGAGTCAGTTCTTGCGTTCGTCCTAACGGCCTCGATGCATGCCGAACCCGTACGCGTGATTAGATGGCCCACTTCATGAAAGAGCGTGAAAATCCGCGCCTCCTCGCTCCACGCCGTGTTTATGGCCACAACGGGCGCGTTATCGTCCCAAATCGAGAATCCTCGGCATGAGTCTTTGCCCAGCGGGAACAAGAGCACTATGTGGCCTGCATGCTCGAGAACTGATCTCCAATAATCGAAAGCTACAGCGGCGGATGGCCACTGCGTTTCCACTTGGCCCGAGTCGCCCAGAACATCGCGAACGCGTTTTGCGGGCAAGGCCGGGTCCTCATCAATAGACGCCGGCGGCGTCCTTGGCTGGTTAGCCCCGAGCTCCCTTGAAATCCACGAAACAACCTCTTGCAACCTTCCTGCTCTCCGGATGTGACGGCGCTCGTCGGGATTGAGTACGCGCTTCACGCCTACTGGATGGCGAAACTCAACCGGCGGGGGCCGGCGAGGAGGCGGACCTGGAAGAAGGAACGTTGCTAAGGGCCGGTGCAGTTTGCCGGCAAGTTTCTTGATCTGAGTGAGAGATGGTTTTTCCGCTTCGGACCGCCATTTTTCGAACGTCTCCACCGAAACGTTAATTGCCGCCGAGACCTCGGCTATGGTGTAGCCCGACTCGGAAATTACCCACTCCAAAACAGAGGGTGTTATCGGAACTTGGGTGACACGACTCATCATAATCCCAACGAAGGTATCATTCCCATACGTGTGCCGGCAACGGCGCTCATTCGCGTAGAGCCACTCAGAGTTGCAAAGAACAAGCGGTCAGCGCGCAATGATGTGTCCAGTTGGCGACTCAATACGATACTCCGAACGTCATCGCGTTTTCATCCCGGTTGATATACCCTTGGAGCCTTCCGTAAAGCGCCGCCGGTTGGAAGCCCGAATTATGCGAGTACTGCTTCTCGAAGACGAGCCGCGAGTCGCGCGTTTCATAGCGCGCGGGCTCCGCGAGCAAAGCTATGCGGTCGATATCGCCGGTGACGGCGAAGAGGCGCTCTACCAGGCAAGCATCAATGATTACGACCTGTTGATACTCGACGTAATGGTCCCGGTTAAGGACGGTTTTCAAGTTTGCAGGGAGATGCGGGCGCAGGGCGTCAAACAGCCGATGCTCATGTTGACCGCCCGCGACTCTATTGACGATTGTATACGTGGGCTCGATTGCGGAGCGGATGATTACATTTGCAAGCCCTTCGATTTCAAGGAACTCCTTGCGCGAATGAGGGCTCTGCTTAGAAGAGCTAAAGACGTGAGGCCCGAGATTCTTCGCATCGCCGATCTGACGATCAACACCGCCAGCCACGCGGTGTCCCGCGGCCAGCGCGACATAAGCCTGACCGCGAAGGAATACTCTCTACTCGAATTCTTTACCTTGAAGGCGGGCCAGCTCGTTAGCCGGGCGCAGATCGCCGAGCATGTTTGGGATGACAACTTCGATCCATTCTCGAACGTGATAGACGTGTACGTTAGACGGCTGCGAAAGAAGGTGGATGAGGGCTTCGGCCGGCCGCTCATTCACACACGGCGTGGCGAGGGCTATATCCTCCGCGCGGAGCCGGGAGGTGACGGTGTTTAAGAGCGTGCGCGTGCGGCTGACACTATGGTACGTCGTTGTCTTCGGCGTGTTGCTGGCGGGCTTTAGCCTGGCCATCTACGTGATGCTCTCGCGAGGCCTTTATGCAAGGCTCGATCGTTCGCTGGTCAACTCGGCCAGAACCGTGGCAGCTTCATTTCAAAACGAGACGAGTGAAAACAACGGCGACATCGACTCCGGCGCCGTTGAAGCTCTCGCCGAGATGAAGTTTCCGGACATGTACATGGCCATTTATCAAGGGAGCCGTCTCGTCTCCGCCAACTACCCTGACGGCCAACAGCCGGTTCTTCCCGATGATGCTTCTTCGGTCTCACAAGCGCTGACCGAGCCACTCCTCCGAACCGTTGAGGGGTTTGGCGAAGAGGGCGCGAGACAGGCCGTTCTGCCGGTGAAATCGCATGACGTGAATTACTACGTCGTCGTCGCTCAGCCATTGCACGACTTCGTCGAGCAGCTTGAAGCGATGCGGCGGGTCTTTTATCTTGGCCTGCCCGCGGCTCTATTTGTCGCGGGACTAGGCGGATTGCTGCTCGCAAGAAAAAGCCTGGCTCCGGTCGTGGCCATGTCCGGTCAGGCGGAACGCATCAGCGCGAGAAATCTTCACGAGCGATTGCCCGTCCGAAACCAGGACGATGAGCTGGGCCATCTGGCCAGAGTGTTCAACGATCTGCTTTCGAGACTCGACCGCTCCTTTGAGAGCATGCGAGCCTTTACCGCCGACGCATCGCACGAGCTTCGAACCCCGCTGTCGATCATACGGGGAGAGGCCGACGTCGCGTTGTCACGGGAGAGGGAAAGCGCGGAATACAAGGAAGCGCTTTCGGTGATTCAAGAAGAAGCGCGGCGTCTGTCGGGACTGGTCGATGACATGCTCGAACTTGCGAGAGCCGACGCCGGACAGCGGCCGTTGCGCATCGAGGAGTTCTACATTAACGATCTGATTGAAGAGTGCCGCCGGGCCGTTCACGTCCTGGCTCTCCAAAAAGGCGTCGCCATCGAGGTGCGGCCTTCTTCGGATATTTCATATCGGGGTGACGAAGACTTGCTCAGACGAATGATGCTCAACCTGCTCGACAATGCAATCAAGTACACCCCAGCGGGCGGTCTCGTTTCGGTCGAAGCCGCGGCGGAGAGTGACTCGATCAAGGTTAAGGTGTCGGATACCGGCGCTGGAATACCCGTCGAAGCCCGTCCTCAAATCTTCGAGAGGTTCTACCGAGTGAGTCAATCCCGCTCCCGGGTCGAAGGCGGGGCCGGGCTTGGCCTTGCCATAGCAAAATGGGCCGCCGAAGCGCACGGCGGCGCCATCAACTTGACCAGCACAACCGGCCACGGCAGCGTGTTTACCGTGACGCTTCCGCGGTAAGCAAGCGCCGGAGAGAATCAAGACTCATCAAGCCGGCTGACATGGACCATCGACCAGTTCGTGTCGCTCCGCTCCATGGAGCGCCGCGCTTTGTACTTGTCGCCGCTTTGTGTGTTTGTTACGTCCTCTGAGGAAAAGAGATAAACAAGGCGGTGGTATCAAACAAACACTGTGGTGTTGCAATACTCAACATAGTCCTTCGTGAGCGATTTGCCGCCTCGGCAGTGCGCTTCGATGCGGTCCCGGCCTCATTGGATACTCGCGCCGAATGCTGTTGCCCTCGACCACGTCCAAGCCCGCCGCCGCTAGCGCGGGTCGATGTATTCGGCTCTGTTTCGGCGTCGTTCACTCCGCTTTCCCGACACTCAGCACCCTTTCCAGTGCTAGTTGCAGAAGACGATCACTAAACAGCC
>JAHFUG010000394.1 GCA_023265195.1 Blastocatellia bacterium | reverse complement strand
TCGATAACGATGTCCTTCGGCCCGGAAGCAGGCGTTCCATTTCCGTCAACTACGGTCGCGTTGCGAATGACGAGGCGGTTGGTGCGCTTGCCGTTCGTGGGAGTTTGCTTTTGAGATTGGGGAGTAACAGCGGCCGCCGCCAATAGCGAGACCGCGAAGGCTGCGATTATTGTCTTGGGGCGCACTGGCGTTCGCATAATGTCTCCTTATTCGTGACTCGCGGCGCCCTCGGTGTCAGCGACTTTGAGACACGAACTCGTTAGAGAGTAGTGAGGCGCCGGGTCTGAGTACCGCGGCAGCGGCCCACTCAAAACATCTCGCATCGCACACTACCATAATCTCGCGTTCTCGGTCGGCCACTCAACGATGTATCCAAGGCAGATGATCAAATGAATCAATTATCCCAGACCTTCTATACAACAATGAAAAATCCTCGGGACTAAGTTTTACGGCTTGATCAAGGTCAGTTTTGTCGGTTCCGTGCTTTGCTTCGAAGCGTAGGTAATAAGCAGCTCCACTGTTTGGCCTGATTTCGATAGCCTTGGTTAGAAGCTTGATCGCTTCTTTAGCGTCACTAGGAATAGTGATGAGTCCCCAAGCCATGTAAGCTAGATAGAATTTCGAGTCAACATCTATAGCTTTCTTAAAATCTTCAACTGCTTTCTTGACCTCGTCTCTGGCGGCGTGAAGCATTCCGCGATTTTGATAAAGAACAGCGGCATCAACGGCATTAGGCCTGAGATTTATTGTTTTCGTAATCTCCGCGAGCAACACTTCATAATCATCCTTATCCAGGCACTTGCACTGAGACCGAATCGCCGCGGCAAGTTTATAATCCACTGAAAACCCAATGAAATACTCTCTATTGAACTTGGCGTTCCCGCGGAGGTAGTACGGAGTTGAATATCTGGGATTGAGATTGATTGCTCGTGAGTACTCCTCTATCGCTCCGTCATAATCACCCCGATTTGCCTTTTCAGCGCCTGAGCCAATTAGAGCCTTCACCTTACCCATCAATTCCGAATTCTTCTCAAGCCCCTTTTCATTGGTATAGATATTGGAATCAAGTTGCTTAGCGACCTCAAAGTCTCTCTTGGCCTTCTCTTTCTCGCCTCTCGCCTCATACACTTTTCCGCGATCTGCATAGGCCTTTGCGTATTTCGGGTCAAGCTCTATGGCTTTCGTAAAATCCTCAATCGCTCCCTTATAATCTCTGATGGTGCCTTTCATGGCTCCGCGAGCGTAATAGAACATAGCGTTGGGAGCAATCTTTATCGCTTCCGTGAAATCCTTGGTTGCTCCTTCGTAGTCGGCTTGATGATACTTCGCATATCCTCGATTGGAATAGACCGCCGCGATCCTTTGCTTATATTCATCAGAATGCGGAGGATCGAGCTTTACGGCATAGGTGTAATCTGAAATTGCTCCGTCGTAGTCACCCTTGTTTGCCTTTTCAGCAGCTTCAAAGGCAAGAGGATGATAACCGTTGGGTTCGTTGGCAACCGAGGTTGGCGTAACTGGAATCAGCGTCTCCGCGGGCAAAATTGTAAGGACTAGCTCGTTCGCCTTGAATCCTTCAATGTTCGCAAATGGGCGTTGCTGTTTGCCCTTGCCTAAATCCAAGCTCACACGCTTTGGCACCGTTTCTTGAACATACTTCACAAGCCCCGCAAGGGTCACTTCGCCTTTCTCGTTCTTTGCGGCGCCCTTCAAGCCTTCCACTAATGCCAGAGAAAAATATCCTTGCTTCTTGTCTTTGTTCTCGTAGGCCGTGAGTCCCTTCTCGGTGGCGAACAAAATCGCAAATGCGTCAATGTTTTCGTTGATCCTATTAAAACTCAATCCTCGTGTGTAAGTTTCAGTTAAAGGCTGTGCGCGAAGGCCCCGCCCCTCTTCTGGATTATTCCGGCAAGCATCAAGGATGAAAACAACTTGCTTCACACTCAGTTGCTTGATCAAAGTCTTAGCTCTTTCAACGCTGATGGATGTTTCTTCCAGCAATGGCATATCCGCTTGGGCGTCCGCTGGCAGCAGATATGCCTGCCCGTTGAATTCTACGCCATGCCCAGCAAACGACACTAACAACAATCCATCCTGGGGTATGTTCGAGCGCAAATTCGAAAATCGCCGATAAATATTTGCTCTAGTCGGACGACGGTCCGGCGGCTGATCGTTTGTGAGCAAGAACACTTGCTCTTCAGGAAAGCCCGCATATTTCACGAGTGCATCCGCGAGAGACTTTGCGTCATTACCCGCACCTTCAAGTCGCGGGATTTGAGGATCATCATATTGGTCAACGCCGATGACCAAGGCAAAACGTTTGCTTTTGTTCGGCAAGGCGCCAACAGAGTCGCCTTTGATCTTATGATCGCTTTGTTGTTTTACTTGTGCATTGGCTATTGAGTCCAAGCTTAAGTTGGCTACTAGAATACTTATAACGGACCCGGCAAGGATTAGGGACAAAGATGTTTTCGCCATGAGGGTCATCCTTTCGTCGCATCGCCGTTTTACGCTTGCATCGGGGTAGCTGCCATCCTTCGTTAAGGCGTTTACCGGATTAATGACGAGGAATCGTTATGATTCGGGAGCCGTCTGACATCACAATGTGCTTGCCTTGGCGAATGACTCAAAAGCGCGCCTTCTCGAAAGCTTTTACCGCTTCGAGATGGTTATCCCGGCAATTTTCGCCATAGCTAAATAGCTACTTCAATCTCCCGGACTTCGCCATCCCGGGAAAGGTCTTCTATTGCAGCCAAGTACTCTTTGATCGCGTCTTCAATATTCTCTATGGTTCTTGTTCAGTCGCGCCTTGCGACCAGCAACCAGGAAGACCGGGAGACGACACGCTGTACCCCTCTCCCGATTCTTGCAACGCGACCTTGTACTTCATAGCCTGACCTCCGGCGCCAATTATAAGCGATTCGATTCGAGCGATCTAATGATTCGGCCCCATTCCTGATGAGTGATGTTTTGCCAATGCGCGTTCGCCCGTATTCCATGAACTGTAATAGCTAGAACCGGATTGAATTTGGACATACCATCTTCCCGATTCCCTAGATTCGCTTTGATCGCCGCACAAAATAGTAGATTGGAGCCCCTACGCAGCCTCCAAATAGGAGCACTAGCACCCATACTATTTTCTCAGAGCCGCTAGGTTCCATGGTAAGGCAGTCGACAAGCATCCAGATCCAAAACCCGAAAGCAGGAAAAAAATGAACACAATCAGCAATTCAGGAAGTCCAAGTGGTCCCACAGTATTGTTTCCCCTTTCTATTCAATCTGATGTACGACTACTCATTCATATAGACGGAAAACAGGCGGACAAACATACGATGAATTCGTTAGCTGCTGAGGCTGTGCGTTCGGATGAGTGCGTTACTCGACAAGAGCCTCGTTGACTAGCTCTTCAAAACATGGAACCAATTCAACCGCATACTCGCGGAGGTATTCCCGCACGTGCTTCACGCCGGCTCCGGCTTTGACAAGCTCGATCACATCCACCATGTCTCTCCGCCGCTTCGCTACGAGCTTCATGTAAATCAGCACCTCGATCGGAACGACAGCAAAACCTTCATTCATGGGTGGGTGGTCAAGAACTTCTTCCAATTGCGGTCCGAGCGAAGTAGGCGACAGATAATCTATACGGACGCCATCAACCTCTATGAAAACACCGGCTTTGAAGGCCACCAGCAATCCCTGATGTTCAAACGCCTCTTCTCCCACAAGAAATTGCACATCGGCCGTCGCCCGAATACACCCATGAGCGCCGACCGCCAGTCCCCCAGCCAACGCATGGCGAATGCCCAGGCGATTCAACTGATCCGAGGTTTTGACTGCCGCCTCACGCACCCGTGGCGCGACGAAACGAAAAACCTCTTTGAGATCCATTAGACTCACTTGACGACGAGGATTTTGAGCATACGACAGGTGCATGGTCAACCTCCGCCTAATCTCCTTTGATCATCAACAAGCCGTCTCTCAACCGTCAACACCGTTGGCGCAGTGAAACTGAGACAGGAGCCTCAATGTCTCCAATCGAGAGAACTCCTCTCGTTAACCAACTCCTGGTGCTTGGCTGAAATAACCCCACTGCCGTGGCGTTTAGAGTTCGCGTTTCAGCGTGCCGCAGCCTAAAGGCTGAACTCTGAACTTCTCCCGACCAGACAATGGCCTGTTGCAGGCAATGAACGTCCGCCGAGCGCCACTACCTGCTACTTGCGCGGTCAGCCCGGCGCCAACGTTCGGCACGTAGGCGCCGCGCGATTTACCGCCGCGATGCACTTGGCTAGAAAAAAGAATCCGAGTCGCAACAAGAGCGGCGGCCAGGGACGGCCGCCCGTACATTTATTCTACATTTGATTCTTGATCACTTTGCCGCCCTTCATCACAAAGCCTACGTGCTCCAGGCGCGTCACGTCCTCAAGCGGATTGTCGCGAACCGCGATGATGTCGGCGAACCGGCCGCGTTCGATAACGCCAAAGTCTCCGAGTGAATCAAGCAACTGCGCCGCTACAATCGTCGTCGACTGAATCGCCTGCATCGGAGTCATTCCGTAGCGCACCATGTAAGCCAGTTCCTTGGCTTGGTTCTCAGTCCACGCATACCCTCCGGCGTCGGTGCCGTAGGCGATCTTCACGCCCTTTTTTACCGCTTTGCCGAACGCGTTTCGCTCCAGATCAACCATCGTCTTCCAAATCGGCGCTCCGGCGGCGGCCCGGCCTTCGGCGACGTAAGCGCCGACGAAGATGGTCGGACACCAGTACACGCCTCGCTTGACCATGATATCCATCATCTCGTCGTCCAGGCCGTCGCCATGCTCGATCGTGTCTACTCCAGCCTTCAGAGCCGATTCTATGCCTTCGCGGCCCATCGAGTGGGCGGCGACCTTGTGGCCAAGCCTGTGAGCTTCATCAACCAGCGCGTGAACCTCTTCGTCAGTGAAGTTGACCCACGAGTGCAGAGCGCCATCCTTTATGTAGTACCGGCGGTCGGAGTAGTACTTGATCCAATCCGCGCCATACTTGACTTGTTCGCGGACGGCTTTGCGGATGTTGTCGGCGCCATCGACGATCTGAACGCCTTCGGGCACTTTCAATTCCCACGAATAGCCGCTCAACGGATACATCCCCGTCGCGCTGAAGGCTCGCGTCGAGACAAATAGGCGAGGCCCGTCGATATAACCCAGATCGATCGCGCGCTTCACGTCGACGTCGGCGTACATCGCGCCTTCGGTTTCAAGATCCCGCATGGCGGTGAAGCCGTTCATCAATCCGGTTCGAACCGCCACAGTGGCTCGAATGGCTCGGAACGGTATCGACTCCTTCAGCAACTGCACGTCGTAGTCTTCAGCGGTTATGTCTCCCTGAAGCAGTATGTGAGTATGGCAGTCGATCATCCCAGGCAGCACCGTTGCCGCGCCGAGATCGATCACCTGCGCGCCTCCGGACTTGCTCTGAATCTCGGCAAAGGGTCCGACCTCTTTTATGTGTTCGCCATCGATAAGAACCCCTTGATCGGTAAGAACGTGGCCGCCGCGGACATCGATAAGGCGGCCTGCCTTGATCAAGGTCATTTTGTTTTGCGCGAACGAGGACGGCAAAAACGTCGCGAGAACAAAGACGACAAGAACCAGCGTAGCGCTGAAATCACTCAGTCTTCGAAGCATTCTCTCCTCCATTAGATTAAGGCAAACCCAACCGCTTCCCAGGCGAGCGGACGATCGCCCAGACAACAGCCCTCCGCTCACTTTGATTAGCTCGCTTACGTGATTACGTGCTTTCCATCTCCTTGATTCTGCTCCTGCCTTTTCTGCGTTCTTCCCTTTTGCGCCCCTGCACTTTTGTGCTCCTGCCCTCCTGCTCTTCTACTTCCTGCTCTTTATGCTCCTTCCCTTTTATGCTCCTGCTCTTCGTTCTTATCTGTGTCATCTGCGTCATCTGCGGATTCACTCCCTCTCACTCGGGAATCAGATCGCGGGCGCGGCTGAATACCCTGTCAAGCATGGGCCCGGTCAGTTTTCCCGTGAAAGTGTTCTGCTGACTCGGATGAAATGACGCGATCAGCTTCACGTCTCGCTGAAGCGGCCATTCTATGGCGTGCGCGAACTTCGGGCGCGGACGGGTGATGGGTTCCGCCATCTCGCGAAACACCGCGTCAAACGCCACCTTGCCCAGCGCGACCACGACACGCAGGCGCGTCAACAAAGCCATCTCGCGCGACAGGAATTCTCGGCAGTTCTTGATCTCTTCGGGCAGCAACTTATTCGCGGGCGGCGCGCAGTGATTGACCGCTGTGATGTAACAGTCGTCAAGCGAAAGACCATCCTCGCAATGAGTCGAGGCGGGCTGGTTGGCGAAGCCGGCGCGGTAAAGCGCTCGATAGAGCCAATCTCCACTACGGTCTCCGGTGAACATGCGGCCGGTCCGGTTGGCTCCGTGGGCCGCCGGCGCCAAGCCAACAACTAGAAGTCTAGCTCCGGGATCGCCGAAGCTGGGAACGGGCTTACCCCAATAATCGTGCCCGGCGAACCGTTTGACCTTCTCTAAAGCGACTTGTTCCCGCCACGCTACCAGCCTTGCGCAAAGAGAGCAGTTTACTACCTCCTCTTGCAGAGTGATTATTGGGAGGCTCCTGGATGACGTTCTCTTTCGCGGGTGCGCCATATGAGTTTGATTAAGATGAGGTGCGGCAGCCGCGTGTCCGCCCCTTCTTGAGCCATGCAAGTTGTTTCTTCAAGATTCGTTTCAACAGCTTGTCCCAAAGCGAATCAAAGGCTCGCGCCTGGCAACTCTATGCTACTGGCGCGAGTCTCTCCTCATTCTTAACTATAATCGGGTTTGGGTTGGGCTCGGGAATCGGGAGATTCTGTTCTCCAAGCAACGCCGTGTGTTCCTCCATACCCCACCTTGCCTTGTACAGACAATCCTCGATCGAATTGCCCGCGCCCGTGAAGCCTTGCAGTTCAGGCGAGAAAAAGCCAAAGAAATTGGGGTCAGGCGTAGCCTCAATGACAAGCGAATACTTCAGATCAATCATAGGTTTACTTCCACTCGATATCCACAACCTCAAAGCGAGTCTTCCCAACGTTCTTCACCGAATGAGTAGCGGCTCCGTCGCGCCAG
>JAHFUG010000076.1 GCA_023265195.1 Blastocatellia bacterium | reverse complement strand
TCGATCAGCGCTCTCGCTCTCTCATCCCGGCAGCCCACCCGCCACGCCGCCATCGCACCAAAAGAAAACCCGGCGAGCCACAATTCGGCCCCGGGATAGCGGTTCGATATGAAGTCCATCGCGGCTCGCAGATCTTCCTG
Source organism: Blastocatellia bacterium (assembly GCA_023265195.1). Lineage (GTDB taxonomy): Bacteria > Acidobacteriota > Blastocatellia > UBA7656 > UBA7656 > QHVH01. The sequence goes on along the minus strand of JAHFUG010000076.1, from coordinate 21,653 downwards.
CTCGCCCACACCTCCATCGTGTTTGCCCTCGCTCCGGCCTACGCCGCGAAAGTTGAATCTCAGCACGGCGAAGCCGCTTTCACTGAGAGCGCGCGCCATTCTGAACACGACTTTGTTATGCATCGTGCCGCCGAACAGCGGGTGTGGATGGCAAACCACCGCCGCACGCATCACCTTACCTGGGCCTTCCTTAAGAAGACCCTCGATGAGACCGGCAGGGCCATCGAAGAATGTGTTGCCGCTGAGATCAGTCATGAGTTTCGAGCCGCAAAATGCTATCACGTGTTGTTTGATCCGAGCGAGCCGTTCAAAATCGAACCGTGGAGCGACGGAGCGCCGCTCCACTGGACAAGAATGAAATTTTGGAATGCCACTGAGGCGCGCGTTCGCTAATACTCAAATGGTGAGGCAAGCCCAAGCCTCACAGTAACGGCTCACCGGTTTTCCGGGTCCGTCACTGACCGCGCCTGACTCACAAAGACGGGCATTCTTCTACACAGGAGGCGACAATGAATGAATCGAATCTCAGAGGGAACCTGGCCGAGTTGTTGCGAGGCGGCCAGGCTCATTTGACCCTGGAACAAGCCCTGAACGGGATAAGCCCTTCTCTTCGCCGAGTCCGGCCTGAAGGCTCCGAGCACTCCATATGGGATATAATCGAGCATCTGAGAATCGCCCAGGACGACATCTTGAAATACATGTTCGACTCGACCTATCAAGAGATGCGCTTCCCCAATGACTATTGGCCGCCGAAAGACAAGACGCCTGAAGAGGAGGACTGGACTCGATCGGTCGAGGGTTTGCTCTCGGGCGTGAAACGGCTCATCGAGACTGTTGAAGACGCCAGCTTTGATCTAACGGCCAATATCCCGCACGGAGAATGGAGGACTTATCTTCGAGAAATCCTTTTGGCGGCCGATCACAACGCCTATCACCTGGGCCAGATCGCGCAGCTTCGCAAACGGCTCGGAGGCTGACAATCCGTGAAATAAATTGAATGACGTTTGTTAATCAACCAAGGAGGCGCAAAAAATAACCTCCCACTTTGAGTAATGCGGTGGCGCGAGATGACGACCGCCGGTGAAGTGAGGACTTCACCGCGGAGGCTCAGAGATCGCTGAAAGAGCCGCGGAGAGTCAAGCCCCTCCGCGTCCCTCTGCGCGGCCTCTGCTCCTCCGCGGTGAATTCGCCTCGCAAGAGGGGACTTATTTTTTACGCTTCCTAAGGGCGGAGCCTGCGTCCGCACTCCACGACACCGAGGAGTTGTCCGCCGCCTCCCTTGACTATTCAACCCGGGGACTTGCGGTTAGAATCCAAGAGTCCAATTGTCCGCGAGGGCGTTAGGAGCAATCGAGATGACGAAACGAAACTCATTCGGTGTTTGCGAGTTGTGCGGCGAACGAAAAGCAAAGGCGCAAATGGCGCCTCATCTGAAAAAGTGCATCGCCGCCCGGTCAGGCGTGGGCAGGCCGAGTTCGCACCTGCTGTTGCAAGCTCGAGCGAGTGGCGCGCCCGAGTTCTGGCTAATCATGGCCGTCACGCCAGAGGCGAAGTTGAAGCAGGTGGACGCTCTGCTTAGGCGAGTCTGGCTGGAATGCTGCGGTCATATGAGCAGGTTTTACCGTAAAGATGGGCGCGACGTCGGCATGACGACAGCCGCCGGTGGAGCCTTTGACTCGATCGGGAGTTCACTGGCCTACGTGTACGACTTCGGTTCGAGCACCGAACTGGTGGCGAGTCTGTTGGCGATTGTCGAAGCCCCTTTGACGAAACCCGTAAGACTGGTGGCGCGCAATGAACCGCTCACGTGGCCGTGTGACGTTTGCGAACAACCGGCGGCTTCCCTTTGCGTTGAATGCGCTGACGAGTATGGCGGCTTCTACTGCGGTGTGCATAGCGAAGGCCATGAATGCGGCGAGGATATGTTGTTGCCCGTGGTCAATTCACCGCGAATGGGCGTCTGTGGCTACACCGGCCAATGACATGCCCTGGAGCAGACCTGAATTTGGAACTTTGCCATTAGTGGCGCGTGAACCTGTTGGGTATAATTTGGGGAAGATCAAGCGGTAACGAGGGGCTCTGAGCCGGATGGCGACAGTCACTTATCAGGCGCAAGCGTTGGGACTAGTTGGCGCGGCGGCGGTAGAGGCGTCTAGCGATCATGAACTCATCGCGGGGGTCCGCGAGGGCGACGAGGACGCGTTTCAGGAGATCGTTCGTCGCTACCGAAACCCGATCACCAATTTCGTCTACCGTATGCTTGATGACTATGACAGGTCGGTTGAATTGACTCAGGAAACATTCATTCGAATTTACACCAGCGCCTCTCGTTATCAGGCCAATCACAACTTCTCGACCTATATCTACCGAATCGCGTCCAACCTGGCCATCAGCGAATTGCGTCAACGAAAACGGCGGCGGGTCGTTTCACTCTTTTCGCCGTTTACAAACGAAGACGGCGAGGCCGTGGAAATGGACCCGCCGGACGGGAATGCGCTGCAAGATCAGTCGCTCATTGACGACGAACGCCGCAAGGCCGTGTCGCGAGCCATCGCGTCCTTGCCCCAGAAGTACCGCGCCGCGATCGTGCTTCGCGATATCGAGGAGATGAGCTACGACGGGATCGCTCGAGTGCTTAGCCTATCCGAAGGAACGGTGAAGTCGAGAATCAATCGGGCGCGGAATCTCCTGAAGGAAAAACTGGTCTCGTACATATAGGTCTTATCGCTTGTTTTGTTGAGAGGAAACATGAATTGCAGGAACATCAGACGACTGATCGATGAAGCCGACGGGCCGGACTCGATTCCACTCGAAGCCGCGCGCCACGCGGGTTCGTGCGTAGACTGCGCGAGCTTCGCGGATGAGCGCTTTCGGCTGCGGCGGTTGTTGTCGTCGTCTTCAAGGGTCGCCGCGCCGGCGAACTTCGACGCCATCCTGAGAGAGAAGTTGGCCCACCCCCGAATCCCAACCCGGCTCGGCTGGCTTACGCTCGGGTTCTCGCTAAAGCTCGCGGGAGCGGCGGCGACTCTAGCGATCGCCATATTTGCGACGCAGTTTTACCAGGCGGGCGGCAAGCCTACGGTAATCGGCGACAAGACAGGCGCGAATCAAGACGGCTCCGAAATAGCTCGTGTTGATAACTCCTCGCTGCCGGCTCCGGGCAACAACCTGCACACCAATCACGGCGCGGCAGCCACACCCTCACTGGCTCCTGCTTCAAACATCGACGAAGCGTTCAAGTCCGGCAAGGGATATTCCAGACACCTTGCCTCCTCCAGGGTCAGATCCGGTTTCGAGCGTGGCTTTGAACAGGTCGAGGCGGCGGCAGTGCTGCTGACGAGAGACCATCTGTCGGAAAGACAGTTCACCGTTTCGGCGATCAGCGTAGGAGCGCAGCCAATAGTATCGTTTGATGGGGATCGTCAAACGGCCAGGATAGTCCGAACTTCATTTTAGGCGAGCTTCAAAACGCTAAGTGAGTTTGAGACGTTGAGTGTATTACGTATGACAAGAGCATTAACCACATCAATCCTGTTGATCTCATTGACGGCCGCGGCCGCCGAGGGCCAGCAGCAACAAAACCCGGTGCAAAGGCCCTCGCGGTATGCGTCGCGGAAGCAGGCCGCTGTCGGCCAGACTCGTCCTTACGTCGTCTCAGTCGCGCACACTATCGACCTCGGTAAGTTGATCACCCGAGCGCGGAAACAGAGTAACGTTCGAATCGGCGTCAGCGGTTATGCGGCTGCGCAAAATCCGGTCAACATCACAACCGGTCTGGTGATCGATGGCGATGGTCATATAGTAACCAGGCTGCCGAACGTCGACCCCTCCGACCATGATCAGGCGATCACCGTCACCACGAGCGATGGAAGGAGCCTAACCGCCCGCCTGGTTGGCGTCGATTGCGCATCCGGGTTCTCCGTCCTCGAGGCAAAATCGCTCGCGATAGCCGCGCCAAAATTCGGCAGGCCTGCGCCGCTGGCTGACGGTGCTCCGGTCAACATCGTCAGCGTTCGCGTGTTGGCAAAAACTCCGTCCGCCTCAAATGCGATTCAATTCAATCAGTCCTTGACCCTCGCCCAGGTCCAAGTCAAAGCTGGGCAAGCTTTGCCGCCAAGTCCATCGCGAACGCGCCCGACAGTGGCGGTGGAATCCCCGCGGTTGCTCGCGCGAACCGACAGCAGCGTGGCCGAGAGCCCCGATGGGCAAATAATTGGAATGGTTCGGTTCGCCGGATTCGGACGCGGTCAACTGTACCCGGTGGACTATATTAGCGACACTGTAGCCCGGCGCGTCATCGACAAGAATGACAGCGTTCCCTCGGCCTGGCTTGGCGTCCAAGGTTCCGATGGCTACCAGGTTTCAGACACCGAGCTCGCCCGATTGGGATTGAAGGACCGGTCCGGCTTGTTCGTCCAGAAAGTCGAAGCGAACAGTCCGGCGGCGCTTTCGGGTGTGATGCCAAATGACGTTATAGTGGCGATGGATGGCATGCCGCTGAAAAGCCCCGCCGAGATGAGTTCGATACTGCAATGGTCGGCGGCAGGACAAAAGATAAAGCTCAGCGCAATGAGAGATGGAAAACCGACCGACGTCGATGTCGTGCTCGGAGCCCGGGAATACAGTCTTGGTCAAGGCCAATGGAACTGGACCCTTTCGGAACAACCCGAGATCACTGAAACGGCGGCCCAGAAAACGGCTGAGATGTATAGAAAGCTCGCGGAACTCGATGCCTACAAGCGAAACCTGTTCAATGGCGATCAGCGCCGAAACGCGGAGGACTTGGCGGACGTCGAGAAAGAGGTAACCTCGCTCAAGCAGCAACTCATCGCTCAGCAATCCCTGTTATCAAACAACGTTGACAGGCCTGGAATCGAGGCCTCTTTGCAAACAGGCTTTGCGGTTCGTGAGCTGACCTCCCAGCTTGCGAAGTACTTTGGAGTCGTGAGCGGCTTGTTGGTAACCAACGTAAGCCGAGGGAGCGCGGCGGAGCGAGCCGGTTTGATGGCGGGCGACGTCGTAACCGCTTTCGACGACAAGAGCAACCTGACAGCCAGCCAGTTCTCACTGGCGCTTTCCTCGAATCAAGGGACTATCAAGCTTTCAGTGACTCGGAACAAGAGACCGGCCGTCATCGAGTTGACTGGCGCACGAAAAGAACCTTGATGGATTGCGATGTTGCGGGCGCCAGCCCGTAGTAGATTGCTGTTAACCTGGTCCAGAATGGATCGGATAGGATTAGCACAGGTTGGACGGCTTGACGATTCCTCGATCGACCGGGAAGGAACTTCAAGGATGCGCGAGGAACTCAAGCAATACTCCAGGTGGCGGCGCATTGGAATAGTGGGTGTGGTGTAGCCTTGAGGCATCGGAAGGATCGGGTCTCTGAAACATTGCATTGGCAGTCATTTAGTCATCATCAATATGTCGAATTTGTATCGAAGCGATTTCGGCGCCCCTCTGGCTCAGTGATCAATCACTGGCTCCGAACTTATCACAATCCCAAATCGATGCGGATACTTCTTTCGTCGAAGGGCAGGAAAAACTATGCGTTCGCCATGCACGAAGGCCCTAATCCTTGATCTATCCTGACGAATCATGGTTATCGCATACGCATCGGTATACCGGCCTCTAATACTGCTCCTAAGCACTTCGTCGTAGTGCCTTTGGCTCTCCTCCGTTAGTATTGATCGAAAGGTTCGCTTTGTTCCTACACCCGCGTGCTCCAGTTCGTCTTGATTGTTATAACCCAGTAATTCCAAAAACTTCTTATTTACGAAGACAAATTCATTTTCACTATTGACTCGGACATACGGATTGTTTGCTCGAATCATAACTCGATCTACCTTCTCAGCGAATACAGAAATCTCCTTTTTGAGTAGATGATAATCCTGAATGAAGTTCAGCATCACTGCCAAGAAAATGCCCAGACCAATGCAGGCCAGCGCAAAACGCCAATTCTGGTGTCTCCAGAAATGGTTAGGGTCTACTTTGATCCACATTACGTGGACTCGACGGTAGTCTTCATCTGCTCTCACCTGGGCGGACCAGGCTATGACGTATTTGAGCATGCCGTTAGATTTGGCACTCTGGTCCGGCGGCGAAGCGATTCCACCCAGATATGCCGACGGTCCTTCCTTTTCGATTTCTGTGACAAACCACTGAAATTCTGACTCAACCCTTTTATGACGCGCGCTGTCCTCCGATGTCTGAGCCGAAGGCCATTCGAACTCCATTTCCCTGGTCTTTCCATCGTGATAGTAAAACCATCCGTAATCAGCCTCGAGTACTTCTAGCCGCTCCATAACCTGACCCTGCAGGACTGGCCCCATGTCCACGTCAAAACACAGCACGCCATGCCTGCGGTTAGCTAGTTCAAACGCTTTGCTGTAGGTCTTCACGAGTCCGTGGCCACCTAGATCAATATAGGGTTCGGATACATAATCGAAGCCATTTTTCGACAAACCTTTTTTGGCGTTTGTTATTGCTTTCGAGAAGTATGGCCTATCAGTGAAGTTGTGGGTTGTCGGAAACAGGCCTTCATAGAATGTTTGCTGACTTGGTTCCTTGGGCGAGATAATTACTATCAAGTTTGATTCGGTAATGAAGTAACATTGAACAACAGACTGCTCGCCGATTCGCTGAGCCTTTTTTTCGATCATTGCTTCCTTGACACTCTTTGCTAGATACAAGTCGCTGAGAATATCTGGATTGTTCGTTAAGGTGTCGGCAAGGAGCCTTTTATCTTCGGTGGTAAGCTGTTTGTATTGCGCTTCATATTTGCGATGCAGCCCCATTGCAGGAAGAAAGAGAAAAAATGACTTATCGCCAGCGATCAGAGCCTGTTCGCTTGGAGCTTTATCCTGCTGCTCCATCGACCCAGTTTTGGGCAATGGTGGATACACCGAAAGCCCAAGTTCTTCGATGACCGAATCGGAATTCCGCGCCGAGGCACTCTGGCTCTTCTGCGCACTGATATGTTTTTCAGTCATGTTGAGAATGAACGTGGTGTCGGCGCTAGCCGATGCGTCACCGAGAGCAGATTCAGGTTGAGTCTCAAGGTTCGCCAAGAGGTAGGCGGCCATTCCCTTGTGCTGCCAGACAGTGTTATCGAGAGTTGCCTGAAGCGTCGTGTCGATGCGTTTGCTGATCTTCGTCGATTGATCCCACCAGGCATAACCCTGGACCCCAGCCAATGCTAAGCCGCTGAGAGCAAGGGCTATCTGCACCGGGACCCACAGCTTTCGCGATACTATCCTCAGAACTTGAAATAGTTGTACTAACTGCGTTATTCGCCGGGGAAGTAAGTCGGTAAACTGCCCAGGTTCCCGTTCATGTTCGTCTTGACGCGGCATATGCTCGTCTCCTTGAGAATGAACCAATGACCCGAAGCAGCCAGCTACGTAGCTCCGGTGTGTGTCCACATCAACCCGGCGCTTAACTCTGCTTTCCGGTTAAAGTCTGTTGAACCTAGGTGCTGCGTTTCGGACGAACCTTATCGCGTCTCGACAAGAATGTAAAGGAATGGTGAATACGCCAAAATACGCCCACGGCTCCCTTGGAATGCTGCGGGCGCCAGCCCGTAGCAGCTTGCTCTCAACGTAACCCCGCCTGGCGGCTCCACCACACTCCGCATCGCGCGTCACAACCAACGGATTGCCCGCTTGCGAGACTCGTTTCGAGCATGATAGTTACCTTTGCTCGTCATGAGCGCTCAATCACCGCAAAAACACGTCCTTCTCCTGATCATACTCTTCCTGGCCATCGTCCCTTATTTTGCGCGACTCGGCTCGTCATCTTTGTGGGATTCGAACGAAGCCTTTTACTCCGAGACTCCGCGCGAGATGATCGAAACCGGCGATCTGATAAACCCGAGTTTCAATTACCGGCCTCGATTCAACAAACCGCCGCTGAGCTACTGGATAGTCCTGGCTTCCTACAAGATCTTCGGTGTCTCGGAATCAAGCGAGCGGATTCCAATGGCGCTCGCGGCCGTCGCGATGATGCTGACTGCGTTCGCTTTGGCCCGGCGCGTCTTTTCTTATGAAGCAGGGCTGATGGCCGCCATTGCGCTGGCGGCGAGCCCGCGGTTCCTGATGTTTTCCCGCCGCATCTTCATTGATGTCTACCTCGCGATGTTTTTGTCCCTGGCGCTCCTCTTTTTTCTCATCGCCGCCGCGGCGGAGCGCAACTCGCTTCCGAAGAAAAGGAGAATCTTCTTTCTTCTGATGTACGTCAGCGTGGGGCTCGGCGTACTCACAAAGGGACCGGTTGCGTTGCTGCTGCCCGCTTTGACATTGGCGGCTATCCTCGCCTTCGAGCGAAGCCTGACGCTCCTCCGCAAGATGATGCTGCCGGGCGGGGCCGGGATCATTGCGCTGATAGTTCTGCCGTGGTATCTCGCCCTCTACTGGGAACACGGGATCGGGTACATCGCTTCGTTCTTGCTCGACGACAATATTTCCCGATATGCGCAGACCGCATGGGGCCCGAGCCGCGGCTTCTTCTTTTACATTAGAGTCCTCCTGGGCGACCTGTTTCCCTGGTCGCTCTTCCTGGCCGCCGCAATCTTATCGCCAATCCTGATCCGGGCGCGGGCGCTAAGAAAGCCCGACGAGGCCGATCACGGCGCCGAGCCGGAGAAGTTTGGGCGCTTGACTTTGCTCGCGTGGATCGGCGTGATCGTTCTCTTCTTTTCGCTCTCGAAGAGCAAAGAGGATCTTTACATACTGCCGGTCTACCCAGCCTGCGCCGCGCTGATAGGCGGAGTCATCAGCGGCAAGACCGGCTCGTGGTTCAAGAGCAGGATTGGTCTCGTCACGCCGGCCGCCTGCCTGGCCGGTTTGATTATGGCCCTTATAGGCGCGGCGTTGATCTACGCTCTGTCCAAAAGCGCCGCTGATTACCGAATCGCCGGCGCAACCGCGGCGGCGATGGTTGCATTGGCGGGCGGCGCGATTGTTCTGGCAGCCGCAAGCTTAGGAAGATCGTTCTTCTCCATCGCGGCAATGGCGGGTTCGATGACAGCGATAAACTGGCTGATCGCTTTGCGGGGGCTGCCCGACTTCGAGCGGTTCAAGGCGGTTCGGCCGTTTTGTGAGATCATCAAGCGAAACGCACCGACGGACGCGAAGGTTGGATACTACAGATTTCCCTCGCCCAGCATGGTGTTTTATCTGCGGCGGCCCATATTCGAACTGGGAGACGACGATCATGACCGGCGGGAACTCAACTCGCTGTTCCTCTCGGGCCATCCGGTGTTTTGCCTGATGACGGATGAGACATATGAAGAGACGCGGCGGACTCTGCGGGTTCAGACTTACGTGCTTGCCAGCCGTCCGGCGTTTCAAGTAAAGTTGAAGACCGTTTTGGACGGAGTCGAACCACCACGGATTCTGCTGATCTCGAACATGAATGGGATAGAACTCAATTGATCAAGAAGACAGCGGCACTCGCACTGAAAATCGCGGTTACGGTTGGGTTCTACGTAATCATTTTTCTCAAGGTAGACGTTCCTCAGCTTTTCACCCAGCTCCGAAGCACTCGCATTTCATTCTTCATCCTGGCCTGCGCCGCCTACGTCGCAATCCAAGGCTTGAGCGCGTACAGATGGTATCTGCTGCTGCGGCCGCTGGGGCTCGGCACGCCTTACCGCAAGCTTCTTTCGTTTTACTTTCTTGGAATGTTCTTCAACCAGTTCCTGCCGACTTCCATCGGCGGGGACCTGATGCGCGTCTATTACCTGAAGAAAGAGACGAAGACGCTAAGCGGATCGACCGCATCGGTCTTTCTCGACCGCGATCTTGGAATGATGGCGCTGTTGATTATAGCCCTGATGGCGGCCGCGATAGCCGGAACCACTTTCAACGGAGTATTGCTCGCTCCTGTCTTCGGCGGAATTCTGGTGCTGTTCCTGGCGGCGAACGTGGCGTTGTTCTATCGGCGTTCTTACAACCTGCTTCACAGACTCTTGTTGCTGCTTCGAATGAAGCAAGCCGATGAGCGGGTCGAAAGACTATTCGAATCGGTAAATTCGTTTCGAAGCCGGGGCGCATTGCTGTCCGGAACTCTGGCGCTGTCGTTTCTGATTCAGTTCGGCTGTACAGTGGTCAATGCTCTGTGCGCGGGCGCGATCGGAATGAGGACTCAAAATGGCTGGTTGGACTTTTTGGTGTTCATCCCCGCTACTGGTCTGATAAGCATGGCTCCGATTTCGCTTAACGGCATGGGCTGGCGAGAAGCTTCTTATATAGTCCTGTTTCAGACGGTGATCATCAATGCGGAAAAGCCCGGCGCGCAGGCGTTTGCATTGTCGGTCTTATGGCTGGCGGTTATTGTCATAACCAGCCTGCCAGGCGGCGTGATTTACTTGATTCAAGGTGGCAAGCGAAAAACCGCCGAGAGCGACGAAGCGGCGCGAATGGCCGGAGCGTTTTGAAAATGACAAACAGGGGAAACCGCTGATTTACGCGGACTACGTCGCGCGGATCCGCGCGGATCAGCGAACCGAAGGCAGCGGAAATCAGCGGTATGTTCGGAAACTTCGCTTGAATCCGGCCGGTCGAGATCACTTGTGAAGTAATCGCGAAGCCATTCAAGCCAGGTCCGGCGTCCAAAAGAAATAGTCACGCCCGCCATAGTTATGTTTGACCTTCTTCAACCCGAGCGCTGCTAGCTGCTCCTCTTGATAGCCCAGAAAAGTAAAATGCGGAAGATCGCTGACGACGGTTTGGAACCAACCATGTTGCTCCATCAGCACCACAACCCGGGGATTGTCATACTCGGCGACGTCGAACGCCAGCATCGAAAGGTGTTGAGAAGCGCCAGGCGCGGCGACTGACTGTAGGATGGACTTATCGAAATAAGTGCTGAAGTAAAGCCCTCTTTCTTCCTCGATCTTCAGTATCACGCCGATTTGCTCGACGGCCGAGAGCCGTTGGATCGCGGTTGCTTCGTCCGCCAACATCCGGCCCGTTTCTATCCAATGTTCGATCCCGCGATTCACGTTTCGCAGCCATAGCTTCACGGTGTCTTCATAGCTCCGCCGGCCCGAGTCCGCGGAACGCGGCGTGATCGCTAAACCGGCGCTCAATGCATCGCCAACCGCGGCTTCGAGCGCTTGCATGGCTGAGACTTGAAGCTCGATCTGGTGGCTGCCTATCTTTGCTTTGGTAATCGGGGCTGACGATTGAAATCGTTCGACCTCGTTAGCGTTGGGAAAGATAATGACAGGAGGCGGGATCGCTTTCGTGACAAATACCGATCCGTACTCGAGCAACAGCCGCCGCTCGGTAGCGGAGACGGTTGCTCCAAGGAGTTGATCAAATCTGGGTGACATTCGAGGCATTCGACTCGGAGACAACCAAAACGTCGGCGTAATCCCTGGGGGCTTGCTCTCCGACGGCACGAATAATAGCAGTTCGTTCCGATGAGGAGAACAAATTCAAAGAGACCTCAGAGACTTCTTTGTAACTCTTGTTGAACTAAGCGCTGCGCAGGGCCGCTAGCGCGCTTACCTAAAGACTGGCGTTTCGCCGACGTTCCGATTTGTTGTCACGCTGCTTCCCGCGGTTCGGTGAGGAGCTTCATACCATCAAGAATTTGGCGCACGCGTTTGCGTGAAAGCTTCCCGATATGCTCACCTAGCTGTGATTTGTCCACAGTGAATATCTGCGACACGATCACGACGCTTCGTTTCGATAAATGGGCTTCTTTGGCGTCAAGCAATACATTTCCCGGCGCATTCCCACGCTTAAGGTTTGACGTCAGGGCGCACACAACCACGGTATTGATCCGGCTCTTATTGAATAAATTATTTTGGATCACGACGTGCGGGTGCCGATATCCTGGAGATGATCCGACGGGGTCGGCGAGATCAACCCAGTAAACGTCACCTTGATTGATCACCATTCCCCCTCCACGATACGGCGATGAGATGACCGCATTTGGCCAAGACGCTTTCGTTCACTTATCTCGGGCTCATCTTTGTACGCATCGTTGATTCTGGCCAAGAGTCGTTGATTCTCCCGACGGTGAATGTAATCCTCCACGGCCAAGACAAAGATATGACTTCGTGGAACGTGCAGATCTCGAGCGAGTTGTTCAATCTTCTCGAAAAGGGATTCCTGAATTGAGATTGCTGTTTTGATATTTGCCATAGATATACCTTTTGGGCGGCCTTCAGTATAACCAAGCGGCATACCGGTATCAATATTAGTCTTCACGCTCGAATCTGAAATCTGGAAGTAACTGTGTCCACCGCTCTAAGCCTTTGACTTCGAAACGCTCAATCCGAACGCTATACCGGTTGCAATCGCGAGAATCAGTTCGACGGCTCCGACCGCGGTTGAAGCGGTCTCACTCAAGCTGACGTGCTTGATCGCTTCGGCGCCCGCCAAGGCGAAGACGCACCAGATAAGCAGCCCTTTTTGAGTTCTTGTCAAAATGCGTTCGTTGAGGATCTGACGTCTGTTCGGCAGTCTGCCCTTGATTGGAAAACAATGTACGGGCGGCTCTCTGTGGCCGCCCCTCTCGTGAAAAGAGCGCAACTGACCGCCTAACTAACACTACCCGGAAGAGGGGCGGCCACGGAGGTCCGCCCCAACATTAATTACTCGGTCACATCGTGAGGCAACCGATTTGCACTTTCTCGAAAGCCAAACATCTCACCGTTGCGACGCCGCTCCATTAGGCGAAATGCGCGGAGACGGACTCGTGTTGTAACGCAGCGGCGCGGGTCCGCCATAGAACGTGATCACCTTCTTGATCGTCTCATCTTGAGCCGCATGGAAAGTGTGAATCGAGCGCCCTCGATTGAAGATGACGAACACAAGCGGACCGCGGCCGCGAGTAAACGCCACGCCGGCAAGCGCGCTCGCTCCCTGGCTGCCAAGCGTGCCGGTCTTGCCCACTACCGAGCCTCGGAAAATGTCGGTGAATCTGCGCTCGAGCGTCCCTCCGTCGATTCCAGCGACCGGTAGTAGCTCTTCGATTCCAAGGCGCTCTTTGTTCAGGTAAGCGATCAGTTTTCTCAGGATCAACGCCATCGCTCTCGGCGACACAAGATTCGTTCCCAGGCCCGAGGCGGTTGCGATGCGAAGCTCTTCGCCCTTCAATCCCACTTCGCTCCCAAGGAAACGCTCTACGGCGTCCGGACCTCCAACCAGGCTGCCAATCACCGCCGCCATCCAATTGTTGGAAAAATCGTTCAATCCCTTTAACACGCGAACGAGAGGAAGAGAGGTGTGCACGGCGAGCAGCTTCAGCCCCGCCGTTCCAACGCTGGAGTCCGTGATCGTCGCGCCCGATATCTTGAGCGAGGGCTGGCCGGCCGGCCTCGGGGTTTCATCGCCGGCGCCGGAAGCGCGTTCTTCGGCGTATCTCATGGACAAGAATCTCGGGTAGGCAGCCTTCGCCGCGGGATTCCACGTTTCGGGAGTCAACGCGGCGCGAAAGGCTTTGGCGGCCGCGTCCCGCGCATTGGAGAAGTTGAAATAGAACAAACCCTCTACTACAAGGTTGCCGTCAACCGAACGAATGCCGTTCCGGTTCAACTGATCGGCGATCAGCATTGCATTTTCATTAAAGAACGCTGGATCGCCGCTGCCCTGAAGATAGATAGATCCGTGAAGAACGCCCGTCGCCGGGTCTACCGAGCCGTTCGTGTAAATGGACGTGCGGAAGCGAAAGTCAGGACCGAGCTTCGAGATCGCGACCAGCGACGTGGCGACCTTGACGACCGACGCCGGATTGAACCCCTTGTCGCCGTTGTGCTCGGCCAACACCTCGCCGTTGAGCGTCTCGACTATGAAGCCCTGGTTTTCGGAGTTGAATCCCCTTGATTCAAGACTGTCCGTGTACGCTTGAACCAACGCGTTCACCGGCATGATAGGCGCGGCCAACTGACCAGGCTGAGTGGGCGCCGTCGAATTAGAAATGGCGCGATCGGCGGTTGCGGGTGGCGGATTCCGCGGCGACTCGGTTTCAACCGGAGCGGGCTGTGGTGACACCAAAGGTTCGGTTTTGTAATTCAACCCCGGTTGAGACTGGGCGGTAGACCAGGATGACGTCAGGAAGTTGTAGACGCCCGCGGTATGCGCCGCGCCATTCGATCGAATCGCTACTCGCTTCCAACGCCAGCGGCCATCTCTGCCGCGAACTCTAACTCGAGTGTATTTCACTCGGGGGTGCGCCCGCATTCGGGAAGATGCGCGCCGGCCTTTGCCTCTGGCGATTCTCACACCAGGTTTGTGTTTCCGCGCGGGATGGCGTCCAGGCCTGGCCAGTACGCCGGAAGCGGTGAGTGAAAGCACGATCGCAAGTGAGATCACACGTTGAATCTTGATCCACGACGTTAACATCCTGTGATACCTCTGTTCTTTTTGATGGGGCGGCGAATAGAAACCAAACCGGCCATCAAAAGCGGACCAGTTTCCAGTTTCGCTCTTATTCTTCTTTTGGATTGGGTCATTGAAGCGTTCCCGAGGCGCTTCCTCTTAGTGACTCAGGGGCAAAAATTCGATGCCTGCCTTCAGGTCAGAAGATAACACAGGCGCCGGTGAGCGTCTACTATTAAGGTTGGTCGCTTTCCAGCGAGCGTCCTGAAATAAGTTCTCCTTCATGAAAATTCCCCTCGTAAAGGAGAACTTGTTTTTCACCGCGGAGAACGCGGAGAGGGGCGCAGAGAAGCGCTTACTCCCCGCGACTCTTTCACCGATCTCGGCGCCTCTCAGCAAGACAACGCCGGCGGACCTGCGCCTGCCGATAGCGCGTGGTATCATCGCACGCCTGACGGTATGTGAAAAAGGCGACGCCACAAACAATGAAGCGGGTCTTCTCCGAAATATATCGCCGCAACGCCTGGGGAGATTCCGAGTCCGTCTCGGGACCTGGCTCGACTGTCACTCGCACCGCCGCATTCCGGGAAGAACTCGAAGGTCTCCTGAGAGAGATTGAGGTTGAGTCCATCCTGGATGCAGGCTGCGGCGATTTCAATTGGATGAAAGAGATGAGGGTCGGCGTCAAACGATACATCGGAGTTGATATCGTTGAAGAGATCATAGAGGAAGACCGGCGGCGCTACGAACGCGAAGACCGGACCTTTATCGGCCTCGATATCACAAGAGACGACCTCCCGATGGCTGATCTGATTCTATGCAGGGACGCGCTGGTGCATTTCTCTTTTGACGACATGAGATCGGCAATCCGGAATTTCAAGAAGAGCGGGGCGGCTCATCTCTTGACGACCACCTTCACGCGGTTTGCGCCAAACATCGACATTGAGACTGGCGGCTGGCGGCAAGTCAACTTAGAGATATCGCCCTTCAACTTTCCGGCTCCTCTTAGAGTCATCGACGAAAAATGCCATCACTCGGGAGGCCAGTTCGCTGACAAGCGCTTGAGCCTGTGGGCACTGAAGGAGCTTCCAATTTAAGGAAGCGAAAAAAATAACTTCCCGTTTTGAATTATGCGGCGGCGCGAGATGATTGACCAACGGTGAAGCGGGAACTTCACCGCCGAGACGCAGAGATCGCTGAGAGAGCCGCGGAGAGTAAGCCTCCTCTGCGCACCTCTCCGCGGCTCCGCGGTGAACTGCCTCGAAAAAAGGGAACTTATTTCTTTTACGCCCCCTAAGCTCAACGCGGCCGAATTAAGGTGTCTTCCATCGCTGTGTATCAAATCACGCGATTCGCTTCAGATAGCCGCACGGGTTGAACGTCATCAAGAACTTCTCTTTGGAACGGTCGAGAGCAAAGTCACTGCTTTGCCTCAAGAACGTTTCGACGGCTTCAAAGGGTCCATCGCCAAAAGACGGGTACGCCGGATGGCCGTTGATATTAGTGTCCTCCACGATTACGTAGCCGCCGACGTTGACCCGCCGCGCTAAAAGGTTCAACTCAGCCAGAACGTGCGCCTTCGAGTGATCCGAATCAAGGATCAGGAGGCGCCTCTCAGCCGGCGGGCGGCCATCCAAAATCGAGCCAATCAAATCGGGGTCGATGCTCGAGCCCTCGACGTACCGGATTCTCGGGTGAACCGGCCTGCCCGGCTTCTCGACGGTGTCGATCGTAACGACTTCACCGCGGCCGATGATGTCGAGCACGTGAGCCAGGAACAACGCGCTTCCGCCAAAATGAGTGCCGGTTTCAATTATCAGTTCAGGCCGGGCCTCAAAAATAATCTCCTGGTAGATCCACAAGTCCAGCGGGCATTTCAAACATGGAACATTCATCCAAAACGTGCGCCCGAAAATTGGGCCTTCGCCATCCGGACCTGCGTAATATAGGTTGTGAAAGTTGTCGATTACGGATCGTTCGCGTGAAGTCATGAGTTGATCGCTCGCTTGAAATAGATATGGCCGCGCTGAGTTAAATCCTCGGACATTTATGTTAGCTCAAACGCAGACTTCTTGAAGAACGAAACGGCGCTGCGTGCGAAGAAAGCCAAACCCTTGATGCTAACCAGACCGCCGCTCTTACCACCGAAGGGATTTAGTCGCTCAGCCCAGGGTAGCCGAGTACGGCTACCCTACGCCCTCCGTTTGGAGGGCGGACCGCCTCACCGCCATTGTGCTATAAACATGCCCCTCCTACGGAGCCGCGATCTCAATGAGGCGTCTCGTTGCTACAGACAGGTCACTCCTACGGAGTTGAGAATGAGAATTGCCAAACTCCAGAGCCGTCCTCTGGAGGGCTTCGCTGTTATCCGGTTCGACAAGTCCTTCACCGTTGAGGACTGACTCTTTCAGTTGTTCCCAGAAGGAAGAAACTCGTGGCTTCAGGTTCTGTACCCCCTCCATGAAGGATTCAGATCCCAATCCGGCATTGAACTCCGAGCGCATCGGAGCCTCGCAAGCACCTTTCGTGTGAAGGCTCTTGTTCTCTGATTCCGCCGCTAAAGCGCGGCCCAGGGGCCGCTGTCGTTAGAGATTCTTGATACATCCTTAAAGACTGCTTTCCGAGACGACCGGATCTAGTTGAACATCAGGATGAGGGACAACAGCATGGACTTCGAGGCTTTTGACGACGTCTGATCGATCCTGGTGCTTAATAATCGCTTCAGGTCATCAAGCTGCCGTTCAATCTGATCCATAGTCAACTCCATCAGAGTACAATTCGTCTCGCCCGGAACCCACAACCTTCTCCTCAGGCTACACCAGTATGACCACCAATTGGTTTTCGAATTTCAATAGCTCGTAGGACAAATCCTGACTATTCATAGTGGTGAGCTCCGGCGGCAAGGATAGATAGCACATTCGAGGCGTGCTCGAATATCGGAACAAGTTCGGATTGTTCGGATTGTTCGGGTCAACCAACTTGAATTGCCTGCTCTCCAGCCTGTAGACTCCGTCATCTCGAAATGCTAGCCGATGGCCACTGACGAAATAAACCTCGACAAGTACTTCCGGACCGTCTGGCGCGCTAAGTGGCTCGTGCTGGGCGGCGTGCTTATCGCCGCGGCCATCGCCGCATGGAATGCTAACCGCCAACCGACGTTGTTCTCCGCCGTAGCTAATATTCACGTGGGCCGTGTGTGGAAGAACCCGATCGATGATCCCAACGTCGCCGCCGAAGTCGTCAATAGCGACGGCTTTGCCGAAGAACTTTCCAAGAGAGTCGGCGAGCGGCCGGGGTATGTAAGACACAGCCTTCGCGCCGATGCGGTGACCGCCGGTCCTCCGCGCGCCCAGTACACAATCCTCGTCAGGATAACCGCTAGCGCCGAAGCAGCCGAGACCTCGGTCAAGCTGGCGAAAGCCGCGGCTGATTACTTGATCGAGTTGCACGAGAAGGTCTTCGAGGAAGCGCTGGCTCCTCATCGCGGCCATCAGCGGCGGCTCGAGGCGAGAAAGGAAGAGATGTCAAAGCAAGGCTCTTTCTCCGCCGAGACGTTGCTAAAAGTCGAACGAGAGCTTGACGAAGTTCGCGCTTCGAATAACTCACCCACCGACACTGAAAAGACCCGTCTTATTTCGGATGTCTCACGCGGCAAGGTCGAACGGCCTCAGATACTGCGGAGCGCTGGAACGGCGGCGCTGATCGCCCTGATCTTTCTGATCACCGCCGCGTTCATAGCGGGATACTTCGCGAACTCGGACGACGTTGCAACGCCGCCGGCCAAACAATCCAATGCTGAAAGCGCTTAACATCGTCGGGGCGCGGCCGAACCTGATGAAGATGGCGCCGGTCATCGCCGAGATGCGGCGGCGGCCGGATGCGTTTGACCCGTTTCTGGTTCACACCGGACAACACTATGACGAATCGATGAGCGGGTCCTTCTTCGAAGAGTTGGGCATACCGAAACCCGATGTGAACCTCGGCGTGGGCTCGGCGTCTCACGCGGAGCAGACCGGCCGCATAATGATCGCTCTCCAACAGGTGATCTCCGATGTTAAGCCCGACTGGGTGGTCGTGGCCGGAGACGTGAATTCGACGATGGCGGCGGCGCTGGCCGCGGTGAAACTGGGTCTGCCAGTCGCTCATGTCGAAGCCGGTCTCAGAAGCCGCGATAGAACGATGCCGGAAGAGATCAACCGAATCGTGACCGATGCCGTGGCTGAGTTGTTGTTGACTCCCTCAAGGGACGCCGATAGCAATTTGCTGAATGAAGGCGTGTCCCCCGAAAAGATACGATTCGTCGGCAACGTCATGATCGACACTCTCTATCGAGAACTCCCCCGCGCGCGCGGTTCGAAGATTCTCGAGAGGCTCGGCCTCGAAGGCAGTTCGTTCTGCGTGATGACATTGCACCGGCCTTCGAATGTCGATGACAAGGAGACTCTTGGTGGAATTTTTGATGCGATAGGCGAAATCCAGACCAGGATGCCGGTTGTGTTTCCCGTTCATCCCCGCACTCGCACACGGCTTGAAGAGTTCGGGTTGAGCAAGGTTATTAGCCGGCTGGGCCGGTTGATACTGACCGAACCGCTCGGGTATCTGGACTTCTTGCAGCTCTACAGCAACAGCAAGCTTGTGCTGACCGACAGCGGCGGCATTCAGGAAGAAACAACGGCGCTTGGCATTCCGTGTCTGACTCTTCGCGATAATACCGAGCGTCCAATCACCGTGACCGAAGGAACAAACCGCATCGTCGGCAATGACCCCGAGGCGATAAGAAGAGAAGCGAGGGCGGCGTTGGATGGCGCAAGATCAGCCGGCAAGGCGCCTGAGTTGTGGGATGGCCACGCGGCGGTTCGGATCGTTGATGCGATAGAAGAGGCTCAGCAGAGAATCCGGAGCCGCGAGGTCTGAGCCGCGTGAGTTGCATTAGGTCGGTGATTTCCATAGGCTACGGGGCGCGGACGCCATTTCACCGCGGAGGCGCAGAGAACGCGGAGACAGCGCAGAGCCGATCTGAAAGTCTCGCTCTACGCCAGAAAATGGCCGTGAATCCGATCTGAAAGTCTCGCTCTACGCCTGAAATTAGCCGTAATCCGCTCTGAAAGTCTCTCGCTGTCTCTGCGTTCTCTGCGCCTCCGCGGTGAACGAGATTCGTAACCCAATAATCTCGAGTACTGGGACGCCCTCTGAGGCTCAACCGTGAAAATCGAAAACCTCACGAGCATTCTCGAGAAGACACGCGGTATGACCGTCCGCGAGATCGCCGCGGAGAGCTTCTTCAGAATCAAACGCGGCCTCAGCCACAAGCTCGAAGCCGCCATCGATACTGAGAGCAATACATCGATCACCGATGCCGGGCTGATGCGCGCTTTCGGCGATCGGAACCTCGACGCTCTCCTGGCCGAAATGCGCGAGCCGCCAGAATTCCTCACCCCTGGCTTTCGCGACTTGAGCGGTACGGTGCAACTGATACAAACCCATTTCGCCGGCTCGGTTGAGATAACGAAGGCGGCCGCTGAACTCATTCTTCAGAAGCGATTGAGGGTCTTCGGCCGCGAAGTTCAATTTGGCGATCCGATAGACTGGCGCAGCGATCCGTTCTCCAGCACGACGTGGCCCTTTGCTCATTTCACGAAGACGCCACTCGTGCTGGGCCAAGGATCGGACATTCGAGTCATTTGGGAATTCAACCGGCTTCAGCACCTGACTGATCTCGGCCGCGCATACGCTCTTACCAGCGATGAGCGGTATACCGCGCAGTTTCTGAAGCAGCTTTCAGATTGGCGCGAGAAGAATCCGCCTAAGTTCGGACCGAACTGGACGGTCGCGATGGAGGCCGCGATTCGCGCGATCAACGTCGTGGCGGCGTTTCAGTTGTTCCGCTTCTCTGCAAGCCTGAACGACGAGGTCGTGTTGCTGGTTCTCAAGACCCTTCTCGAGCACGGGCGCTTCATCGCGTCAAACCTTGAATTCTCGCTTCGCAAGACTAGCAATCATTACCTGTCGGATTTGATCGGTCTCTTCGTGCTTGGACTGACCCTTCCTCGCGGTGACGAGACTCAGGCATGGCTTGAATTCAGCCGCCGCGCTTTGATAGAGGAGATGGAGATTCAGGTCTTGCCGGACGGCGTCGATTATGAAGGCTCAACCGCGTACCATCGGTTCGTCGTCGAGATTTTCTTGCTCTTCTACATCGCAAGCCGGGAGAGGGGAAGCGAACTACCCGCGTGGTTCGAAGACAGGCTCAAGCGAATGGTCGAATTCGTTCGAGCATACACAAAGCCCGACGGGACCGCGCCTTCGATAGGCGACTCTGATGACGGGCGGCTCATAAGATTCAAGGACAGAATGCCTGACGACCATTCTTATCTGTTGTCAATCGGCGCGGCGTTATTCGGTGACGGCGCGATGAAAACGTCCGAGGTCATCGAAGAAGAAGCGATATGGTGGTTGGGAGCGGAAGGCAAGAGCGCATACGACGATCTCGAGACGCCCCAGAAGCCTGAGGAATCCGCCGGTTTTCCCGATTCGCAAGTCTTCATTCAGCGCGCGGGGCCACTCTATCTCATAGCCGACTGCGGCGATCATGGAGCCGGGGGAAGGGGTTCTCACGCGCATTCTGATGCGTTGTCGTTCGAGTTGTACGCAAATGGCGAGACGCTGCTCCGCGACCCGGGAACTTTCGTGTATACGGGCGACGAGACATGGCGGAATGCGTTTCGTTCGACTGCGTATCACAACACCGTTCGAGTCGATGGCGAAGAGATATCCAAAATAGTAAAAGGGAGCCTTTTCACGCTGGGCCGCAACATCAAGCCCATAGTGAACCGCTGGGAGCGGGGGCGCCTCTCGGACGTTCTCGACGCAGAGCATAGCGCCTATGAGCGGCTACGCGAGCCAGTAAAACATCGCCGCGTGATCACCTTTGATAAAGTGGAAGGCTACTGGTTGCTGGAAGACCGTTTCAGCGGCAGCGGCCGCCATCAATACGAGTTCTTCTTCAACTTCGACCGCGGGATTCGAGTGAGAATCGACGATGGTCCGCGAGTTATCGGGCAGGGCCGGGGCGCCGGGCTTGCGATCATTCCAGTGTCCGGTCATCAGTTTGAAGTGGACGTCACCGAGCGGTGGGTGGCGCCACATTACGGGACGCGGTTGCCGGCGTCTGGTATAGTGTTCCGTCTGAACGCTGACACTCCTTTTTCGAATACAATGTTGCTCGCGCCGTACACTGAGACCGATTAGGTGTTCCGAGTGGGGAAGGGGGAGTTCGGGGTTCGGAGTTCGGAGTTCGGAATGGGGAATGGGGAGTTC
>JAHFUG010000393.1 GCA_023265195.1 Blastocatellia bacterium | reverse complement strand
TCAATCATCAATAACCAGCTTTGCCTCTCGCAAATTCGCGGTGAAGGAGAAGAAGCAGTGCCTCAAAGCAGAAAACGGAAAGGGAAACGGAACCCCGCGGGCGGCGGAAGCAGTAAAACGTCCCACCGCTCATCCAGATCAGGATCAAGCAGGAAGGCCCAGTTCGTGGGAATCCTGCTGCTAGCTTTGGTAGCAGTGGCGATCGGGCTCTATTTCGCTTTCGGACGCTCGAAGCCGGCGCCCGCAAGCAATCAAGGCGCTCCCGTCATTGACGGGCAGACAGTCACCACTCCGTCAGGCTTGCAGTACGTTGACGAGTTGATAGGTAACGGACCGAGCCCGCAGTCAGGTCAGACGGTAACGGTGCACTACACGGGAACCCTGCAAAATGGTACGAAGTTTGACAGCTCAGTGGACAGAGGCCAGCCGTTCAAGTTTCCGATCGGAAGGGAGCGGGTCATCAAGGGTTGGGATGAAGGTCTAATGACAATGAAGGTAGGCGGCAAACGGCGGCTTACGATCCCGCCCGAGCTTGCGTACGGCGCGGCCGGCCGCCTGCCGACGATACCACGCAACGCAACCTTGATATTCGAAGTCGAGTTGCTCGGGGTAAATTGAACACAGTCAAATATCGCGGGAGTACCGCTGGCTTTAGCCTGTACAGCATGAAAGCGCACGAATAGGCAAACATTAAAGATTCCGTTGTGGGACGTCTGCATAGTTCAAAACCGCGCCAATGCAGTAGGCGTCGAAATGCTGTTGCACGACGGCAGCCATACGAGTTGCCAGTCGCCAATGGGAAAGGCTGAAGTCCGCGGTACAACGAGCCATTGCCAAAACTCTCACTGATAATCAAAGCGGACCTGTTGTCCGGACTGAGATGGGCGCGGCGGCACGTTTATGCCTGGCTCATTCTCTCGCCGATCGTACTCGGGATGACGTACCTGATTTCGACCCGAGTCATCGAGAACGCCCGTGACTGGGCAGTTCCTGACTTTTCTTTAAGACCCGCCGCTGCCATAGTCGTGCTTACGCTGATCGGGACGTCGTTGTCGCGCGTTGCGATTGAGCTATTCGGGATTGGACACCCCCGGTCGCAATTCGACGCGCTCCCTGTAGCTCAATCGGTTCAACTGCACGCCGCGATTTTCATTCGAGCGGGCAGGACTCTTGTACTAACGATGGCTCTGCTGTTGATTCGCCAAAGACTTGGTGGCGAACTGGCAAGCTCAATCCCTCTCGCCGCTGCATTCGTCGCTCTCATTTCCCTAACGGAATTGCTGGCGGCGATCACCTGGGTTCATTGGAGACACACCCAGACGGTGATCACAGCCGTTTCGTCACTCGCCATTCTGACCCCGGCGGTCATGATAGCCGGGTCGCTCCTGTCGGAGATCATTGCTTCGTCTCACAACGAATCCAGATTGACGCCCACGTCGGGAGGAATACTGGCGGCTGCGATTCTCTACGCTACTCTGCGGCAATGCCATCAGCGCTGGAGGGCCACCGACGTCGATTACGCCAAGCGATTGCTGACCGCGGTGAAGCGCGCTCCGCTCAGCTCCAGGTTGTTCACTCGAAGACTCAGCGCCTCGGCGGCGGCTCAGCTCGTGCGCGACCTTCAACTTACCTTAAGAGCTTTTTCGTCCGCCGTGTACGCCGCGGCAGGAACAGCGTGCCTCTTGATTGCGGTCGAGTTCGTCGTGATCAACTCGCGTTTCTTCCCTTTTGTTTTCAAGATGGAAGGATGGCTCGATCTGACTTGGCTGCCCGCCGCGATGGCGGCGAAGTTCGCATGCGTGTTGGCGTCGGCGACGCTGGCGTCGATCCTGCCCGTTCTGGTAGGGCACGAACTTCCTCATCTGTGGCTGGAGCGCGCGGCGGGAACGGCCGGCCTTGATATGTTCGAGGCCAAGCTTAGATACGCCCGGCTTGTGAGCCTTCCAGCGCCGGTCGCGGCGTGGCTCATAGTACTTGCCTCCTCTCAGATTCCCATCTCATACGCCGCGCCGTTGTTGGCTGAATGCCTGTTCCTGTGGCTGCTGGTCAGCTCGTTCATGGGAGCACTGGCGTTCGAAACGCCCGAGCGGACCGGGCTGTCGCTTTTGATGATGATGCTCACCGGTCTTGCATTGGGACTACTCTCCTCATTCATCTGGCCGATTGGTTTGATCATCTTCGGGGTTGCGAGCCGCTCGTTCACTGAGAGGGGTCGTATGCGCGCCCGCTACCTTCTGTTAAAGGGGGCCGATTGAGCGATTGGCTTCTTCGAGTGGACGGGGTGACAAAGCGATTCGGCCGGCTGATCGCCGTTGACGGCGTCAGCCTTGCGATTGCCGGGGGCGAAGTGTATTCGCTCGTCGGCGCGAACGGGGCCGGTAAATCAACGCTGATAAGAATGATCACGGGAATCAGCGAACCGGACTCCGGCCGCGTCTTCATATCCGGTGAAGACCTCTCCCATCGTCTCCCCGGGACGAAACGCCACCTCGGATACCTTCCTGAAGAGCTGGTGTTATATGAGCGATTGACGGGACAAGAGTACCTGCGTTTAGTTGCGGGCCTCAAGGAAACGGATGTCGGCCAAATCGCTGGCGAGATCGAATACTTCGAGCTTGCCGCGGTCCAAAACAAGCTTGTTGGGGAATACTCGCTGGGGATGCGCAAGAAGCTGGGGCTGGCCGCCGCGATGATAGGCGGCGCCGAGTTGCTCGTGCTTGATGAGCCACTCAACGGACTCGACGTGGAGATGATGCGAAAGCTCAGAGAGCGAATCGAACGCGAGCGCAACCGAGGACGCGCCTTTTTGATTTCGTCTCATGTGATGAGCTTTGTCGAACGGGTAAGCGAGCAGGTCGGAATAATGAAAGCCGGAAAGATCATCGCGGAGGGCTCACCTATTGAACTGCGGGCGCTATCCGGAATGGCCGACGCACAGTTTGAAGACGTGTTTTTTCATTTGGCGAGCGGACAGGGAATTGGGAACAGCGGATAGGGAACAGGGAACAGGGAATAGGGGACAGGAAATAGAGGAAAGGGACAGGAAATCCTCGGCTCAGCAAATGTTCGGTGCGAAGTACCAAGAGGGCGGGCTGACAGGCCCGCCCTCACATTTCTGGTCGAAATTGGTCCGCGGTCTTTTCGCCGCGCCGCCTTACTGATCGAACTGGATTGACCTACTTCTCTATTTCTCTACTATGTCTTTCTTCAGACCGGACAGAGCCGTTACCACTTCGTTCTTTTCTTGAGGCGGAACCTTGAACTTATCCAACGTGGCGAGCAGGTGTTTCACGGCGACGTCCCAATCGCTTTCGGTTATTCCCAGCCCTTTGTGAGCCGTCTTCATATCTCGGCCGAGGTAGATGCAGGGCCCGCCAGTGGCGGCGCACAATTGGTCAACTACAAGCTGTCGAACCCGGCCCTTCGAATCGTTGCTCAAACCAATGAAGAACTTCTCGAGTTGTTTGTCGGACGCGAGCCGGCCGATGAAATCGTCAGTTACGGCGGCTAAGGCGTCATAACCTCCCAGCCTCTTATATAGGCTGTCCTTAGCCTGCGGCGGGCCAGTTCTCGCGGAGACCGCTTCAGACAAGCCGGCCATTAATAGCAGCAGCAGCAGCGACATGCTCAAAACTAATTTCTTGTTCAACACGCTTTTCCTCCCTTTCCGTTTCTCTTAGACAAGCCAGGCTGATCGCGTCAGCCTCATTGGACATCCGCCTGGCTTTGATAAAACCGGTTACAGGTACGTGGAGTCCCTGGAGATTGGATTCCTGCGCCAGTTAATTTCTTCCGGTCCCGGCAGACCCGATATCAAAGCGTGGGATTAGCATGAAGTGTTAATTGGGAGCTTCAATGAAATAAAGGCGTGAGAGGCTCGCCAGTTACCTCTCACGCCTAATTTGAGCCCCCGTCTCCCAATGGGATTGGGCGACGGCTTCCGTAGGCAGGGTTGAGGCTCAGACCCCGGACGAAAAGGGGATTTAGGTGTGAACGAGTTCGTCCGGGAATTACAACCGGTCGATTTTGGCAGGACCGGCTGCGTCCAGCGGTTGTTCTTGCTTGAGCGGAGGGGACCGCCGGATTATGAAGCCTTGACCTTTTATTAAAACCTGTCCTGATATTAACCTCTCCTGCGTATTCGAACTTTTTTTCCCTTCATTAATCTAAGACGTATTTTTTCGCCGACTCCATGCAAAGAATTCTTTCGATCAAGAAAATTTTTTTGAAACACGGAAGATGTAGTCAAAACTTCAGCAGCAAGTTGAGATTTGCGGGCAGGCTGGGGTAAAAGACCATTCTCTTAGCCAAGAGAATGGCGAAAAACACCCCACTCGGCGACAGAAGATCACTTGAAGATGCGATTTGTTTTCTTAGTCGGCAGCCGTCTCCGCTGATGCGGCGTCGTGTTTCGCGTATGCGCGAGTATCCAGGATCGACCTAATCTCTCTTACCGTGAGGTCGAGTTCCTCGTCCTTCGTATAGAAATGAGGCGCGACGCGGATGCCGGCGCCAGGCCGGTAATCAACAAGAAAATCGCGCCGAAGGAGTTCCGTGGTTACCGCTTTTCCGTGTGGAACGTCTATCACCACAGTGCCTCCGCGTTGCGCCGCGTTTCGCGGACAGTTGATCTTGAATCCAGCGTCCTCGGCGATTTCTATCAACCGTTCAGTCTGCCGCAACGATTTGGCCCTGATGTTCTCGACTCCCACCTCGTTGATGATTTCATATCCGGATTTGGCGGCGTACATGCCAGGAATGTTCGGCGTGCCATTCAGGAATCTAAAAGCGCTGTCAGCGTATTCGTTATGGCCCGCTGCGAAAGCGAATGGGTCTTTATGGGCCATCCAACCGGTCAATCGCGCCTCGAGACCAGGCCAAAGCTCTCGTTTCACGTACAAGTACCCTGCGCCAGGTCCGCCGCAGAGCCACTTGACCGAACCCCCGGTTGCGAAATCCAACCCGATCTCTTTCACGTTCAACGGAACGGTCCCAGCCGATTGATAGATATCCGCTACCACCATCGCTCCAACGCTGTGCGCCTTCTCGGTAATCGCCTTCAAATCCTGGATAAACGAACTGCGGAATATCACGTGAGAAACCGGAACCAGCAACGTCTCTTCGTCGATCGCGTCAAGCAACAGGTCAAGCGGAACGGTGATTCCGTCTTCGGAAGGCACGGTGACAACTCGCGCGCCAACCTTTTCGAGAGCGTGATAGATGTAAAGATTGGAAGGAAAGTTCAGGCTTTCGCAGACAACCTTGTTACGCCGGCCGGTCCAGTCAAAGCATGACGCAATGACTGACTGGCAGATCGAGACATTGGGATGCATCACAACTTCTCCGGTCCCCGCTCCAATGATCTTGCCGATCGAATCTCCAACCGTGAGCGGCATCTCCCACCAGCCCTCCTCCCAGGCCCGTATGCTCCGTGTGGCCCAGATATCGGCATACTCCTGCAAGCTGTCCTTGGTCCGCTTCGGCATCGCGCCAAGCGAATGGCTGATCATGTAGACGGTCTTATCGAGGATTGGGAACTCGGCTCTCCATTGCAGTAGCTCATCCATGACTCCCTCCGTTGACGGCTCCGTTGCAGCCGCCGCTTCTGTTGCTCAGGTATGTTCTCAACGTCCAAAGATCGGGGAAGAACCTCCGCTCGGCCGTTTTGTTCAAGTAAGCGGCTCCTTCGCTTCCACCAGTGCCGGTCTTGCTTCCGATCATCCGTTCGACCATCTTGACGTGCCGTAGCCGCCACAACAAGAAAAACTCGTCGTATTCGATAAGACTTTCGGCAAGCAAGAATAGATCGTAGTGTTTCTCGGCCTCTTCGTAAAGCCTAACCATCTCCTCCATGTATTCGGACCCGGGGCCTCGTTTTTCCTCGTCCGCAGCGCCTTGCACATTGAATCCTCGCTTGCTGAGGAGCCCGTAGAATGCATCGCCAACGGTCGGCCTTGCGAGGCGGTCCTGAAGCCGCTTACGCTCCACGGAGTCCGCGGCGTAGTTCTCGAGAACATGCGGGTCCTTAAGGCCGGAGACGATCTCGACCTCCCTGAATTGGGCCGATTGGAATCCGCTGGCGGGCATCAAGTGATCTCGAAAAGCCAGAAAATCCATCGGCGTCATCGTCTCCAGAACACCGACTTGATTCACCAGCACCTCTTCGATTTCTATGCATCTTCTCAGTAAGCGGTTGGCGTTGAGCGCCTCCTCCCGGCTTAGCAGCACGATCACGGTATCGAGTTCGTGAAGCAGCTCTTTGAACCACAATTCGTAAACTTGATGAATTATTATGAACAACATCTCGTCATGCTGAAGCGGATCCGAATGAAGCTGCTGCAGCGAAATCAGCTCATTAATTTTGAGGTAGCCGCCGTATGAGAGCCGAGGTGGCTTGTCCTTGAAAGGTAGACCAAAAGACATATTGTTCCTGATTGCGTCCCTGTGGTCCTTGGCGAAAGTTGTCAGGCCGGGAAAGCCACTGATTTGCGCCGACTACGTAACGCTGATCCGCGCAGATCAGCGGCTTTCCCGGTTTGGCAGTTTCTGCCGAGCACCACTAGACGGTTCGCCGTTAAAAGAAGGAGGGCGCTTATTAACAAAGGCTTCGTAGGCCTCGCGGAAGTCGGGGTTCATCATGCAGATCGCCTGCGCTTCGCTTTCGGCTTGCAGAGCCTGATCCAAGCTCATATTGAGCTCCATATTCAATGCAGCCTTGGTCATGCCGATCGCGAAACTCGGGCCGTTAGCCAGCCGCTCCGCCCATTTCATCGTCTCCGCTTCAAGTTCGCCTTCCGGCGCCACCATGTTATACAAGCCTATGCGGCGCGCCTCGTCGGCCGCGATGAAGTCGCCCGAATACAGTAGCTCAGCCGCCTTGCCGAGGCCGACCACGCGGGGCAGTAAAAACGCGGCTCCCATATCGGCGCCGGCAAGACCGACCTTGACAAACAAGAACGCGATCTTCGCCGCGGGAGCAGCGATCCTCAGGTCGCATGCAAGCGCAATGGCGGCGCCCGCGCCCGCGACCGTCCCGTTCAGCGAAGCTATGACCGGCTTTCGCAGCGCGCGGATGTTTCTGATGAGATCGCAAGTCATTCGCGTAAACTCCCTCAACCTCAGCGAGTCGCGCGCAAAAAGCTCGCCGA
>JAHFUG010000392.1 GCA_023265195.1 Blastocatellia bacterium | reverse complement strand
GGAAGAGACCGACGACTTTCGTTGGGGGAGTTGCGGCAAGCGGAAGTTGCACCGGCCGTCATTCAGACTATCTCTCTGGCGTTTTCCGCGCGCGGCGTCGCCCTGGGTGACTTCGTGGGTGACAACAATAAGCACATCGCCTTATTGTCGGCGAAGGGCGTGGTCTACGTGGCAAGCCGAACGGAAGAGCGTGAGCGGAAGGCGGGAGAGAAACGCGATGAGTGGTCCATCGATCTCCCACTTTCAAGCGCCTGGCCCCAGGCAACCCAACTGGTTTGTTCGCGAGTTTCAGGCTCACCCGCGGATGACCTTCTGATAGTTGATTCAGCAAACCACCAAATTCACATTCTCGGCTACAGGCCGCCCGCTGAAGGCGAGGAGCCAGGCCGGCCGACCGACCGGTCGGCAATCACTCTGGACATAGACGGCGAGCCGATCGCGGTGCTGCCGATGCGATTGAATGAAGATGCGTTGAGCGATCTCGTCGTCCTCAAGACCGGTCCTAACGCGCTGGCGGTCGCAACCACGGAGGCCCTGACGGTCTTCACCGTCACCAACGACCAGGACAATGCGAGCGACCCCGCGATTCCGGGCTCATTGAGAGATGCGATCAACAAGGCGAACGCCTCGATAGGCGCGGACATGATTACCTTCAGTATCTCGGACTTCGGCGGAAGAATTCGGCTGCTTGGACCGCTGCCCTCTATAACGGACCCGGTCACGATTGATGGAACCACGCAGTCGCCGGCGCGCATTGTGGAATTGGACGGATCGGGCCTGCCGGAGAGGGCCGACGGTCTGGTTATAAATACCGGCGCCAGCACGATTCGAGGTCTTGCGATCACCCGGTTAAGAGGCTTCGTTGCGGACGGCGACGTCTTCGGAGGCGCGGGAATCCGTTTGCTCGAGAGGAGCGGGAACATCGTCGAAGGAAATTTGCTCGGCACGAACTCGAATAGCGCGCCGGGAATTGGCAATGCGGCAGGCGTCGTCTGCAACGGCTCGTCCAACAGCATCATCGGAGGGACCCTAACGGGGGCTCGTAATGTGATATCGGGAAATACGCTCGCGGGTGTCATGTTGCGGGACAATGGTGGAAGGAACGAGCAATTGACGGTGGCCAATGGAAACAAAGTGCAAGGCAACTTTATCGGCACGAACAGCAGCGGCGCGGCGGCGCTTGGAAACGGCGCGCAAAACGGAACACCGAGCGGCTTGATTGGAGGCGTGGTGGTTCTCGAGAGCGCAACCGGTAATCAGATCGGAGGGCTGGCCACCGCGGCTCGAAATATCATCTCGGGCAACAGAGGCGACGGCGTGCTCCTGGCCGGCTCAGACGGCGACTTACCCTACAGCAACATCATATCGGGAAACTACATTGGAGTGAGTGCCGGCGGCGGCGCCCCGTTGCCGAACACTCGGCATGGCGTTCTCTTGAACGGCCGAGATGCAATAGTGTCAAACAACGTTATCTCGGGAAACGGTTTTAACGGAATAACGATTGGCGGGCTCGGGCCGGCCACGAGCGTCCAAGGGAACCTGGTCCAAAGCAACGTTATAGGCGTGGCCTCGGATCGCGTCACCGCGCTGGGAAACGCAAGGGCGGGAGTGCAAATAGGCGAGAGAACTCCTCTTGGCGACAGCGCCTCCACGGAACGAGCGTCCATCTCCCGTTCATCGGCGCACCTGGGGGAGAGCGCGCTCTTTGGCGCCGGCGGCGGTAACTTCAATGTGATTGGAGGCATCGCTGGAGACGGTCTCCCCACTGGTAATATCATCGCCTTTAACGCAGTAGGAGTGCTGCTTTCCGGCGGAATCAATAACTCGATCCTCGGCAACTCGATATTCTCCAATAACGGTCCTGGAATCGCCTTTGACCTCCCCGAACCAACCAACAGCGGCCAGCCAATCAACCCAGCCTCGCTCGAGCTGACGGCCAATGATCCCTGCGACGCCGACATCGGGCCGAACAATCTACAGAACTTTCCCGTGCTTACTTCGGCGGCCAACGCCGGTGGGCGCATAACCATCGCTGGCATTCTTAACAGCACGCCCGGCACGACGTTCAGAATCGAATTCTTTTTCAACGACTCATGCGATTCCACGGGCAATGGAGAGGGACAGCGGTTTCTCGGCGCGACGACCGTGACCACGTCCGGCAATTGCACTGCCGCGATAAACGTCAGTCTGCCGGTGTTGCTCACGGGTGGTCAGGTAATAACCGCGACGGCAACCGATTCTTCGGGTAACACGTCGGAGTTCTCGAACTGCATTGCCGGGCCGTGCGAAACCGCAATCCTTGGTTCCTCAGCGCTGGATTTTGGAACGGTTTTACCCGCGGTTTTAGCGGCGCCCGTGTCTCGCGCGTTTACCGTCTCGAACACCTGTGACACACCTCAGACCCTGACGTTCTCGATCAAGCGATTGGATCTGGCGGGCGGCAAAATCACCGATTCGAATGACGGCGGCTTCTTCACGATCTTCCGCGGCGGAGTTAGCACGCCAATTGTGCCGCCGGTGTCGATTCCCGCCCGTCAGTCCGTGGATTTCCGAGTCGAGTTCCGGCCGTCGATACCGGGGCCGGTCGGACGCGTGGCTAACCTGTCGGCCGGCGCCGTTCTCCCTAAGAACCTCAGATCCTCCATCACGGTTATGAATCCCATCCTCCTCACGAACATGACATTGAGTTTGACCGCGACCGTCAGCGACCAGCCAGTGTTGATCTCTCCATCAGGTTCGGCGGGGACGCCCGTGAGATTCACCAAATCAGGCGATGGCTTCACGATCACTTTCGGCCTCTATGATTCAGACTACGGCGGAATCAGCGGGGTCACGTATCAGTTCCTGGACGGCGCCAATGCGCCGGTGGGCGCTCCTCACACGGAAGATCTCTCGGCGCTAATCGCTACCGCCGGCCTGGTTCCGGGTCAGAGTTTTATCATAGACCAGACCGGATCGGG
Source organism: Blastocatellia bacterium (assembly GCA_023265195.1). GTDB lineage: Bacteria > Acidobacteriota > Blastocatellia > UBA7656 > UBA7656 > QHVH01. The sequence goes on along the minus strand of JAHFUG010000392.1, from coordinate 4,192 downwards.
ATTGGCGGGTCATCCTGAAATCACGGCCGTTGACGTCTGCGTTACAACAAGCGGAGGAATGGTCTGCGCCAGGAGCGCGTTGACCGCCGTAACAGCGGCGGCACAAAGAGCGATCGTACAAGCGAACGGAGGTTTGTCGGCGGCCTCCGTGACGTTGCCTCACTGGACCCTGAAGCCGCGCAGCCGTTAAAGCGCCTGGAAGGAGAGCAACCCATGAAGACGCACACATTTGTTGGCATGACCATGATAGTCATTCTGTCCGCGGGTCCCACGCTCGCGGCGGCGGACGCCGGCGGGGAAGAGCGCTCGGCGGAGAAATCGTTTCGCCTATACGCGGACGGCTCAATCGGGCCGATGGGCGTTCTCGAATCGGTGGAACCTGTGCGAGTGAATGGCCGGGCGCTTGGCGGCGCTCGCTTTGTGTGGAGCGGCGATCTGATAGAAGCTCCAGTCGGCGGCGTGCGGTTATCACTTGACTCCATTGGCAGCGTCACTCTCGAGAACCGGGCGATCGCAAGGCTCGCCTCGGTGACGGGCGGCTTGCCTGGCGGCAAGACCGGCAAGATATTGATAGCATCGATAATCAGGGGCAATATGCGCGCAGGGTTGCGGCAAGACGCCGGCGCATACATCGAGTGTCTCGGTTCCGCGTACATTGCATCGGGCGGCGCGGCTTTCCGCGTTGGCGAGCGAGAGTCAAAGCCCTTTCTCACCGTCTCAGCGGGCGACGTGCAGACGGAGACGCCGAGTCCACAGCGCAAATACTTAATACGTCCGGTGGGCGGCAGAGCTAGCATCAGCGTGAAAGCTCGCAGCACCGTGCAGATTCAGTTCAGGGTCACCGACGATCACGATAAACCGGTGCCCGACCTGCCGGTCATAGTCGCCGTTGCCGGAAGCGGCATGCTTGGGTCAGGTAGCGCCGCCGGGGCCACGGTCACTCTTACCACCACGTCACAGGGGCTGGTGCAGGTGCCGTTTACCGCGGTTAATGCTGCTTCCACATCTTCCATCACCGCATCCGTGCCGGGTACGAATGCAACGTGCTCGATGAGCGTCGCCACTACCGCCGCCGGCGGGCTGTCAGCCGCCGCCGTCGTGGCGATCGTCGCAGCCGGCGTCGGCGGAGCGGTCGCGGCCAAGAAGTTGACCGAAGACTCACCGTCGCCGGCGCAGCCGCCCACGTTCGACAAACCCAAAATTCGGCCGTAAGTGAATTCGTGAATACGCAATCATCGAAATTCGAGATCATCAAGTCCTCTGACGCGGCAGCCAGGCGCCGGCCCGCGCTTCCGTTCACATGTCCACCGGTGGCAGGACGCAGCCGGCTGCTCGCGGTCACGATACTATTTTTCTCGTTGATCGGTTTCCCGCCGGTGCGGCCGGCCGCATCCGCGGAACAGACGAAGCGCGAGATCGTGGTAGTGGGAACGGCCCGTAACGAATCACGAGTTCGCGCGGACGTTAATCTGTGGGCGGTCGTGATCGGCGTGTCTCGCTACGAAAAGGGAGACCTGGATATAGGCGGCAACAAGATCCCCAACCTCAAGTACGCCGCCGATGACGCCCAGGCGATGTACGACTTTCTAAGCAGTCCGGAAGGGGGCGAGTTTCGGGACGTAAAAGAAGGCGGTCACATGATCTTGCTCAAGGATGAGCAAGCGACTCGGGCCGCCGTTGAGCGCGCCCTTGGGTCTCTCAAACAGGCCAAGCCCAATGACTACTTCATGATTTACATCGCCGCCCATGGAATGCTGGCCCAGCAACTCGACCCTGCGTCAAAGCGAACGGTCGAGGTTCCGCGTTTCGTCCTTTATGACACCGATCTGAGCGACCTTACGGGAACGGCCATCAGGATGGAGTTCGTTCAGGAAATCGTTCGCGAGATACCCGCGAAGAGAGGGCTGGTCATCGCGGACACCTGCAACAGCGCGGGCGTACAAATGGCGGGGCGGGGCGTGAACGACGTAGCTCGCGCTAATGAGCGCTTCATCCACGAGATGGAAAAAATACCGGAGGGCGTCGGCTTCATCTCGGCGGCCGATCAAACGGAGTCGTCGCTTGAATCCGACGATTTCGCTCATGGCGTGTTCACCTATTGCCTGCTTGAGGCGTTGGGAGGACTGGCCGACTCGGATCTTGACGGCATTGTCACCTTTCTGGAATTGAAGACGTATCTGCGCGACAGCGTCGGCAAGCTCACCGATGGAAAACAACATCCGATCTCGACGTCGACGACTCTTGAAGCAAACAAAATCGCATTGTCGGTCACGCCCTATCCCGATTCCGGCGCGGGCGGCGAGTACGGCTTGCTGAAGATCCGCACGCCGGACATCGACGGCGTGCAGGTCGCTATTGACGGAGCGCCCATCTGCACGCTGGACAGCCACGCGGCGCGCACGGTGAAGGTGAAGGCCGGCTTGCGCAATCTCTCCTTCGTAAAGGGTGAGATAACGTCGGTCGAGCGGGTGCAGGTCGCGGCCGGCAAGACGCAGTCCGTGGAAGTCAATCTCAGCTTTAGCGAAGGCTCCCAGGACGCCGCGGTTGATCAGGCCAGCCGCCAGATCAACGTCTTTCTGCAGGAACCGGCCACGCCCACGGATCGGGCCAGGCAGCTCTTTCGCGACGCCATCGACGAGTTCAATAAACAGAAGTTCGAAGCCGCCATTCAACTGTTCAGCCGGGCGGCGGAGGCGAACGGCGGAGCTTATCAGCAGGCGTTCGTGTATCGGGGCAGGGCCGAGCAATCGTTGGGCCGGCAAAAAGCCGCGGCGATCAGTTTCAAACGCGCTCTTGACCTCAAGCCTTCCGACTATGAAACAAAGACCCTCCTAGCGGAAGCAAAATTTCGCGGCGGTTCCGACGTCGAGGAAGCGGCAAGAGAACTCAGGGAGGTGATTAGAAATCATCCTGAATTCGAAGAAGCTCGAGTGCGTTACGCGGACGTGCTGTTGTCGCGGCGCGACTATCTCGGGGCCGAACGGCAGTTGACGCGCGCAATCAACAGCAACCCGAATTATGCGGCGGCGCATATGGTTCTTGCCGACGTTCTCACCAACTTTCAGTCGAAGGAAAAGCTGAAGCAATCGATCCAGGAGGCCGAGAAGGCGCTGAGGCTTTTCGATGAAGTGTCGCACAAGAAGGTCTCGATGGCGCACGGCCTCGCCCGGTTGTCTATCTCGCACGTGCTGTTTAACGGTGGCAGCTACTTGAACAAGACGGCAGTGGCGGAGTCGCACTACCATCTGGCTCATGCCCTGAACCTGTTGGTCGAGTTGGATGAGGGGATCGCCGGCCGCGAAGCGTCGCTTGACGAGGCCCGCAAGCACATTCAGGAATCAATGAAGCTGGCCCAGGAATCCTCGGACAAGGGCCGGTTGGCTCTTGCGCTTGACCTCAGCGCTCAGAATTACCTGCTCAAGGGACAGGTGCCTCAAGCGATTCAAGACGGCGAGCAAGCGTTGAGATTCATGGAAGTAATACCCTACCTGAAGGATTATCCGGACGCGCACTTCACTCTGTATCAAGCGTACAAGAGCCAGCAGAAGTATCGAAAAGCCGAGGAGCATCTCAAGAAGTACATCGAGGTGTCGCGCTCGCATCTTGATCCGGAGGAGCGCGCGCGGTTCGAGGAAGAACTCAAGCGAATAAAACAACTCGGCGACACGATAAAGGAGTGACGACAAAATCAGCGTGAGCCGCCACCGTGCGGAATATCTTACATGTAATTCGCCATCCCGTGGAATCAAGCTACCGAGGCGAAAACCATAACTTCCCGTTTTCAACTATCTATGCGCCGGCACGAGATGAGGACCGCTGGTTAAGTGAGGACTTCACCGCGGAGTCGCGGAGAACGCTAAGAACGCCGCGGAGAGTGTAAGCCCCCTCTGCGTCCCTCTCCGCGGTCTCTGCGTCTCCGCGGTGAAGTTCTCACTTCACAGGCGGCCCTCATCTCGTGCCGGCGCAACTCAAAACGGGAATTTAATTTTTTACGCTTCCAAAGACTTCCCTGACCTTTCGGATTCCAGCCGCCAGAGCATCGATCTCTTCTTTCGTGTTATAAAACGCAAACGATGCGCGGGTCGCGGCTGACATGCCGAAGCGCTGCATTAACGGCTGGGCGCAAAGATGGCCGGTTCGCACGGCGACGCCTTCGAAATCCAATACCGTGCCGACGTCGTGGGGATGAACG
>JAHFUG010000391.1 GCA_023265195.1 Blastocatellia bacterium | reverse complement strand
TCGGATCAATTCAAGGCAAACGTCCGATTCGAGTTCTCTCACAGAGTGATCGCTGGAGCGGTCGGGTTTCTCACGCTTGCCTTTGCGGCGTTCGTCTGGCAGACAAAGCAGGCTTCAAAACCGCTTCGCGTGTTGTCGATTGTCGCGTTGTGCGGAGTCGTGCTTCAAGCGGCGATCGGCGGGTTGCGAGTTCTGGCGCCGGCGTACAAAGCCGGTATAGCCGTTCCGCACGCGTTGATAGCGCAGAGCTTCTTTGGACTCGTGGTCGCGATAGCGGTGATCACATCTCGAAGCTGGAACGAATCGAGAACCACACGCGATGACGCCGGAGGCGTATCGTTAAGCAGACTCAGCGTGGTGACGGTTGCGGCGGTGTTGATTCAGCTTGTCTTGGGCGCTGGGTTTCGGCACGGCGCGTTAGGGATCATTCCGCACGTGACTGGAGCGCTCGTCGTTTCCCTATTGATTTCGAGGACGGTGGTTCGTACGTTGCGGGATCACGGCGAAGAGAGTTATCTGCGCGGACCGGCGCTGGCGTCTTTCGGATTGCTGATGTTGCAGGTAGCGCTCGGAATCGCGGCGTACGTAGCGAGAATTAGATCGGTGGGCGACGCGCAGCCGATTGAGCCGATGGTGTCGCTGACGGTGGCTCACGTGGTTGTTGGAGCGCTGACTCTCGCGGCGATTCTGGTTTTCGCGATGCGAAGCAATCAGATTCTGGTGGCAGGGGCCACGGGCTTCGGCATGCACTCGCGGGCAATCGCCGAGTGACCGCGTTGAAAGCTGGGTTTCCTTCTACGCGCCTCCGCGGTGATTTTACGGGCGCCTAAGAGCGGAGGGCGCGCGGAGGCGAGCGTTCATTCTTTGACTGCGAGTGAGGTCTTTGCGAATCGGGGTTTTTAGGAGTCATGGAGTCATCATTTATTAGTAGCGCGGTTGAAGGGCCCGTAACGGCTCGAATCGCCAGCCGGAGTGGCCGAGAGATATTCTCGGCGTACGTCGAGTTGACCAAGCCGCGCATTACGACGCTTGTCGTTCTCACGGCGGCGGCTGGATTCTGCCTTGGATCGAAAAATGGCGTGGATTTCGCGAAACTCGGCAGCCTGTCGTTCGGCATCGCCTTGCTCTGCTCGGGTATCAGCGCGCTCAACCAGTATATCGAACGCGGTCTCGATGGCTTGATGCATAGGACCGAGGCGAGGCCTCTGCCGTCGGGGAAACTCGCTCCGGGCCGTGCGCTCTTGTTCGGCGCGATTCTGGCGGGCGGCGCGACTGTCTATCTTGCATTGGCGATTAATCCGCTAACATCGGCCTTAGGCGTCTTCACGCTGGCAAGCTATCTCTTCTTATATACGCCGCTCAAGACAAGGACTTCGCTTTCAACCGTCGTTGGGGCTGTTCCAGGGGCCATGCCTCCGTTCATCGGATGGGTCGCCGCGCGAGGCGTCATGGAGGTCGAGGCCTGGGTGTTGTTCGCGATTCTGTTCTTGTGGCAGTTTCCCCATTTCTTGGCGATCGCATGGATGTATCGCGATGATTACGCTCGGGCCGGCATAAAGATGTTGCCGGCCGTCGAGCCGGATTACCGCGTCACCAGTCAACAGATCGTGATCTACGCGCTTACGCTCGTGCCGGTCAGTTTGCTGCCGGTCCTGGTTCATGTAGCCGGCGATTTGTATCTCTACGGTGCGATAGTGCTGGGGAGTCTGTTGCTGTATTACAGCATCCGCGCCGCCGTCGTGAAGACAAAGTGGCAGGCGCGGAGGCTGTTGCTGGCTTCGGTGTTGTACCTGCCCGCGCTTTTTGGATTGATGGTGCTGGATCGCGTGTGATGAATCGAGGAGACTATATGGGCAAAGCTCTAGGGCTGCTGCTTTGGATAATAACAGCCGCGGCGGTGTGGATGTTCGCGGTCAAGAAATGGTGGTTCCCCGAATCAATCACCGAACACGGATCACTGGTGGACGCGCAGTTCATGCGCACGCTGTTCGTAGTGGCGGCGGCTTTCGTGCTGGCGCAGGTAGCGCTTGGCTTCGTCGTCTTTCGATTCGGCGGCGGCAAGCAGGGCGCGGCGACGTACTCGCATGGAAGCAACAAGCTCGAGGTGACGTGGACCTTGATAACCGCGGCGGTCTTCGTGACGCTCGGGGTGCTTGGTCAGCAGGTGTGGGCAAGCCTTCACTTTCACGACGCGCCCGCGGGTTCACTCACGATCGAGGTGACGGCTCAACAGTTCGCCTGGAACTTTCGTTATGCCGGCGCGGACGGCGTACTGGGGAAAACGGATCCGAAACTGATGAATGATTCGACCGGGAATCCGCTCGGACGCGATTCAAAGGATCCGGCCGGCGATGACGATATAGTCGCTTCGACGATAACCGTGCCGGCCAACCGGCCGGTGAAGCTGATACTGAAATCGAAGGACGTCATTCACAGCTTCTTCGTTCCGAATCTCAGATTCAAGCAGGACCTCGTTCCTGGAATGTCGATCAACGTTCACTTCACGCCCATGAAGCCCGGGCATTATGAGCTGGCGTGCGCCGAGCTGTGCGGGGCCGGCCACTACAAGATGAAGAGCTACATGGACGTTTTGCCGGAAGACGATTTCGAGAAATGGTTGAAGGACAAGGGGACAGGCAAGTAGCGGGCGAGTTTCGGGGAGGGAATTAGTTGGCGTTCGAATGGTGTGGTGCTCGGCGGAAATAAAATATCAGCCACAAAGATGCACAAGATCACAAGAGAAAATTGCTGGGAGGGCCCAAGCTACAAGAATGCGGGCTAACCGGGACGTGCTATCTTCTTATCTCTGTGACTTCCGCGCCTTTTGTGACTGTGAAACTTCCGACATGCACGACTCGCCTTTTCGAGAGTCAGACGCGGAGAAGGGTAGATCCGAAACGATTCACGGGAGACAAAGATATGGCAGAGCATGAGGCCGCCGTTCACGCGCATCATCCGCCGACGGGGTTTATAAGGAAATACATATTCAGCGTCGATCATAAGATCATCGGAATTCAATATTATTTCCTCGCGATCTTTTCCGTGATCGTCGGTATGACCATGTCGGTGCTGATGCGCTTACAGCTTGGCTGGCCGGGCCAGCAGTTTGGCTTTCTAAAGTGGATATTCCCCAACGCAGCCGCGGACGGGACGATCTCGCCGGAGCTGTATCTTTCGCTGGTGACGATGCACGGGACGATCATGGTGTTCTTCGTGCTCACGACGGCGCCACAGGGCGGATTCGGAAACTACTTCCTGCCGATTCAGATTGGGGCCGCCGACATGGCGTTTCCGGTCTTGAACATGCTCTCGTTCTGGACGACGTTTCTCGCGCTTGTCGCGATGATCGGCGCGATCTTCGTGGAAACCGGAGTGGTCGGGCCGATCGGTGGCTGGACCGGATACGCGCCGCTAAGCGCGCTGGGTGAAGCGTCGGGACAGAAAGGACAAACCGAGGGTGTGGTGCTGTGGATAATAAGCATCGCGCTCTTCTGCATCGCGTCGTTATTGGGCGCGCTGAATTTCATCACCACGATGCTCAACATGCGGACCAAGGGCATGTCGCTCACGCGGCTGCCGCTGAGTTGCTGGGGATGGTTTACGACGGCGGTGCTTGCGCTGCTTTCATTCCCGGTGCTTCTGGCCGGCGGAGTCCTGTTGCTCCTCGATCATGTGGCCGGCACGAGCTTTTTTATTCCGGCGAACCTCTATGTCAATGACAAGCTGATCACCGAACACGGCGGCGGATCGCCGATAATGTGGCAACATCTGTTCTGGTTTTTCGGGCACCCCGAAGTTTACATAGCGATCCTTCCAGGAATGGGCGCCACTTCGCATATTCTCGCGACCTTTGCGCGCAAACCCATCTTTGGATACCGCGCGATGGTGTACGCCATATTCGCCATAGGACTATTGGGCTTCTTCGTGTGGGGCCATCACATGTTCATCAGCGGTATGGATCCGAGAACCGGGATGATGTTCTCTTTGATCACGCTGACGATCGGTGTGCCGTCCGCGATCAAGACCTTTAATTGGCTTGGGACGTTGTGGGGCGCCAGGATTCGATTCACGACCGCGATGCTGTTCTCGATCGGGTTTGTCTCTTTGTTCGTCTCGGGCGGGGTGACCGGCATGTTCCTTGGACAGACCTCGCTCGATCTTCAACTGCACGACACATACTTCGTCGTAGGCCACTTCCATATGATCATGGGTGTGGCGGCCATCTTCGGGATGTTCGCCGGGACGTACTATTGGTTTCCAAAGATGTTCGGCAAAATGATGGCTGAGGGCGTCGGCAAGCTGCACTTCTGGCTGACGTTCATCGGCGTCAACGCGATCTTTATTCCCATGCACATCATGGGAATCGTCGGCGCGCCGCGAAGATACGCCTTCCACTGGAACGAAGTCACCGGCGAGGGGTTCGAGTATCTCAAGGGCATAGTTCCCGTGACGAAGTTCGTCTCGTACGCGGCGTTCTTCACGGCGGCGGTCCAGATACTGTTCTTCATCAACCTGGCGTGGAGCTTGTACAAGGGAAAGAAAGCGGCCGTGAACCCGTGGGAGGCGACGTCGCTCGAGTGGACTATTCCGTCTCCGCCGCCGCATGACAACTTCGGCGGCCACGAGCCAACTGTTTATCACGGCCCTTATGAATATAGCGTGCCCGGCGCAAAAACCGACTTCGTAATGCAGACCGATCCCACCGGAGCAAAGGCGGGCGGTTAGTATCGCGCGAGGTGAAGCAGTAATGGGAACGACGGTGGTGACAACGGAGACGATCGTGAAGGCCGGGCCGGATTTGGGCTCGGGCGGCGGTAATGGCTTCCGGGGCAATGGAGGGCGCGGACCGGATCGGATTCAGCGAGATCAGTATCAGCCGGAGAAGTACCGAATCGGAATGTGGGCGGCTCTTGCCAGCATAATGATGTTGTTCGTCGCGCTCACAAGCGCCTACATATTTCGCTACAAGTGGCGGGGACAGGATGGCGGCACCGATTGGGTGGCGCTGACGATGCCGCGTGTTCTCTGGTTGAACACCGTTGTGATACTGCTCAGCAGCCTTACCGTGGATATCGCGCGAAGGGCGTTTTCTAGCGGAGCCTACGGCCGATTCAAGCGATACATGAGCTTGTCCACGATGCTCGGCGGAGTTTTCCTGGTTGGGCAGTTTATTGCATTCAAGAGTCTGGTGGCTCAGGGAATCTTCATGAGGAGTAATCCTCACAGTTCGTTTTTTTATCTGTTGACGGGCTTGCACGGCCTTCATCTCATAGGTGGAATAGCCGCCATGTGCTTCGTCACGCTCAAGGGGATTCGCCGCCAATTCGAAGAAGGCCGGGCGGCCGCCGTGGAGATTACGGCGTTGTATTGGCATTTCATGGACGGGCTCTGGGTGTATTTGTTTTTGTTGCTGTTTTTTTGGAAATAGCGATCGAGTAATTGTTCGCGCGGCGAGGCCGCGCGAGTTTGATGTTTCCGGACTAATCGAGAGCGGTGAAGAGCCTGCTGGTTCAGGCTCTAAGGTGGAGGTGATGGATGTCTGAGGCGGGTGTTGAAAGCTATGCCGGCGCATCGGAGTGGGACGGCGGCGCGCTGCCCTACAAAGTCGGGCACAAGAAGCTCGGAATGTGGCTGTTCATCATGTCCGACTCGCTGACGTTCGGGGCGTTGTTGTTCGCGTACAGCTACGCGCGAATCGCCAGCGTGGAGTGGCCGAAGCCCTTTCCCTTTTTCCCTAGCATAGTGTTTTCCTCGGTGATGACTCTGTGCCTGTTGTCGAGCAGCCTGACAATGGTAATGGCCGTGTCGGCGGCGAAGCGGCGAGACAAAAGAACGGCGCGCAAGTGGATATTCGCGACGATGTTTTTCGGCGCCGCGTTCGTTGTCCTGCACCTTATCGAATGGGGTCACCTGATCGGTGACGGATTGATGGCGTTCGAGTTGCCTGAAGAGTGGCTCAAGATGTGGCCTGGCGCCTCGCCGCTATTCGGAGCCACGTTCTTTGGAATTACAGGCCTGCACATGTTCCACGTCTTTTCGGGACTGTGTTATCTGGGCGTCATCGCGTTGTTCATCAAGCGGTTTGACGAAGAACACGTCGAAGTCAGCGGACTGTACTGGCATTTCGTCGACCTCGTGTGGATGTTTGTGTTTCCGCTGATCTATTTGTTGTCGATCAAACCAAGCTAGCGGCGTGGCTCGGATTAGGAATTGTTTTTAGGTTTGGGGAGGAGTCGAATGGAACATCGGGTGAAGGAGACGAAATTCTTCAACATGACGTTGTTGCTGCTTGCCGGGCTGGCGGTGCTGGCGGCGCTTTGGGACGCCGGGACGTCTCAGTTCCGTGGCGGGACCGACGATCTGTTTTTCGTGCTGGCGGCGCTGCTGGTTGCGCTGTTATTCGCCACTCCGCCGATCTTGTTCGGGATTAGAAGCGGCTGGTTCCATGAAAAGTTCGTTATTGATGACGAGCCGGCTTCGAGCGAGGCTCACGCCGCGGCTGAGGCCCGAGAAGCGGATTCGCATGGCGGCAAGAATTCTCTTTTCATTTTTGTCTGGATTGCTTTACTTGCTTTGACCGGACTCGAAGTGTTCCTTGGATACGTCCAGTTGAGAAAAGATCTGATGCTAACCATCTTGATGGGCGCGTCCATTATCAAGGCGGCGCTCATCGTTGCTTATTTCATGCATCTGCGATTCGAGCGAATGAGCCTGGTGCTTACAATCGTGCCGGCTACGGTCGTATGCTTGTGCCTTATGTTGATTTTGTTTCCGGACGGCTTTCGGCTTTTGCACCTGAGATAGTTGCTCGAAGATCGCCCTCGGGTGTTAGGATGTCGCGATGAAGAGATGCTTGAAGCACATTGGCGCCGCGATCCTCGGCGTGGCGATCATCGCCGTCGGTTCGGCGTCGGCGCAGTGCCCTATGTGCAAGGCTGCAATCGAAGGCTCGCCTGACGCCGCGGCGGCGGCGAACGGAATCAACCTGGCCGTGCTGGTGTTGTTATTGCCGCCCGTCGCAATCTTCGCCGGAGTCTTCGTGTTTGTTTACAAGCAGAGAAACGCTCCCAACTAGTTCGGGGTGAGGAGTTCGGGGTGAGGAGTTCGGGGTGAGGAGTTCGGAGTTCGGGGTGAGGAGTTCGGGGTGAGGAGTTCGGAGTTCGGAGT
>JAHFUG010000075.1:19860-21804 GCA_023265195.1 Blastocatellia bacterium | reverse complement strand
ATCAACTGCGCCGCGATTCCCGACACTTTGATAGAAAACGAATTATTCGGACATGAGAAGGGGGCCTATACCGGGGCCGATCAAAGGCGGGTCGGCAAGTTCGAGCTTGCGGCCCGCGGCACGATTTTCCTGGACGAGATAAGCGAGATCGCGCCCGCGGTTCAATCCAAGCTGTTGCGGGTGCTCGAGGAGCGGAAGGTGAATCGCTTGGGAGGGACGTCGGACATCGACGTCGACGTTCGCGTTATTGCCGCAACCAACCGCGATCTGAAAACCGCCGTCGCTTCGAAGGACTTTCGCGAAGACCTGTACTACCGCCTCGCGGTCTTTCCGGTGCGCATACCGCCTCTTAGAGAGCGAAGGGGAGACATTCAGCAGCTCGCGGAGTTTTTCGCGGCGAAGTTCGGGCGTGAGTTGAAGCGAGCCCCCTTGAAATTGAGTGATGAAGCGAAGCGGGCGCTTGAAGAGTATGATTGGCCGGGCAACGTCCGCGAACTCGAAAACTGCATCGAGCGGGCTTGCATCCTCGCCCGCGGGCAGGACGTCGTGCCGGCGGACTTGAACATTAGCCCGCCTTCGGATTACTCTCCGCGCGAGCAGGACGCTCTGCTTAACGGATTCGAAATGAGAGGCACTCTCGCCGAGGTTAGCGCGCGGGCCCAACGTCTGGTCGAACGGCGCAAGATCGAGCTCACGCTTCTGGAGTGCAATTACAATAAGTCTCGCGCGGCCGAGAAGCTCGGGGTGAGCTACAAGACACTGCTGACCCGAATCAAGGAACTCGAGCTGTAGGTTCCATTGAACCAGTTCCAATCACGAGAGCGCCGAGTCAAAATCGTCGATCAGTTCCTCAGTTGCTTCGATTCCGACCGACACTCGCACCAGTCCGTCCGAGATTCCCAACCTGCGCCGATCCTCGGCGGCCATCCCGGAATGTGAAGTCGTCGCCGGACGCGTCACCAGGGTCTCGACGCCGCCCAGACTTGGCGCGACGATTGGGATCGAGATTCTCTTCATGAATCGCTCGGCTTTCTCGACGCCGCCTCGCGGCTCGAAGCTGATCATTCCGCCGAATCCATCCAGGAAGGATCGAGCCCGGCCGTGAGACGAATTGCTCTCGAGGCCCGGGTAGTTCACTGCTTCAACACTGGGGAGTCCTTCAAGAAATTGCGCTATCTTCAATGCGCTATCATTCTGCCGGCCTACTCTCAATGCGAGAGTTTTGACGCCTCTGTGAAGAAGAAAACAAGCATGTGGATCAAGCGAGCCCCCGAGGTGGTTGAGCTTGTGCAGGACCTTCTCTATCAGATCCGTCCGGCCTATGCACGCTCCCGCTCCAATGTCGGAGTGTCCGTTCAAATACTTCGTACAACTGTGCAGCGAAAGGTCGAAACCAATCTCCGCCGGGCGGAAATTTATCGGACTGGCGAAGGTGTTGTCGATCATCGACACAAGCCCGCTTGCCCGAGCGAACTCGACCACGGATTTCAACTCGCCGACCTGCATAAGAGGATTTGAAATCGTCTCCACGTAGATTGCTTTCGTGTTCGTGCGGAGCTTCTTCCTCCAAGTGCCCGGGTCGTCCGCCTCGATGAAATCGTGGTCAACGCCCAGAGATGGGAGGTCGTTTGTTATGAAATCATGCGTCCCGCCGTAGAGGCAGTCTTGAATAAGCAGATGATCGCCTGTCTTCAAGACGGTCAGTAGCGCGGTCGTTATGGCGGCCATGCCGCTCGCGGTGACCACGGCTGCTTCGGCGTTTTCGATCGCGGCTAGTTTTTTGTGAAGTACAAGATGGTTTGGCGTGTTGTTTAACCGGACGTACCTGACGCCGTGGTAGCTTGCCTCTCCGTCGTATTCGAAGGTCGCCGATTGAAAAATCGGCATTGCAACCGATCCCTCGATTCTGGGTTCGGGCTCGCCCGAGTGAATTACCTTGGTTTC
>JAHFUG010000075.1:0-19760 GCA_023265195.1 Blastocatellia bacterium | reverse complement strand
GAGTTTTGCGGCCGACGCCTTCGTGATGGCGTTCAGAATCCCCAACCTGCTTCGCGATCTCTTCGCCGAAGGCGCTCTCTCGAGCGCCTTCGTCACGGTGTTCTCTCAGTATCTGGTCACGAAAGATGAAAAAGAAGCGTACAGGCTGTCGAATCTGGTCGCCACCACGCTGATTGTGATCCTTGGAATTCTGGTTATACTTGGGATCATTTTCGCGGAACCCATAGTGTTTCGGTTTGCGCATGGCTACGTAAGCGATCCGGAGAAGTTTGCGCTAACCGTGAAGCTGACGCGAATAATGATGCCATTCATACTGCTTGTGGCTCTCGCCGCCCAGGCAATGGGCATTCTGAATGCGCGGGACAGGTTTGGCGTCCCGGCTCTCTCGTCAGCCCTCTTCAATGTCGGCTCCATCGTCGGGGGGATTTTTTTTGCGGTGCTGCTCACAAGCCATGGCTTTTCGCGGCCGTTAGCGTCCATAAGAGAGAATCCGACGGAAGGAATAATAGGCATGGCCTATGGAGTGTTGATCGGCGGGTTCTTTCAATACGCGGTGCAATGGCCGAGTCTGTTGCGGGCTGGCTTTAGATTCAGGCCCGCCATTGATTTCAGCGATCCTGGGTTGCGAAAAGTCTTAGGCTTAATGGGTCCCGCGGTGATTGGCGGGGCCGCGACACAGATAAACTTTTTCGTGAATTCCAACTTTGCGTCGTACATACCCGGCCACGGGCCGGTCGCGTGGCTCAACTATGCTTTCAGATTGATGCAGTTTCCAATCGGAATCTTCGGTGTTGCAATCGCTACTGTTACACTTCCTTCGATTTCCAGGAGCGCGGCTCGGGAACACTTGGATGAGTTCCGCCACACCATCGCAAGCTCCATTCGGCTCGCTTTCTTATTGACGATTCCCTCCGCGGTCGGACTGGCGGTTTTGAATCGGCCGATAATCGCGTTGATTTACCAATATGGGCCCTTCACCGCCGCTGACACCAATCACGTAGCGGCCGCGCTTTCTTGTTATGCAGTGGGGCTTGCGGGTTATTCAGCGGTCAAGATTCTGGCGCCGGCTTTCTATGCCCTCAACAATGCGCGGACGCCGATGTTGATAAGCCTCTTCACTATTGTGGTTAATTTCGTGATGAACTGGATGCTCGTTGACCTGCTGCAGGAGCGTGGGCTTGCTTTGTCGGCGTCGACGGTCGGGCTGATCAATTTTGGGCTCCTCTATATAATGATGTGGAAGCGAATCGGCAGGCTGGAGGGAAAAGCTACCCTTATCACGGCGATAAAAATATTTGCAGCCTCCGCGGTTATGGGCTTGGTTTGCTGGGCGGTTAGCTTAGGCGTTGGACGCGCGGCTCGTGATTTAGAAACCATCTCGAGGGTAGGCGCGAGACTGTTGGAAGTTGTGACCTCGGTAGGAGTAGGAGCGCTCGTGTTTTATTTCGTTGCTCGTCTTCTTAGAATCGAGGAACTGGAGACCGCGACTGAAGCCGTCTTGAGCCGATTGACCAGAACGTTCAAGCGGTAAAGCGCGCCCATTAATTATGATTAGAGGTGGATCAGCACACCCAAGGGCAATTCCCGAGAATAAAACCGGGATCGTACAAAAAGAGAAGAGATCTAAGTGACCTCCCGGAAGAGGGCTCCGAAGAGGTCATCCCAATCAATTAAGAATTCAAGCGAAGTTAACCCCCAGATCGCGTCCGAAACTGAACAGCGGACGGCGGCGTGATTTTATGGCTTTCGTTCCAGTCTGTGAGAGCGACGTCGCCAGAATAGGGATGGCTATAGTCGGATCGCAAAGCACGGATATCGTCTTCGCGTCACGAGCCACCCGGCCCCAGGTCTGCGCCTCTTCGAAGCTTCGGCCCGACGTGGAGCCGCCCGGTGGAAGGTCGATGCCGATCTCGATGCCGTATTTATGGCCGCGTATCGACTGCTTGAGCAGCGTCGCCGCGATCTCTGTTTGCTGAAGAAAGCTCTTCGGCGTGCCCGTGCCGAAGTATATGACGGAAGTGCTGACCGAGCGCGCGAGTATCTGCGAGTTTTCCACGATGTCCTGGATTACGTCGAACTGAAACGGATTCTTACGGTCGATGCGCGATGTGGCGATGCCCACTCCTATTGAAGAATCGGCTATCGCCGGGCAGAAGATAGGGACCTTGGCTTTGTACGAAGAGGTCAGTATTCCATCTTCGGTGGCGATCTCCGAGAGTTCGCGGCCCAACAGGTGAAGGAACTCACGAGTCGAATAGGGGCGTGAATGATCCACTGTGTTGGAGAAATTCCCGACCCACTCTTCCGCCTCGCGGAATTCGTGTTCGCTGGCGAGGGTATCGTACATTCTGCCAACGCCGGCTTCGACCAACTCCGCGTCAGTCATTTCCGAAGAAGCCTGGTAATGGTATCGGCCCAGGGTTTCGTGCAGATCGTGAAAGAGGTTCGAGCCGCTCGAGACGACGACGTCCACGTAGTGGTTCTTTATGAGGTAGGCCAGCAGCCTCCGCATACCCGACGAGATCAGGGCGCCCGCCAAGCCCATGAAAATCGTTGTGTTGTCGGACAGCATCTCGATCCACAGGTTATGCGCGTCGGCGAGAGTACGCGCTTGAAAACCGGCTCCCTCCATCTTCTGCAAGATTCCGGAGATTGAACGGTCGCGGTCTATCTGAACGGGCCGCGTCGGGGCAGTTAGGTACTTTGAGCTTTTCTGTCTTCTCATCATTTCGTTCTTGGTCCTCTAAGGCGGGTGGAAGCGCGCCGCAACACCCTCCAACTACTCCAGGTACGTATACCGATTTATGCCGTTCTCGTATTGCTCTATCAGCGTGTTGGCGTCCTCCTCCGACATAAGGCCGGCGCCGACCTTCGCCGCCGCCAACCGGCGAAAATTTTCCCACGCGACGTTCTTGTCGTACCTGGCGTAGCTGATCATGTCGCTGATCTTGCTTCCGTGAACTATCTTCTTGATGTGGTAACGGCCGTCGTCGCCAATGACGACGTGAGCCTCGTTCGGCAATCCGAACAAGTTGTGAAAGCTCCCCATCACCTCCTGGTAGGCGCCTACCAGAAAAATCGCTATGAAATAGGGCTCGCCGGCGAAGGGGTGAATTTCGAGAACCTCCTTCACGTCCTTCAGGTCAACGAACTTGTCTATGATTCCATCAGAATCGCACGTGAGATCGACAAAAGTTGCGTAATCGGTCGGAGGCTCGTTAAGACGGTGAATGGGCATTACCGGAAACAATTGACCGATGGCCCAATGATCCGGCACCGACCGAAACACCGAAAAATTGCAGAGGTACTTCGACGCGAGGATTTTCTTGAGGCCGTCGAATTCCTCTTCTTCAAGCTTCGACGTGCTTGCGAATCGCGAGGCGCGCGAGCAGACCTCCCAGAAGAGAACTTCTCCCTTGGCGCGGTCCTCGAGACTCACCAGTCCCAGATTGAATTGGGTGTGGAGTTCGTCCTTGTGATCCAAAGCGTCGTGGTAATACTCGCGATAGTTCTTGGAGTTGATGTCGTCATACAGCGCTTTCAGTTCCACGACAACCTCGGCGTCGTCCTCGGTCACGCAAACCTCGGGCAAGTCGTCGGCGAAAGTTTCGATTTCATCCTGTATCGACGCCACAAGGACCGCGTGGTAGGCCGAGATGTTGCGCCCGCTCTCGGTGACAAGGTTCGGCTCCGGCACGTTCTCGTCCTCACAAACCGACTTGATCATATAGATGACGTCGTTGGCGAACTCCTGCACCGTGTAGTTGACCGAAGCTTCGAAAGTGGTCTTGGAGCCGTCGTAGTCGACGCCCAGTCCCCCTCCTATGTCCAGATACTCGATGTCGATATGCATTTGCCGGATCTTGGAATAGACTCGGGCGGCTTCCTTCATCGCATTCTTCACGCGTTTTATATCGGTGATCTGCGAACCGATGTGGAAATGAAGGAGCTTGAGCGCGTCCAGCATCTGGAACTCGGAGAGAAGCCGAACGCATTCGAGGATTTCCGAGGTAGTCAGACCGAACTTCGCCGCCTCTCCTCCGGAGGAGGCCCACTTGCCGGAACCCTTCGAGTAGAGCTTTGCGCGCAGCCCAAGGGTCGGCTTGACGCCGGTCTCCTGCACCAGCCTCATCACCGTCTTGAGTTCATTCAACTTCTCTATGACAATGACGACTCGCTTGCCGATCTTCGTGCCCAGCAGGGCCAGGCTGATGAACGCCTCGTCCTTGAATCCGTTGCATATCAACAGTGAATCGGGGGGTTGGTCCAATGAAAGCGCCGCGTAAAGCTCGGATTTCGATCCGCATTCAACGCCGAAGTTGTACTTGCTTCCCTCGCGAAGAAGTTCCTCGAGAACTTCCCGGCGAGGGTTGACTTTCATTGGGAAAACGCCGAAATGGCTGCCCGTGTAGTTGAATTCTCTCGTGGAGTCGCGAAAAGCCCGATGGAGTTTGTTTAGCTGATTCGCCAGTATTTGCGGAAAGCGAAGCAATATCGGAAGCTGAACCTTGCGCAGTTCAGTCAGATCGTCGATTAGCTCTTTTATGTCAACGAACCTGGGGTCCCCTTCGAAAGGGCGGGCGATGAGATGGCCCTTTCGGTTTACCTCAAAGTATCCAGCTCCCCAGTTCTCCACACCATAGGTCTGAATGACCTCGTCCAGTGTGACGTTCTTCATCTAGTTCCTTCCATACGAGGATCTTGCGCATATCAGGAAGACGGACACTGTCAAAATAAGGCTTGAATCTATCAGAATAAAATATGGGTGTCAAAAACTTTTTTTTCGCGAAGGTTTAAGCGGAATTCAGCGCCGAAATCGTTATCTCACGCATTTAACTCAGCTTAGCTTGTCGATTGCGCAGGGGGATTACTCAGCAAGTTTTTCGGCGCTCGGACAAGTTGCGTTGGCGGTTGCTTTTGACCCTATGCATTTCAGCGCGAGTCACTATCGCCACTGTCCTGGAGGTATCTGATAGCTTCCTTACGCTTGTTCGGAGCCGGGCTTCTTAAGCCCAAACTTCTCCAGGCGATACTGCAACGTGCGAAATGAAAGCCCAAGCAGCTTCGCCGCACGCGTTATGTTCCAGCCAGTTTGCTCCATCGCTTGGATAATGAAGGATTTTTCCACCTCTTCGAAAGAAATGCCCTCGGGCGGCAGCTTGAAATTGAAAGCGCTGGCGGGCGATCCTTGCTGGCGAATCTCGACGGGCAGGTCCTCCACGTCGATCTCGCTGCCCTCGCAGAGCAGAAGCGCCCGCTCGATGGCCGACTCCAACTGGCGGACGTTGCCCGGCCACGCGCACGTCATGATGACGCTCCTCGCCGAAGGCGTAAGACCACGGATCGGGCGCGCCGCGCCCACGCTGTGCTTCGCGACAAAATAGTCGACGAGCGGCGCGATATCATCCCGGCGGCCGCGAAGCGGAGGAATGGTTATGGGAATAATATTGAGCCGGTAGTAGAGATCTTCACGGAAACGGCCTTCCTTTACCATCGCCTCGAGATCGCGGTTGGTTGCGGCGATCGCCCTTACATCGATCTTGATGGTTCGCGTGCCGCCAACGCGCATTATCTCTTTCTCCTGAAGCGTCCTCAGCAACTTCGCCTGCATCGCCACGCCAAGGTCGCCTATCTCGTCCAGAAAGATCGTCCCTCGATCCGCTATCTCGAACAGTCCTTTCTTCTGAGCATGCGCTCCCGTGAAAGAGCCCTTTTCGTGTCCGAAGAGTTCGGACTCGAGAAGGTTTTCGTTTATGGCGGCGCAGTTGACTGCTACAAACGGCTCATTGGCTCGGGGACTGGCCGAGTGAATAGCGCGAGCCACCAACTCCTTGCCGACGCCGGATTCGCCGCGTATCAGGACGGTCGAGGCCGATCCCGCGACTTTCAGAATCATCCTCTTCACTCGATCCATCTCGCTCGACTGGCCGACGATTTCCGTGTCGAGGAGGTTGAGTCCGCCAAGGGCGGTCTCGACGACTTTCAGCAATTGGTCACGGCCGATCGGCTTTTCCAGATAATCGAATGCTCCGCCGCGAAGCGCTTCCTTGACCGATTCGACGGACCCGTGCGCGGTCATCATTACGACTATGATCGAAGGGTCTCTCTTGATCAGCTCGCCCAACAGAGTCAGCCCGTCCATTCCCGTCATCAAATAGTCGGTGAGCACGAGGTCGAATCTGTTTTCTCCGGCGAACCTCAGCGCCTGCTCTCCGCTTTGCGCGGTGGTTACGTCGAATCCGGCGTCTTCGAGGATTATCTTGTACGTCTCACGCTGGTTCTTCTCGTCGTCGACGACCAGCACGCTCTTACGTGGCATTATTGTGCTCCTAACGGTAAAACCGCGGCGCCGGATTCTTGTTGAGAGGCCGGCAGCTTCATCGTGAAAGTGGTTCCGGCGCCTTCTTTGCTCAAAACGTCGATGCTTCCATTATGCTCTTCTATTATCTTCCTGGTCACGGCAAGCCCCAGCCCGAATCCAGCCTGTTTCGTCGAAAAATAAGGTTCGAATATCTTCGCGAGGGCCTCGTCGCTGATTCCGCCGCCGGTGTCGGTTATGCTGATCAAAACCAGCCCGTTTTCTCTTTCGAGGCGGGCGGTCAACTGGCCGCCGGCCGGCATCGCCTGAAGCGCGTTGATCGTTATGTTCGACAGGCAGGACCGTAATCGCTCGGCGTCTCCCTCGACGGTGAACGGGGGCTCTTCAGACTCGACCGCGATGCTGACCCCCTGCTCGTCGGCTTGAGGCCGAATCAAATCCATCGTCTCTTTCACGAGAGCCCCCGGGTCGATCATCTTCAGATTGAGCTTGGCCGGCCTGCCATAATTGAGCAGATCGCTCACCATCCGGTTGAGCCTCAATATCTCGTCTTTGATGGTGGAGAGAATTCGCGCGAACTGCACCCTGCGCGGTTCATCCGCCGGAGCGAACTTCGAACTCACGAGATCTATCGAAAGATTGAGCACGTTCAATGGATTCCTGATCTCGTGGGCGACTCCCTGAGTCAGGCGGCCAATCACAGCGGCCTTCTCGGCTTGATTGAGCTTTTCTTCCAATTCGCGCTTGGACTTCAACTCCGAGATCATCTCGTTGAACGTCGATTCGAGCTGGCCGACTTCATCGCTTCGCTCGACGCCGACGGAGAAGTCGAGGTCTCCCGCCGCCACCCGGCGCGCCGCGCGCGCCAGTTCCTTGACTGGCTGCGTTACGCGCCAGGCGATCACTACCGCGATCGCCAGAGCCAGCAAGAGCAGCCCGGCCGTCGCGGCCAGCCTGTAATTCGACAACTCTCGGCTCTTATCCGTGAGCAGTCTCGACGCCTTGTCGATCCGATTTATTATTCCCTGTTGTTCCTGGACGATTACGATCCAAAAGAGTCCCTTGGCCGTTGTTATCGGGAGGTTGTAGGTTTTCATGGCGCCTTGATGGTGGCCGTAGGGAATCTCGACCTCGCTCTCAACCGGATCGCCTACCATCTCTTTGGTCGCGCCCTCGGGACGATCCGGGACCGGGATCTTCCCTTTCGCTAGCGTTCGCAGTGTCGTGTCTCTTATCGCGCCTCGCTGGTCGGTGACTATGATGTGCGCTATGGTGGGCGGCAACTGCAACTGGCCGCGCTCCAGCTTGTCGTACAAATATCTCTTCGATTTCAGGGTGTCGAGCGCAATGCTGATAGCCTGGGTCAAATCGCCGAAGCCGTCGCTAACTGCCTCGTTGACCTGACGATTCTGGTCGGCTACGACGTCTTCGATTCGCCTCTTCACGCGAATGTCGACCAGAAACACTACCACAATGGTCAGCAGCAAGAACGAGGTAAGCAGCAACATAAGCCGCACGCGGAAGCTGGCCAGGAATTTCACTCGATCGGACATACTCAGTCTCGAATTGCGGCTACGCGGCTCAACGGCTAAGACTGCTTGGCTCCGCGCGTCGTTGTTCGACAAATGATATCACGGAAGCGCGGAGGCTGCGGAGAGAGACGCAGAGCCGACTGACTCTCGTCTCTCTTTGTGGTTCTCCGGGCCGCAGCGGTGAATTCCCCTCGTAAAAGGGGAACTTGTTCCTTGACGCTCCCTCAGCGTCTTTCCGCGAGTCGAGGAGCCACGCTGCGGCCCGTGATTTCCCGAAGAGCCGCGTTCATCGCGTTATTCTGGGTCCGGGATTCGCGGCCTTCAATTGGTGAACGCATCCACAGATCGCGCAAGGGGCGGGATCAACCAGACGGATCGACCGCGGCGTTCCACGCTGGCGCGTGATAAAGCCAAGCCGCTCGAGCGCCTGAACCATCGAGTTCGCGGAAGGCGCCGACACAAGAAAACGCCGTTGAATGTCGGATTCCGCCGGAGAGACGCCGAATCGGAGCAGGTACGTTTTGATGAATTCGAGATACTCGAGTTGCCGCGAGGTGGGCTTTAGATCAGCCGGGCACTCGCTGGAACCGGCTTGAGACGCCAAGGCTACGGAAAGCCCCTCTCCCTGCCGCGCGATTATGAGCGCGGAGCCATCATCGAAGTGAATGGCGAGCTGGTCTTTCTCAAGCGCATCCACGTGAGACACGCATTTGCCTGAAACTCGCTTCGTAATCCTTTTGGTGTTCAAATAATGCCCGCCTTTCGAGGCTATGGGTTTGACGTACTTGCAAAAAGGGAATGAGCGAACTCTACAACTCCGAGGCATGTCTGAGCGCTCTCAGGCATCCGTGCGGCGGCTCAGACTGCGCAGCCGCGGCGTGCCCTTTCCCCGCGCAGCACGGATACGTTAGACGGGTTTTGTCCGTCAGGCAAACACCAGTCGCCGGCCTTTGGCTCGGGAATCGAATCGCCGAATTCCTTTGCGGTTTCTATCCACAATTCAATCGCCTGATTTATGTTCTTCAGGGCGCTTTCTTGTGAGTCGCCATGAACCATACAGCCGGGTAGTTCGGGGACTTCGGCAACAAAAGATTTGTCTTCGTTGCTCCAATAGAGAATAACTTCGTATTTATTCATCTTCGCCTCCCGCGAGACTATGCTTGATAATCACGGCTCTGACTTGCAGTACCTGATAGGGCTTACCTTTGCATTGGTCAACTCGAACTGAAATTACTGTTCTATTCAGAGCAACCTTAAATTGAACACACGAACCGAGGGATAATCAATCTCCATTGGCTCCATTCGCTGCTTCCGATCGGAGTGCGCCATCAGAGCATTGCTGCGCCGCCTCTGACTGGCTCTTTTGTTTGAGACGCCTCAGCAGGCGAACAAGCTTTTGGACGTGCCAAAGCTCGCTGAGTCGTTCATAATCTCACCGCAAATGAGCACCCTCACACGCGAACGAGCCTCGCAGGTCACCGCCGGATTTCAAGGCAAACGAATCATCGTGCTCGGGGATCTGATGCTCGATGAGTTCATATGGGGCAAGGTCCGCCGAATCTCTCCCGAGGCGCCGGTTCCCGTAGTCGAAGTCGACAAGCACACACAGACTCTGGGCGGAGCAGGAAACGTCGCCGCGAACCTCGTCTCGCTGGGCGCGGCCGCGATTCCCGTCGGCGTAATAGGAGACGACTCGAATGCCGACAAGGTCTGCGCCGCATTCAATGCTCTTGGAGTCAACAGTGGATGTCTGGCGGTCGACGGATCGCGGCCGACTACGCTGAAAACACGGATCGTCGCGCACAATCAGCAAGTGGTCCGCGCGGATCACGAGAGCCGCGCGCCAGTCTCGGCGGAAGTCGAAGCCCGGGTTCTGAAGTACTTTTTGAAAGAACTCGAGTCGGCTGACGCCGTGGTCGTGTCGGACTATGGAAAAGGCTTGTTGACTGCGAGTCTCCTGGTTTCCGCGCTCGCCGCCGCGAAAATGCGCCGTCTTCCCGTTTGTTTGGATCCGAAGTCTCGAAATTTTCAGAGCTACCAACCAGTCTCCGTAATAACCCCGAACAACCAGGAGGCGGCCGACGCAGCCGGCGTCACCATAGATGGAGAAGCAGCCGTGATCGAGGCTGGGCAAAAGATCATGGAGTCGGTCGACTGCCAGGCTGTTCTGATTACGCGAGGCGAAGAAGGGATGACGCTCTTGACTCGCGACGGCGCGGTCACCCACATTCCGACCGTCGCCCGCGAGGTTTACGACGTGACCGGCGCCGGTGACACCGTCATCGCCACGCTGACCGCCGGACTGGCTTCGGGCGCCAGCATCGCGGAGGCGGCGGTGCTTTCCAACCATGCGGCAAGCGTGGTGGTGAGCAAGCTTGGAACCGCGACCTTGACTCGCGAAGAATTGCTTGGCTCTATGGCTTAAGCAAACCAATTCGTGTTTAGTCTATTTGAGCCGAGTTCTAATCCCCAAAGTCTCCTTCGTCAGTTACTGAATTAGCGCGGATCAACGCAGTCTTCGGTTGTTTGATCGGCGTAGATCAGCGCTACGCAGTCCGCGCAAATCAGCGGTTCCTCCGGACCGGCTTTCGCTCGGCGCAACCTGAACTACCAACTGATTGGATACATTCTTGTCCCGGCGGGCCGATGAGTTATACTAGGCCCGAAAATTAGCGGAATCAGATCGAGTACTTCTGAGAGCGACGGGATGAGCACGGCGAATCAATCAGTGTCAGTGATAATTCCGCTCCTGAACGAGCGCGAAACGCTCGATGAATTGTACGAGCGGCTTTCGACGGTGCTTATCGAGCTTGCCGTTAAGTACGAGATCATATTCGTGGATGACGGGAGCAAAGACGGCTCTATCGAGAGGATCAAGAAGCTGAAATCATCGGACACAGCCGTCCGGTGCATTCGGTTCAGAAGAAACTTCGGCAAGTCGGCGGCCCTCGCGGCAGGATTCAGCGCCGCCAGATACAACGTCATTGTCACCATGGATGGCGACCTTCAAGATTTGCCGGAACACATACCGCTGTTCCTTAGCGCGCTGGAGGAAGGTTACGACCTGGTTTCCGGCTGGCGGCACGACCGCCAGGATAGTCTCACCAAGAGGATCTCATCGAGACTGTACAACTGGACGACGGCTCTTTTGACCGGCGTGCGGCTGCACGACATCAATTGCGGGTTCAAGTGCTATCGCCGTGAGGTTCTCGACGAAGTGATGATATACGGCGAAAGGCATCGCTACACGCCTGTCCTGGCGAGCTACCGGGGTTTTCGAATAGGAGAGATCAAGATCGAGCACTCGCCAAGGCGTTACGGCTCGTCTCATTATGGGGTTGGCCGCGTGTTCGGCGGAGTCTTCAGTCTGCTAACCGTTATCTTGATGACTCGATACACAAATCGGCCGCTGCACTTCTTTGGATTGGTGGGGCTGATGTTGAGTGGAGCGGGCGCGTTGATCGACTTATACCTGGTCTATCAACGGATCGTTCACATGCAGTGGCTCACGAACAGGCCGTTGCTCATCATAGGAACGCTGTTCATCATAATCGGAGTTCAATTCATTCTCTTCGGGCTGCTGGCTGAAATGATCGCATTCTCATACCGCCGGGAAGACGATTATTCGATCGTGAACGCCGATGAGGAAGAAGAGGAAGCGGCGGGCGCCGCAAGCCCTGGCGGCGGGAAGCGCGGCAAGGAGACCGTCGCCCGGTGAAGGTCACGCTCATCGGCCCCGCCTATCCTCTCAGAGGCGGCATCGCTCACCATGTTTTCCGCCTTCACCAGGAGTTGACCCGGCGCGGCCATTCGGTTCAAGTAATCTCATTCAAGCGGCTATATCCAGGGTTTCTATTTCCTGGAAAGACGACGGCCGACACAAGTGAACAAAAACTCGACGCCGGCGCCGTAGCCCTGCTTGATCCGCTCAACCCTTTAACCTGGTTTCTGGGTTTCCGTACAGTCCGAAAGTTCGCGCCCGATCTTGTAATAGTCCAGTGGTGGAACACGTTCTTCGCTCCAGTCACTTGCGTATTGTGCGCTCTTCTTGCGGAAGCGGGGATCAAGGTTCTGATTGAGTGTCACAACGTTTTTCCTCACGAGCGAAAGTGGTTTGACTTTGCCCTTGCCTGTGCCGCCTTCATGCCGGTCAAACGCTTCATCGTTCACTCGGAGGCGGATCGCGAGAGCCTTCGCTCGATCATTCAGGACGGCGGGGTTACTGTGGCTCCGCTGCCTCCGATAGGCGAATTCCGGGGCAGTCCTCGCCTCAAACGAGACGGTCGCAATATTCTCTTCTTCGGGCTGGTGCGCAAATACAAAGGACTGGACGTGTTGTTGCGGGCAATGCCGCGAGTGCTTGCTCGTTTTGATTGCCGGTTGCGGATCGCGGGAGAGTTCTACGACGCAGTTGACCGGTATGAACGTCTAATCAAAGAACTCGGCATTGGGTCGAGGGTCGAGATTGATAATCGATATGTTCCCAATGAGGAAGTGGCCGGTCTGTTCGAGTGGGCGGACGTACTGGTGCTTCCTTATCTCAGTGCGACTCAAAGCGGGGTCGCGCAGATAGCTTTTTCGAACGGACTGCCAATTATCGCGTCAAAGACTGGCGGGCTCTCGGATGTGATATCCGACCATGTTAACGGTCTCTTCTTTTCTGCCGGCGACGAGAAGGGGCTGGCCGATGCGATAATCTCTTATTTCGCCGATGGACTAGGCCCGTTGTTCGCCACGAATATCAGAAGCGCAAAGCCCGCGGCGCGCGATCTGTTTTCTGTTTTGCTTGATTGACCTTTGCGGGAGAAAAATCTGTTGCCGTAGCGCGCGACTCTACCCTCCGTAGGAGGGTCATGTTTGTAGTAGGGATCGGGCACGGCGTCCGCCCTCCGTTAGGAGGGCCATGTTTATAGTAGGGATCGGGCACGATGTCCGCCCTCCGTTAGGAGGGGCATGTTTGTAGTAGGGATCGGGCACGATGTCCGCCCTCCGTTAGGAGGGCCATGTTTATAGTAGGGATCGGGCACGGCGTCCGCCCTCCGTTAGGAGGGGCATGTTTATAGTACGTTTTGTGTGACGTTCCGCCCTCCGCAGGAGTGCAATGTGTTTTTCTGAAATGGAGGCAGCTTTATTGCTCCGTTGATACACAAATGGACATGGCCCTCCTACGGAGGGCGGATTCCATGCCCGATCCCTGCTATAAACATTGCCCTCCTACGGAGGGCCGGAATGAATGGCAAAACTCCGGGGCCCTCCCACGGAGGCGGAACTCCGTTGACCTGGATGGTTGGGCGGGAAATCGAGCGCGAATACTACCAGCGCCTCCCACGGAGGGCGGAACTCCGTTGACCGGGATGGCCGCACCGCGTTGTGCTCCGCACTCATGCACAACTGGATTGGCGTAGAAACCAATTGGCTTACTCGGGTAAGCGATCCTGCGCTGGCTCCGGAAGCCAGAACGTCGCCGCGAGCGCTATGGCGAACACCAGGAAGGCGACGGCCGCCGCTGCGTATGAAAGCTTCGTCGCCGCGGAACCTCCCGGCATCATCGCCGCGAACTGCGTGGTCATCAATGCGGCCGATGTCCCGACCATCCGCCCGCCAATGTTCGCGGCAAAGCTCTCGCCGGTTCCACGCAGATGAGTCGGATACACTCGAGGCAAGTAGTTTCCCCAGAAACTCAACTGCGCCACGGTAAACAACCCGGCGAAGAAGATTCCCCACTTGAGCAGCGCAAGGCTATGAACGGCAGGATAGAGAAACACGAAAGGCACTACGAAAAGGCCTGGAACCAGGAAGAGTCGAAGCAGTTTCCGCTGAGATAGAATCCGAACAACCAGCAACGCGAGAATCATACGCCCGATCAAACCGCCGAATTCCTGCATCTGCTGAACGTTTGAAATCACCGCTTCACGCGCGGCAGGCGTAGCGAGGCTCTTGACCTCATCCAGGTCTCTGGCTATCTGCGGCGTCTGTTGAATCGCGCCGAAAGCTACGCCGAGGCTGCACGCAAAGATCAGAGCCGTGACGATCGTTGTCCGGCGATGTTCGGGCTTGAATATCTCGCCGAAGCTTGGGCGTCTCAATGTGCCGGCTGCTTTCTTCTCTCTCCACACCGGCGATTCCGGAAGGAACGGGCGGATTATGATCAAAGGTATAGCCGGGATCAGCCCTGAGATCAGAATGTACCGCCATATATCATGTCCGCCTTGGATCGTGGGCAGCGACAGCGACGCACTTGAAACGAAACGAGCCATCGAACTGACCATCAGTCCGCCAAGCGACGAAAACGCCTGGGTCCACCCGATGACTTTTTCGCGTTGCCTGGGATCGGGAAAAAGCTCAGCCAGCCATGCCGTCGCCGCGACGAACTCGACGCATACGCCTACGAACTTCGCCGAGCGCAGCGCCAACAGTATGGGCAACGACGTCGCGAACCCGGCTCCGAACGCGGAAAGCGCGTAAAGCAGAATGCTCCACGTCAGTATCCTTCGCCGGCCCAACCGGTCGGTCAGGTAGCCGCCTAACAATCCGAAGACGCCGCCGCACAGCGCCGGTACGTAGAACATCAGATCACGCCAATGAGCGTATTCCGGAGTTCCGAATTGCAATCCCCCAAGCTGCTCGAGCGCCGGTCTGATTATCAGCGGCAGCATCAGGAGTTCATAAGTATCGAAAGCGAATCCGATGCTTGCGATTATGCAGATAAGCCATTGAATGCCGGTTAGGCGCGGCGCGGTGTTAGATGCGTTGTCATTTGTCATTGGCAAGATGTTCCGCGCCCCGAGAGAGGGGCGAAGTGGAGATCAGGGTGTCGCCCTAGTTGTGCTCGGCGGAAATAATTGATCATTCGCCCCAGAGAGTGTCCGAGTCAGCTTCCGGATTAACCGCTGATTTGCGCTGACTACGTAACGCTGATTTGCGCAGCCTTTGGCGCACTGATCTGCGCGGATCAGCGTTAGTAGTCAGCGAGAATCAGCGGCCAAATGTTTTCCAATCTCAATACGCGCCATTTTCACTCAAACCTTTCCGACGCACTCTAGCCTAGAAAGGCGCATATCTCAACGCTGAGATTGATTTGAATTCAGGCCGCCTTGATCTCCGACTTCGATGGGAAATAACGAACAATGGTCGAGCCGCTCGGACCCGCGGTCAGAAGCGAAACAACCACGATCAGCAAGACCGACATCACGGTCATAGGCACGACCGGCATGAAACCCAACACCGCTGTTCCGCCGGGAGTTCGAGACAATACATCGATTCCGGCGACCGACCACGTGACAATCGGCGGCCCCGGAGCCGGAGCCGGAACGAGCCCCTGAAACACGGCGACCGCTATCACCGCCGCAGCCGTCCAGACCGTGCTAGCAAGCGCTCCCCACTTGGTGCTCCGCTTCCAAAACAGCGCCGCGATCAAGAGCGGGGCCAGCGCCGCGTAGCCGGAAAACGCGTACTGGACGGCCAGTTCAAATATGGACTGCGGCGCTTTCAACGCGATCGCATAAGCAACGATCGTGACAAGCACAACGAAAATTCGTCCGGTGTGAACCTGAACCGCTTCGCCGAATCGCGCCTTGCCTTCATAGAAAGCGAAGACGTCTTCGGCGAACATCGTCGACAGCGCCAGTATCTGCGAATCGCTGGCCATCACGGCCGCCATTATTCCCGCGCCCAGCAGCCCCGCCAGCCAGAGCGGAGCGTAGCGATCCAGCAGCAGCAACAGCACGTCGTCCGCGCTCATCTTGCTCCGGAGGGAGTCTCGCTCGCCGGGCGATAGTTGCGAGCCTTGAGCCGCGAGCGTGCGTCGAGCTTCGATCTTCTGTTGAATCTGGGGAACGTCGGTCATCCTGTTCGCCACAACGCCGAGAAAACAGCATGGCAGCCACAGCATCAGAATGCAGATCGGGTAAAAGACGACCGTGCGCTTGAACTGTTCCATCTTTCGCGCCGTCAGACAGAAGATCGCGATGTGCGGAAACGCTATCGATGAAAGCGGGATGAAACTGTAGCTGAAGAAGAAAAGCGGCGAGATTCGCTCGCGTGACAGCAGCGCCGCGGTGGAAGGCGAGGAGCGGAGAGCTTCAATCGCGTTCTTGAAGCCTCCCATGCCCGAGCCTATGACGATCACCGCTATCGCTCCGAAGCAAAGAAAGAGGATCGTTTGAAACGTGTTAACCCAAGCGGTTCCGCGCATCCCTCCGAAGAAGACGTAACACATCACGACCATCGCGACCAACGCGCCGCCGAACCAGTAAGGCACTTTTCCGCCGCTGATCGCGTTCAACGTCGTTCCGCCACCCATCACTCCGATGATGATGTAAGGGACGAGCAACGCGGCTTGAACGACGAAGATGACCGTGCCTATGTGCGAGCACTCCCAGCGGTCGCGGAACATCTGCACCGGGGTCATGAATCCGAATCGCTTGCCTAAAGCCCACAGCCGAGTGCCGACCAAAAAAATAGTCAGAGGAATGATGAGAGCGGAACAGGAAGCCATCAGGCCGTAGGTGACGACTCCGTTGTTGAAGGCGTGCCCCGACGATCCGAGGATCGAGAACGCCGTCATGTTGGTTCCAAACAGCGAAAAAAGAAAAACGTAAGGACCAAGGGATCGGCCCGCCAGGAAGTAGTCTTCCGCGCCTTCGCGCGCCTTCGACCGGCGAAACGCAAAGACGCCAATGTAGAGAACGATAGCGAGATAGCCGAAGACAAACAGCGCGGGGATCAACTAGGTTCGATCCTCCTTGTTAATCGGTCCGCCGGTCTCTAATGCATCTTCGATTGTATTCGAGTTAGCCGCCGCATCCCGACGGCCGTGCGCCTGCGCGGCTTCGGGCATGTCGAGATGAGAGGGCCACGAGTACTTCACCAAGGCCCACATCAACAAGGCCGCCGCCACTGAGAACAACGCGTGATAAGAAAGCGCTATTGGGAGGAACCCGAACAATAGCGGATCCGGCGTGCGCCAGAACCAGACGTCCTGGTGGAGAAGAAAGAGGGCAAGGACGCTTGTGGCCAATAGCATTCGTCTCATTGTGGTTCGGCGCAACTTCCGTTGAAATTCGCAGGCTAATATTGCATAGCAGTCCGTCGCGCCGCAACTCAGCAGTGGTACTGATAAATCCTCGTGTTCTTTTATGCCTTGGTGGATTACCGGCGTTCATCTTCGGACGATTCTCAACCTTCTAGGGCTCGGGCCGGTTTACGGAAAAACTTAGTAGGATGCGACAGATGGGAAGCGTCAAGTAACCACGCACGGATTCAGGCACTATCAACATGGCGTTGTTCTGACTTGGAGATGTGACTGGCGTACCACGACATCCCTTTGGAACGGGTAAACCATCTCGACATTTAGTCTTCGGTAGCCTGAGGACTAAATTTATCCACAGAGCTAAATTTATCCACAGAGCTAAATTTGATTGACATGCTAAGCCCTCTAACTTTCCGATGGTTCCCAAAGCGCCCAGCTTTTTGGGCAACGCCACCGAACCTCTCGGATAAGGTTACTTGGATCGAAGCCGAGAAGGGGAGGATGGCGGCAAACCGGAATAGATCAGTACCCAGCAGCCTAGCGGTATCCCCGAAGGCGGAGAGGTTTCGCATATCGAGGGCTCAGCGCCCGGGTGTTTCCGATTTAGGGGACGCTAGCCATGCCGGCGCCGCTCATTGATATTGCAGCCCTACTTGCCTATGATGAGCGGAGCCCGGCAGAAAGGCGATTGAACGCCGCGGGAATCCATTAATAAAGCTGATAAGGAAGACATGTCTAATAATATAGCTCGGCGATGCATCATTATTGCGCTGCTGGTTTCATTGGGTATCAGCGCCGCATTCGGAGAAGACTGGTCTCAATTTCGTGGGCCCAACGGGACGGGGATATCCGGCACGACCGGATTGCCGGTCGAATTCGGGCCGGAAAAGAACGTCATTTGGAAGACCGCGATTCCCGGCGGGCATTCCTCACCGGTCCTTTCCACTACGCGAATCTTTTTGACGGCCTCGGAAAACGACAAGCTGTTCGTGCTGGCTTTGGAAAGGAAGACCGGGAAGCTCCTCTGGCGGCGCGAGGTCCCTCGATCGCACACGGGCCGATTGCTCAAGCCCAACAATCCTTCATCGCCCAGTCCGGTCACCGACGGCGACAATGTCTATGCGTT
This sequence comes from Blastocatellia bacterium, assembly GCA_023265195.1. Taxonomy (GTDB): domain Bacteria; phylum Acidobacteriota; class Blastocatellia; order UBA7656; family UBA7656; genus QHVH01. Next base: position 1,752 of record JAHFUG010000075.1, on the reverse strand, counting down.
CTTTCAGGACTTCGGGCTGATCTCATACGACAAAGACGGCAAGGAGCGTTGGAAGCTGCCATTGGGCCCGTTCAATATATTCTTTGGATTCGGATCGTCCCCCATCCTGGTCGAGAACAAAGTGGTGCTCGCTTGCGATCAAGACAGCAGGTCTTACCTGATCGCGGTCGACAAAAACTCAGGCAAGGTTAAGTGGAAAGTCGACCGGCCCGGCGTAATCTCCGGCTATTCGACGCCTATTCTCTACAAGCCCGCAAGCGGCGCCACCCAGATCGTGATCCCAGAGTCGTTTCAACTGTCGGCCTACTCGGCCGACAACGGAGAAAGGTTGTGGTGGGTGAGAGGGCTTGCGTGCGAGATGAAGTCGATAGCGGTGCTCAACGGCGACACGCTTTACATCAACGGCTGGGGTCTGCCTGAGAATCAACCGGGCAAGCAAGTCAAGATACCGCCTTTTGAAGAAGTCCTCGCGAAGTTCGACGCGAATAAAGATGGAAAGATCTCTTCGGCGGAAGGGCCGGATGAACGGGTAAAGTCGAAAGACTATTTTCCGGTCTTCGATCTGGACCGGGATGGGCTGTTGGACGCGAAGGAGTGGGGCGTCTACCGGGCGATAATGGGGGCCGAGAATGGATTGCTCTCAATTAAGCTCGGCGGCAAAGGCGACATGACCGAAAGCGCGATTCGTTGGAAGTATCAAAAGCCGGTGCCGCAGGTGCCTTCGACCGTGCTTTATAAAGGCGTTCTCTACATGGTGAATGACGGAGGGCTGTTGATCTCGTTTGACCCGGCGACGGGAGCCGTGGTCAAACAGGGCCGGCTCCAGGGAGCTATCGATAAGTACTTCGCATCGCCTGTAGCGGCTGATGACAAGGTCTTTCTGGTGAGCGAGGGCGGGGCCGTGTCGGTGTTGAAAGCCGGGGGCGAATGGGAGATTCTCGCGGTCAACAAGCTCGATGACGAATGCTTCGCCACTCCGGCGATAGCGGACGGACGAATTTATTTGCGGACGCAGTCCGCGCTGTACTGTTTCGGAAAACGGGGGTGAGAATATACCGCCACGAAAAAGCACAAAAATCACATAGAGACAAAGCAAAGAGAGAAGAGCAATTGTCATTTGCATCCCTTGGGTCCTTTATGTCCCTTGGGTCCTTTGCATCCCTTGGGTCCTTTATGTCCCTTGGGTCCTTTGCATCCCTTGGGTCCTTTGCATCTCTTGGGTCCCTTATGTCTCTTGGGTCCTTTATGTCCCTTATTCTCTTTCGTGGCGATTCAGTGGACAAGACATGAACAAGGAGAAACGACATTCTATGATCTGGATAATGTTTGCCGTGGGTGCGGCCCTTTCGTGGGGACTGTATGGACCGACGCTGCATCGCGGCCAGGTTGAGCTGGCCAACAATCCGATGCGGGCGCTTCTATGCGTCGGGCTGGCCTACTTCCTAATCGGCGTTTTGTTCCCGCTGGTCACTCTTGGGTCACAAGGTGAATTGAAAGGGTTCAACAGCGGCGGAGTCACGTGGGCCACGATCGGCGGAGGACTTGGAGCGCTTGGAGCAATCTGCATTATTTACGCATTCAAGTCGGGAGGGATTCCAACCTACGTCATGCCTCTGGTGTTCGGCGGCGCGCCGGTCGTCAACGTCCTCTTTTCAATGTATCAGCACCCGCCCAAGGCGTCGCCCAATCCGTTACTCTATTTGGGATTCGTCCTTGTAGCGCTGGGCGCGGGCATAGTCCTTTACTTCAAGC
>JAHFUG010000390.1 GCA_023265195.1 Blastocatellia bacterium | reverse complement strand
GGGGTTCTCCTTCCGGATTAGTTTTGACTTCTACAACTCAAAACCTTATCACGTGAGGGGCGCCCCTTTCATATTGCGTTTATAGCAGGTGTGGTGCGATGTTCCGCCCTCCATAGGAGGGCCATGTGTTCTCTGAAATGGAGGCAGCCATTATTGTTCGCTTGAAATACACATGGACATGGCCCTCCTAATGGAGGGCGAATGCTACCGCCGATTCTTGCTATAAACATTGCCCTCCTACGGAGGGCGGATCCTCCCACGACACGTGCTATGAACATGACCCTCCTACGGAGGGCCGAAGTGAAATGGCCAAACTCCAGAACTCCGTAGGAGTGACCTGTCTGTAGCAGCGAGGAAAACCGAAGAATCAACAAGCGGGTGATGTGATCTCAACTCCGTAGGAGTGACCTGTCTGTAGCAGCGAGGTAAACCGAAGAATCATCAAGCGGGTGATGTGATCTCAACTCCGTAGCTGCGTTAGCCCTCCTAGCTTTAGCTAGGGAAGGCGAACGCGCCGCGATCTGAATGAGGTGGGCTGGTTGCTAGACAGGTCACTCCTACGGAGTTGAGAATGAGAATGGCCAAACTCCAACCTCTCCTACGGAGGGAAAGAAGGAAACGGCCAAACTACACAGGTCCGGGTTAGGTTGACATGCAATCTGCTACCGGCTTGCGCCGGCAGCATTGAACAAAACGGCTCACGATCGCTGTGTTTCAACGTTTTCCAGGAAATGATAAGGCGCCGCGTAACCGATGATGCGGCGCGCAGTGACTGCTACGGCGTTCCGTGCTCTGATAGAGCCGGGCCGTTTCAGGATCACGAACATCACCGCGTCATATCGAGAAGTCATCTCACAGATTCGCTCATCGAGTCTGATCAGGGCTGCAGCCGCCCATTCGCCCAGAATGGCGCTCAGGAACGGCACGGCCGCGTTGTACACGTCGAAAACCTGCCTGGGATATTTCGCGCTGCGTTCTCTGCGTCTTGGCGGAAGCAAGGACGAGAGAAATCGCAGCCAGGGGCTGACCATCCCTCTGCCGGCGATGCGATGATCGCCCGGCGCCAGGAAATCAAAGCTCCCGAGATCGAAGCTATGAATATGCCCGTGAGGAACCCCTTGCTTGATATTGTGATCGACGACTTCCTTGGATTCATGAGGAACAGTGATGATTACGGCCCGCCTGGCAACCCTGAGAAGCTCCGTGACGCCGGAGTGAAAGTCCGCCAGATGTTCGAGGCTTTCGCTGCATAAGACTACGTCGAAGGAATTGTTTCCGTAAGGCAAATGATGAATGTCGGCGACGTCGGATTCGACGCCGAAGATTTCCCAGGCTCGCCTGCAGGCCTGCTCCGAAAGATCGCAGTTTCTCGTTTCGACTCCGAACATGTCTCTGATGATGTGGGCGCGGTAACCCTCGGCGCCTCCGGCGTCCAGCAGCGAATTGAAATCCAGCCGGGCAAGCGCCTTGATGATCTGATATGTCCGAATATATTTCTCGACGACCGCCGGCTCGCAATGAAGGGCGTGGAATCCATATATTGGCTGATGAGCGATGTACACGCCGGATTCATCGACCGCTTTGAATCGCTGGTCCAGCCAGACTCGTGTTTCTCGGGTGTAAGCATCCATGGCAGCCCGCCGCCCATTATATTCGCGAGATTGCCAAAGGTCATTGCGCGAAGCGCCCTGGCTCCCTCAACTCACTGGCGCGATAGGAGAAGAGAAACGACTCCGCATCGGGCTAGCTGCGCCCGGCCATATGAACGGCCTTGCTTGCGCAGGTGTGATATAATCCGAAACCAGTCGGGGAAGCTGCCCAGTTATTTGATAACACTAGTTTGAATCAGGTTTGAGGAAAGAGGAACAGCGGCTGTCATCTAAGCTGAAGCGCGGTCTTTCCACAATGCTCAGGTAACGGCCGCCGAAGCGATCCGGTGTGGCTTCCCCCGAGGCGAAATCGAGAGTATGACCCTCAGGTGAGTATCATTGGCTGAACTGCCTGGTCCGAGTGTGGCGCGATGAGCCGGGCCGGTCAGCCTCCACGGTGGGAATCGGAGGTAAGAAATGGAGAAAAGCGATTTCAACATTAGTAAGCTCCTCGAAACGCATCGCCGGGACCGCGAGAGGTTAACGTGGGACGGCACCTTCCGTGATTACTTCGAGCTGGTACTGCAAAACCCCACCGTTTCAAAACTGTCTCATGCGCGAATCTGCGACATGGTCGTCGCTCCGGGCGTCGAAAAGGTCAACGAAGGCTCGCGCGACGAGATCACCCGCTACAATTTTTTCAGCAGCGAGCTCTTCGGCATCGAAGGCCCAATATCCAGGATAGTTGAATACTTCAAATCAGCCGGACAACGGCTCGAAGTGCGCAAGCGCATACTGCTCTTGATGGGTCCGGTCGGCGGCGGAAAATCCACCATAGTCACCCTTCTCAAGCGAGGAATGGAGGCGTACACCCATACGCCGGGCGGCGCGGTTTACGCCATCAAAGACTGCCCGATGCACGAAGAGCCGCTTCATTTGATTCCTCCGGAGCTAAGGCCTGAAGTCGAACGGCATTACGGCATCTACATCGAAGGCGAGCTCTGCCCGCAGTGCCGCTACAACCTCGAGCACGTCTATCATGGACGCCACGAGGACGTGCTGGTGCATCGCATTCTTTTCTCCGAGAAGGAGCGAATCGGAATTGGCACCTTCGCTCCATCAGATCCTAAATCGCAGGACATCACGGAACTGACCGGCTCGATTGATTTGTCCACCATCGGCGAGGTCGGGGTCGAGTCCGACCCGCGCGCTTACAGGTTCGACGGCGAGTTGAACATAGCGAATCGCGGAGTCATGGAATTCGTCGAAATGTTGAAGGTCGACGAGAAGTTCCTGTACTCGCTGCTGACGTTGAGCCAGGAACAGAGCATCAAGACGGGGCGATTCGCGATGATCTACGCCGACGAGGCGATCCTCTCCCATACGAATGAAAACGAATACCTTTCATTCGTCGCCAATAAGAAGAGCGAAGCGCTTCAGGACCGGATCATCATGATAAGGGTCCCGTACAATCTGAAGGTCTCGCAAGAAGAGCGTATTTACGACAAGTTATTGAAACAATCGGACGCGTTGCGCAACATTCACATCGCGCCGAACGCGCTGAAGATCGCCGCGATGTTCTCCGTGATGACGCGGCTGGAGGAGCCGAAGAAATCGAACATCGACATAGTCAAGAAGATGAAGCTGTACGACGGCGAAGACGTCGAGGGCTTCAAGTCGAAGGACGTGCGCGAACTTCAAGAGGAAGCCGTCCGGGAGGGGATGGACGGAATCAGCCCCCGCTATATCATAAATAGACTTTCGACGGCGCTGGTCAAAGACAACATAACCTGCATCAATCCGATCGATGCTTTGCGCGCGGTGAAGGACGGCTTCGAGCAGCACACCGGAATCTCCGCCGAACAACGCGAGCGATACCTGAATCTGGTGTCGGTGGCCCGCCGGGAGTTCGACGAGATCGCCAAGAAAGACGTGCAGCGCGCGTTCGTCTACTCGTTCGAAGAGATGGCCAGGGGAATTTGCAACAACTACCTCGATAACGTCGAAGCATATTGCAATAAAGAAAAGCTGAAGGATCCGATAACCGAAGAAGAGATGGAGCCGGATGAGAAGCTAATGCGGTCAATCGAGGAGCAGATCAGCATCAGCGAGAACGCGAAGAACACGTTCCGGCAGGAGATACTGATCCGGATCTCGAGCCACGCGCGCAAGGGCAAGCCCTTTGACTACAGCTCGCACGAACGGCTGAAAGAGGCGATCGAGAAGAAGATATTCTCCGATTTGAAAGACGTTGTTAAGATCACAACCTCGGCGAAGCAGCCGGACGCCGATCAGCTTCGGCGAATCAACGAGGTGCTCGACCGCTTGGTGAGCCAGCACGGCTACTGCGCCGTATGCGCTAATGAACTGCTGAGTTACGTGGGAACCTTGCTGGCCCGGTAGAGGGTGTTTTTCAACCGCGGCGCGCCTCGGCCGGCGCCGGAGCAAACGCGTTGGATATTGCAAAAGTGGGTAGAGGGTCGCGAGCATGTCGGTTCAAAGAAACGATTGGTCGCTTCAGCGAAAAGGGCAGATCGATCAGGAGCGTCACAAAGAAAGAGTTCGCGACGCTATCAAGAAGAACCTCGGCTCCATCGTCTCTAACGAGTCGATAATTCTCTCTGACGGCAAGCGCGTCGTGAAGGTTCCGATGCGCGCGCTTGATGAGTACAAATTCAGGTTCGACTATCGAAAGAAAAAGCACGTCGGCACCGGTGATGGCGACACCAAGGTAGGAGACGTCATCGGCCGCGAAGCGGATTCCGGACAAGGGCTTGGCCAAGGACCCGCCGTCGGCGACCGGCCGGGACAGGAGTATTACGAAGCCGAAGTCGACATAGACGAGATCGCCGCGCTCATTTTCGAAGATCTCCACCTTCCTTATCTTGAAGAGAAGTCCAAACACGCGGTCCCGGCGAAGACGACGAAGTTCACCGAGATTCGCCGCTCGGGTATTCTCTCCAACCTGGACAAGCGAAGAAGCATGGTCGAGAACATCAGGCGGCGGGCGCGCGAAAGCGGCGAAGCCAATCTCGGACCGTTCAAGAAGGAAGATCTCCGGTACAAGACCTGGGAGGAACAGGTTACTTACGAATCCAACGCGGCCGTGATAGCGATGATGGATGTGTCAGGCTCCATGGGCGAGTTCAAAAAGTACATCGCAAGGTCGTTTTATTTCTGGATGGTCCGCTTCTTGAAGACGAAGTACGACCACGTGAAGATTGTCTTCATCAGCCATCACACCGAAGCCAGGGAAGTGAGCGAAGAGCAGTTTTTCACCCAGGGTGAATCCGGCGGCACCGTCGTGTCTTCGGCGTATAAGCTCGCGCTCGATATAGTCGCTCAAAGATTTCCGCCAAAGGAATGGAACGTCTATCCGTTCCATTTTTCGGACGGCGACAATTACTATTCGGACAATGACGAGGCGGTGCGGCTCGCCGACTCTCTCATAACTACGTGCAATCTTTTCGGCTACGGTGAAATCGGCGAAGAAGGCGCGTCGAGTTACCGGCGGTCGTCCGGGGCCCTGCTATCGATTTTCAAGGATCGCCTCAAGAGTCAGAACCGCTTCGTGGGTGTCCGGATAGACGATAAGGAAGACGTTTATCCAGCGCTGAGGGAGTTCTTCGGCAAGCGCGGCGAGGCCGCTTAAAGCGGAGCCGGGCGCCGGACGGCCGCGCGTCGGACATCCATCTCTGCGTTCCACCCTTGATTCCGCCCTCGAGAGAGACCGGCAAACAATGATCGACCGCGAAGTAAAGGAGCTTGAAGCCGCGATAGACCAGATTTGGGACATTGCGGTTGGCAAGTTTGGCCTCGATCCGTTCCCGGTGCACTTCGAAATAGTGCCGGCGTCGGTGATGTATGAGATCGGCTCTTACGCGCTGCCCGGACGCTATTCGCACTGGACGTTTGGCAAGGCCTACCACCGCATGAAGATGATGTACGACTTCGGGCTGTCGAAGATTTACGAAGTCGTGATCAATTCAAACCCGGCGTACGGGTTTCTGCTCGAGACGAATTCCCCGATCCAGAACAAGATGGTTATCGCGCACGTGCTCGGCCACGTGGATTTTTTCAAGAACAACGCCTACTTCTCGCATACCAATCGCAGAATGATAGATGAAGCGGCGCTTCACGCGAGGCGGATGAACGAATATGAATTTACGCATGGCAGAAAAGTCGTCGAAGAGTTCCTTGACGCGGTGCTCTCGATTGAAGAACACGTTGATCCGAACTTCTTCATCAAAAGAGAACAGCCCGATACGAAGAAGAAATCCGGCTTGAAGGAGTCGAAGCCCGAGGGAAAGTATGACGATCTGTTTTCGCGGGCGGAGCTTGACGGCGGCAAGAAACGGGAACACTCGGAGAAGACCGAAAAACGTAAAGACGCTCCGGAGGTCCCTGAAAAGGACCTTATCTATTTTCTTCTGAAATATTCTCCGGTTCTCGAGGACTGGCAAAGGGACATCCTGGCGATGCTTCACGAGGAAATGGAGTACTTCGTTCCTCAAATGCAGACGAAGATAATGAACGAGGGATGGGCGTCGATCTGGCACTCGAGAATAATGCGCGAGATGGATCTCTCCACGAGCGATTATGTGGAATTCGCCGGACTCCACGCCGGTGTTGTTTCGCCGCACAAAGGCCAGTTGAATCCATATTATCTTGGCTACAAGATTCTCGAGGACATCGAGAAGCGATGGGACAACCCGAGCAAAGAGGATAAAGAGCGGCTGAAGCTTACTGGGGGGATCGGCCGCGAAAAGATGTTCGAAGTCCGCGAGCTGGATAATGATATTTCGTTCCTGAGGAACTACCTTACCGAGTCACTGTGCGAGGAGCTGGATCTGTTCGTCTATGAGTTGGTGGACGAAGAAGAATGGACGGTGACCGAGAAGAAATGGGAGCGTGTCCGGGATCAGATTGTCGGAAACATGACCAACTTCGGCTTCCCTTATATAGAAGTAGCCGATGGCGACTACAAAGGGAATCGCGAGCTATTCCTCAAGCACCGGCACGAAGGCGTCGATCTCGACATGAAATACGGGCGAAAGACGCTCGAATACGTACACCGCCTCTGGGGCCGGCCGGTTCATCTTGAAACCGCCCTGGACGGAGACTCGCTGGTGTTGCATTACGATGGCAGCGAGCATGATGAAGACTGAGATTCAAGGCTGTTTGGATTAGATACAATGGAGGATGACAAACCTGAAGCACACTTTTGCGATTTGCATCAGCGATGGCGGCTACGTTGACGATTTAAAAGCGCGGACAGTCTACCAAGTCATAGCTGATGAATCAGCGGCGCGGAGCAACTACTTACGGGTGATCGACGAAACCGGGGAAGATTATCTTTATCCCGCCAACCTGTTCGTGCCAATCGAAACGCCCCGCGAGGCGGAAGAAGCTTTATTGGTGAGCGCGCACTGAGTCTTTTCCATGCCGCCTTACCGCCGATTCGGCGCAGCGCGTAACAGGATGAGTTCACTTGCCCGGGCTCAAAGCACAGACGCCACTGCGATCTCTCCTCCCCCTCCCCGCAGGCGGGGAGAGGGGTTGGGAGAGGGCGCGGTGGGCT
>JAHFUG010000686.1 GCA_023265195.1 Blastocatellia bacterium | reverse complement strand
GGATTCTCGACTCAGTCACCTGACCGAAGGCGCCGTTAACATATAAACCGCGAACGACGCCAGCCAGTGCTCACCAACATAATCGCCGCTGCCAACGTGAGCCAGAGCGTCCGTGGCGTGCGCAATCGCGGCATGGGAGAGAACCGCGCCGGCTTGATCGCGCGGCGGCAGAGCTGAAGCAATGTGGCGCATGCACCATGCCCGGCTCAGATTCAGACCGTCCAGGTGAACGATCTTGGGGTCGCTCCGATCGGCGACTGTGGCGGGAACAAGCAACGCGTTTGGGTTCCCGGTGGCGACCCCTGGCAGGAACCGATGGAACCACTGCCGAAACTCGAGCGGCCTGAGTACACGCGCCATCAGATCGCCTTCAATGAGAGCCGCTGAGAGGAAGTCTTCGCCGCCCGGTTCCCACGCGGCTGGATACGAGACGTCCTTCAAGAAATATGTTTTACTGCGCTCCACGATCAATGACTCCAACTCCCGTTCTCCCGCGGCTCTTGCATAATCCAGAGCGAACGTCAGACCGAACGCGGTGTTGGGATGAACTCCGGTGCGAATCGGGTAGGTCTGCCGTGGAAGGAACTTCTTGTACCGCTCGACCAGAGCGTCGACGAGCGGCTGCAGGTTCTTAGACCATGCTTTGCCGTCCGGATCATCCCACCCGCGCAACTGCTCGGCCAGCTTCAATAGCCACGCCCAGCCATAAGTCCTCTCGAACGATTGCCGGTTAGCCTGATTGAGGTAAACAACCTCGGCCTGAAGATTCTTTGCGGACAGGTTCTGGTTGAGGGCAGCCCTGATCTGGTTCGCCTCCGGCAGGTCCGGAAACAGCCGGAGCAATCTTGCAAGCATCCAGTGCCCGTGAACCGATGAATGCCAGTCGAGACATCCGTAGAAAGCCGGATGCAGGGTTCGTGGGCTCTGGACCTCGGCCGCGTCATTCATTGTATGGTCGAGTTTGTTTGGGTACTCCTTAGCCACGCACTTGAGCGCGAGACTGGCGAAGTGCGATGCTTGGGCCCGAGTCAACGTGAAGACCTGGCCGTTGCGCGCGGCGTCCGCCGGGTCGGTCGCACGGACGGAAGCCGCAACAAGCCATACTAAAAGCGAAGCGGTTAGCAACCTGATTCCGATCACGGTTCCTCCAATTGGCGACAGTTAATCTTGACGAGCGGATATTACAACCGGAACGTAATTGCGATAGAAGCGGCCGCATACAATAAGTGAGCCCCATTTTTTTACCGCCGAGTCAGAGCGTCAACTTATCGCGTTCCGCCGAGAATTGTAAAGCGGGCGCGTCGAGATTTCGTGGCCGTTTCCGCACTCCACGCCCGCCGCTCGGACACGCTCAAGCCTGAAAATCAATGTACGGGGTGGCCTCCGCGCCGGCCCCTCTTTTCGCCACGTACTATTGTTGGGAAGAACCGAGCCTACTGCTCGAGTGAAATTACTATTGTCAAACGTAACAGTTCATTCTAGACTCGCCGAGTAACGGTTCCTCCGCTCCTCAGCGTTGGCTAAACACAGTTCGTGAGTTTTTCTGCCCCTTAGGTAGAGCTTAATCTCGGGGAGGGTTACCTATGTCCGCACGGACTATCGTACTACCGGTGTGTCTGGTCTTTGTCATGTCAATGCCGACAGCCGGTCAACAGCCGCAAAATCTTGCCGAGAGAAGGGACGGACCTTCCACAAACGAGAAAGACACGAAGAAGGATCCTGCGCGCCCGGCCGCGCAAACCGCCGCCAATGCCGACGCCGCCGAAGCGGCGGCAAGCGCCAGGCGAACGCTTCCCGTGATTCCGGCTCTTATTCGCGGAGACGGGTTGCTCAGCGCTTTCGGGCAGCGAGCGACCCAGAATGCGTTCGTCAGCGGAGCCAACGTGAAGGATCCGGTTACGGACACGTTTGTGTTTACCGGTGGTCTCCCGATCGAAACAGCCGAACCCGTGCAGATACCAGGCGAGCAGTTCACGGTGACCTTGAATAAGTTCTACGCCACGGTTCCGGTTCTCGATCCGATAAGTCCGAGCGGCTGGCATTTCTCGGCTGGCTCTCCCCAGTTTGCGCTTCGGAGGACGGATGACCGCTTCGCGGGCGTCAGATCTTCATCGCCTGCTATCGATTTTTCCGGGCCGCTCGCGGGAGGCAAGCTGGTCTTGTTTCAATCGTTCGACTTTAGATTCGCCAAATCGGCCGTCGAGAATATTGACGGTCCAACGAACGACTCCATCTTCCACGGCTATGACTGGAACACCCATCTCGATATAAAAACGTCGAAGACCAACTCGATGACTGCGAGGCTCGCGCTCTTCTCTCAAGGGGTTGACTTCGCGGGTATGACCGGATTGGTATTCCCCGAAGCGGCGCCGGATTACCTCGCCCAGGGCGGACAGGTGTTCTTCTCGGATTCATTCACGGCCGCGCGCGGCTTCATAATGGATTCCTCGTTTTTCGTGAAGAAGGTTCATCTCAGAATCCTGCCTCACGGCGAAGGCCCGATGTTTTTCATCGAGCAGGGCGAGTTGGAAG
>JAHFUG010000006.1:11866-45723 GCA_023265195.1 Blastocatellia bacterium | reverse complement strand
TAATCTGATCCCAACGTGACCTCTCCATGTCACCGCTGACGACCCACAGTCGCTTAAAGAGTCTGCGTTTCAATATGCCGTCTATGAGGCTCACTTCAGGTCGACCCTTTAGGGCTAGCTAGCTTTTGTTCAAACCATTTGAGGGTAGCTACGTCTGTCGGTGCCAACTGCGGTACGTCAGCATCCACACTTTTCGTCTCCAGCTTAGCAACGCGCGCCTGATCATCAAACAGTGGCAGTTGCGAAGGGGCGAGTGTATAGAGCGAGTCCGGAAGCGCGGTCACGAAAGCAATAAATGCGCTTTGGAATCTATTCCGCTCTTCATCGGTTGGTAGAGCAACGAGGGCCTGTATAGCCCGAGCCAGCATCGCCTTCATCGATCGAACGGTGTGGCAGCCAATAACCCTGTGAGAACGTTGCGTAACGAGCGATGCTCACGAATTCGGCAGCCACTTTGCCTTTGGCGTGTACTCCGACTATGGGTACGTCGCGAGCTCCACCGGGAACTTTGTCGATGACGACGACCGTGAGACTCTTTAGGATTCTATCGACATCGATGCCTCTTGGATAAGGCAAGCGCATTCGCTCGCCATCTCTCAAAAGGTAATCCATTTTGTCAGCGTCAATAGCGCCGCTGATGAAAGACCGCAGTAGCTTGGCCTTCGGTGTAATCGAATCGGGAACCGAGGTTGGCTTCGCGTTGAGAATTGCGATTATTCGGTCTGCCGATGTCTGCCATTTCGCTAGCTTAGCTAAGCTAAGAGATCAAGTTTGCCGTTTGCATAACGGATTCAGAGTCTGATTTGGAAATGCGAAAGATATATCAGGCGGCGCCTGACGAAAGTGCGGAGAAAGAAGGACACCTTAGAATCATTGACGAGTCAGGCGAAGATTACTTGTATCCGGCAAACTACTTCGTGTCTGTAGAAGTACCCAAAAAGGCCGAGCAATCTCTGCTACTTGCATCGTAACGTGAGAGGAAGAGCGCGACAAGGCGGTCAACCGCGTAGATCCAAGCAAGTGGCTCTTTCCTATCGTTTCTTCGGAAATCTTGGGTCCTAATTTGTTTGGCCGGTAAGACAGCCACGGGCGGGACTACGATTCGAGTGCTCAACATTAACTCGGAAGATCAACTGGCTTTGCGTTCTTGCTGACACAGGATCAACCCTTCACTTTAGGTCTCAGATATCCGCTTTAAGTCTTTACAACATTCCAAGCCGGAGTTCGTCTTCAGTAAAGTATGGATGAGCCGGTGAGCATTACCTCGATGACCGGCGGTATTCAAACCTTGCGCGTAGAAGCTCCTGAAGGGGACCTCTCGTTTGGTTAGCAATGTCTCAGACTCTCGCTTTCCGCTATGAGACTGAAATTGATTGGGAGACGCTGCAGGTTCACCGCTGTGTAAGAGATCCGATCGTCTCTCGGCCGCTAATGCTCACCGATCCTTGTGTGTTAGTATCTATATCTCTCTAAGACGAAGATCCGTTCGATAGTCTTGGAGGTTTTTCCGCAAACTGAAAAGGAGGACGTATGAAGACACTCATCCGCATACTCGGGTCCGTTATTTTGGGCCCGCTGCTACTGAGTGGGGCTCACGCACAAGGGGTAGGCTCTTCAGGAGACATAAAGGGAACCGTAACGGATCCCAGTGGCGCCACAGTAGCAAACGCAGCCGTCGTTGTAATCAGCGCGCAGACGGGCTTGCGGCGCACGGCGGTTACCGATGATTCAGGCCAGTATCGAGTAACCAACCTGCCGCCATCGACCTACGAAGTAAGCGCCGAACACCAGGGGTTCGAGACCGCGGTTCGAAAAGGCGTGACCGTCACCATAGGACAGACAGTCATAGCGGATTTTCAATTGAAGGTGTCACAGGTGGCCGCTCGAATCGAGGTGACCGCGGACGCGCCCGTCGTTGACACCGAAAAAGCCACGCAAGCGAATACCGTCGAAGAAAAGTACATTCGCGACTTACCCATAAACCGGCGTGACTATCTTACCTACACTCTGTTGATGCCGGGCGTCACCGATTCGACCAGGGTTGCGTCCGACCTGGATTTCCGGGTCAAACAGACGCCGCAAAGCGGACTCTCGTTTTATGGCAGCAACGGCAGAGGCAACAGCGTGACCGTGGATGGCGGCGAGGCCAATGACGACGCGGGCGGTGTCCGCACCACCATGAGTCAGGACGCTATCCAGGAATTTCAAATAAACCGAAGCAATTATTCGGCTGAGCTTGGAGGCGCCAGCGGAGCCTCCATAAACATAGTGTCGAAGTCGGGCACGAACAACGTCCACGGGAGCATCTACAGCTTCTTCCGCGATGACGTATTTGACGCGCGCAACCCGTTCTCGTTCAGCCAGGCGTTGCAGCCGGGCCAGACGTTCAGTCCAGGCTCGCCCGACTCTCAAGGGCGGCCGGTAAACGACTCCTTGAACCGGCAGCAATTCGGCGGCGCCTTGGGGTTCCCAATCAAGAAGGACAAAACATTCCTGTTCGCCGCTTTCGAGGGTTTACGCCAGGACGCGCAGAACGCGGTGCCGCTCCTGACAAACACCAGCATCTTCAGGCCGCAAAGCGACCCGTTAAATAATCAAGTGGCGATTCTCAACGCGCTTGCCGCGAGAGGCGCGGCGCTCGTGCCGTGCCTCAACGGACAGCCCGCATTGCCGGCGGCCACCTGCGCGGGCCTGTTGACCAGCGCTCTGACGGTGTCTCAGTCAACCGGCCTCAATGCCGGCGCGACCGCTCGAAACGCATTCCTGATCAACCAGTTCGAAAGCAACGGCGGATTGTTTTCGTTCAACACCCGCCAATACCAGGCTTCGGGCCGGCTCGATCATCGTTTCAGCGATCAGGACCAGATTTATCTTCGCTACAGCTACGTGCACGACGTCGAGGAGAATCCCGACGTGCAATCTCTCACCGGCTTTTCCCGAGGCAGCTCGGTCCGCACGTACGACAGCACCATTCAGACGTCGTGGTTCCACCTATTCGGGCCGAAGACCGCCAACGAGGCTCGCGGCCAGTGGTCATACAACAGCTTCGACGTGATTCCCAACGCGCCCGGCCAAGTTGGACTCGATATACCCGGCTTCGCCAATCTGGGAACTCAGATTTTTCTGCCTAGTTTGACGATCGCTCGGCGCTACGAATTCGCCGACAACTTCACGATGACTCGCGGCCGGCACGGCATGAAATTCGGCGGCTACGGATTAATCCGCGGCAACCACACCGAGTCGCATACGTTTTTCCCGGGGAGATTCGTTTTCGGGAGCTTGCCAGGCAGCCTGCTGAGCCCGTGTCTTGCCTCGCCGGCTAGCTGCGGTCTCACGGGCGTCAATCCAGCGGGCATCAACTCTCTTCAATCGGTTTCGCTGGGACTGCCCCAGTTCTATCAACAGGGCTTTGACAATCCCGTCTACAGATCGAACAGGCCCTACGCCGCCTTCTACTGGCAAGACTCGTGGGCGGTAAAGCCGAACTTCACTCTTAACTTCGGCGTGCGGTACGAGCTTGACGTGCAATACGGAAACCTGGCCACCGACAAAAACAACTTCGCCCCGCGTGTTTCGTTCGCGTGGGATCCGTTCAAGGGCCGCAAGACGGTGATTCGCGGCGGGTACGGATTTTTCTATTCGCCGGTGTACGCGCAGATTCCGAACGTGGTGCAGACTCTGGGCGTCGTGAATGGGTTCAGGCAGATCGCTCAGGTCTTCGTGCCTCTGACCGGCGTGACTCTTACTCCGGGCAGTCCTCCGCTCACGTCGGCGGGGATTTTCCAAACACTCTTTGCGCAAGGGAAAGTAGCTTGCACAACGCCATCGGCCGGCAACGCCGCCTGCATAACTCCCGCCGACCTGACCCAGTTCGGCGTCAACATAACGCACACCGGCCCGATTCCGCCGCTCAGTGTGATCTTCAGCGGCCAGCGGGACTACGTGAACCCGTATTCACAGCAGGGTGAATTCGGAATTGAACGCGAGATCGCCAGCGGACTGTCGATTTCCGCCAGCTACATCTACGTTCACACCCTCAAGCTCCCTGTTGCAATCGACATCAACCTGTTGCCGGCTCCGTTTGTACCCGCCGGACCAGCGGGCATACCTATCCGTCAATGGAGCACCGGTGCGGGCTTCCCGTGCGCGGGCGCCAACATAGTCAATTGCTTCGCCAATCCCGCGCTTCTACAAAGCGATCAATACTCGTCCGCCGGAGCCGCCGTCTATCATGGCGGCATTCTCGAGGTCAGGAAGCGCTTTAGTAATCACTTCAGCCTGATTGGAAATTACACGTACAGCAAGGCAATCGATCAGGTAACGGATTTCAACAGTGATTACGGGCCGAACGATCAGACAAATCTCGCGGCGGAACGTAGTCTTTCCACGTTTGATCAAAGACACAAGGTTGTGATCGCCGCCGTACTGGAGAGTCCGTGGAAGGGCGGAAAGGGCGCGGGCCTGGGAGAGCGCATCTTCTCGGGTTTCCAATTGTCTCCGATCTTCCGCTACAACGGCGCGCATCCTTTCAATCTGCTGGCCGGCACTAACGTGAACAACGACCGGCACTCCACCACCGACCGTCCGCCGGGAGCAGGCCGGAACACCGGCGTTGGGCCGAATTACGTCGACTTCGACATGAGGCTGGCTCGCCAGTTCAAGCTCACCGAAAAGGCGAGCTTGCAATTGATCGCGGAGGGTTTCAACCTTTTCAACCGGACCAATTTCGGAAGCGTCAACAACGTTGTGGGCGTCATCGCGCCACCGTTTAAGCTTCATGGCGACAGCGCCCTCTCGCCGAGCCAGCCGTTGGGATTCACGTCGGCTCTGCCCGGGCGGCAACTGCAATTCGCCGCACGCCTCAACTTCTAAGAAAGAGGCGCGCGATGTTCTATTAACTTCGGAAGGGCCGATCGACCAATCGGACGTCGGCCCGTACTGAATTCGGCCGGGGGATTGCCGCGTGGCGGTTCCCTGGCTTTTCTTTCGCTCTGCCTAGTAGGCAACCACGGTCGGTGAAGGCCGTTCTTCGCGTTCTGCGTCGAACCGCCGAGAGTTCGAATGAGTCTCCGCCGAGATTTCCAGATCGCCTCTCACGCGATCTGGAAATCCTGCCGGCGAATAGCGACCGATTTGCGAGCCTCCGCGCGCAAGCGGCAGCCCGCCAACCGGATCCTCCGATCTACCAGAATGTACATGCTCGGTGACGCAGTTGATGGTATCTTCCTTCGGTGACCTTTAAGGGCGAGACCGGTAGAGGCGACTGTCTACGAGTTCGTTTGATAGCTTAATGCGCGAACCCATAGCGACGACCCTCTTGTTCCCGCTCAATCTGCATTTTGCTCTGCTTTTACATATGCCGGTTTACTCGGGGTCGCCTAGTCGCGGCGCTTCGGCAAAGCCGGCGGATATCGGCACTATGACCGTGGAACTCAAAGTATTGAACTGAAGTAGAGCGAAGGAGACATAACTATGCTAAACCGGATTGAACTAACGAACTTCGGTCCGCTTAGGCAAATTGAGTGGAAGAACCTAGGTCCGATCAATCTGATAATTGGCGCTAATGACACCGGCAAGACATTCCTGCTCAAGGCGCTCTACAGCGGGATGCGCACACTGGAGGAGTATAAGCGTGGGGATGATCCGCGAACCGCGGCGGAGATTCTGGCCGACAAACTCCACTGGACATTCCAGGCTGAGAAAATCGGTGATCTGGTTAGTAAGGGCGCCAATGCCGCCTTGTCCTGCTCCCTTTCATTAGACCATCGCGAATTTAGCTACAGTTTTGGCAAGGATACGACCAAACAAATAGCCACTGTCGAAAACCACGTCATGACACGGGCGAGTAATTCAGTTTTCCTACCAGCCAAAGAGGTGCTGTCTCTGTACCACATCATTTTGGAATCCCGTGAAGAGCACAGGGTGTTTGGCTTTGATGACACTTATCTTGATCTTGCCCGCGCGCTAAGGCAGTCGCCGAAGGGTGGTAAGAATTATTCGGAGTTTGGCAAGTCGCGACAAAGGCTGGAGACTATTCTGGGCGGCAAGGTGGACTACGACGAGAAATCCGGATGGCAGTTCAAGAAGGGAAACCAACGGTTCCCCATCGGCGTGACGGCGGAGGGCATCAAGAAAATCGCTATTCTCGATACCCTGTTGGGCAACCGCTACCTCGGAACTGATTCGATTATTTTCATCGATGAACCGGAGGCGGCTCTGCATCCGGTAGCCATTTCGCAACTGTTGGAAATTGTTGCGATGTTAGCCGGGCGCGGCATCCAATTCTTTCTCGCCAGCCATTCTTATTTCGTGGTGAAGAAACTTTTCTTGATCGCGCAGGAGAATAGTCTTTCGATCCCGGTCATTTCGGCTGACCGCAACAGTTGGCAATATGCCGACTTGAAGGACGGAATGCCTGATAACTCAATCATCAACGAATCGATTGAACTCTACAGGCAGGAAGTTGAGTTGGCGCTGCAATGACCGCGGAACCGATTATCGAATCCGGCATGACCTTTGGCCCTTTCCCTGAGGGACACTGTTTTCGCATCGAAAGGAGCGCGGTCTATCAGAAAGTGAAGGATGGCGTGCAGATGGCCGAATTCCTACTCTTGCGCCTCAAGGACGGACATCTCCCTACCGTCTGGGTGGTCGAAGCTAAATCGAGCACTCCCAGGGCGGAAACTCAACCGAACTTCGCTGAGTTCATCGACGAAATTCGGCGGAAGCTCACTAATGCCCTGTCATTGGGCTTGGCGGCCTGCTTGAAGCGTCACGCAGCCGCGGATGCGGAACTCTCGGAGGCATTCAAGACGCTTGATCTCTCGGTCGCGAGTTTCAGACTCGTTCTGGTCATCAACGGCCATAAGGAAGAATGGCTCCAACCCTTGCAAGAGGCGCCTAGCAAGGCCCTTAAGCCAACGGTCAAAACCTGGGCGCTTCCGCCAACCGCCGTGGCTGTCATTAACGACCGCCTGGCCCGGAAGCATGGATTGATTCTAGCGAATGCGGATGGGTAGCAGGAACTGACCAGCGCGAATGAAGTCTCTACGCGCAACTCGGTCTGTTTTTCAAAGTCCAAAAAGGCCAAAAACGCAACTATTGCGGCCAACCACCATTGGCCTTAAGATGCCTATGTCTGCCCCCGCATTTCATGGCCGCGGCGTGCAACTCCAATAATATGGTTCCACGGATGGCTTCTCGCTGTGAGGTGAGGCAGGGTCGGCAACTGCTCCCCGAGCTCTTGCGGGACATAGCCGCGAGGAAACAGACGGGGTTCCTCCGCCTATCCCGCGGCAAGATCAGCAAGAGCATCGCGTTTGAATCGGGCGAGCCAATAAACGCCTTCAGCAGTATTCCATCAGAACATCTCGACGGCCGATTGATAAAGGAAGGCCGAGCAACCGCGGCATTGGTCAGCGTGGTGAAGCGGGGCCAGCCTGATCCGGCCTTGCTCGGGCCGGCTCTCGTCGAGAAAGGCGTTGTCGCCGCCGACGTGATGATGAGAACCGCGGAGGAACTGGCGGCTCAGATAACGGTCTCGTTGTTTCAATGGACCGACGCCGAGTATTGCTTTGAGGAGAGCGAGAAGGCGCCTTGCCATCGAGTGATGCAAGCGAGCGCCGCCGATCTCATCGTCGAAGGAACGAGGCAGGCGGCGTCGAAACAAGATTTCGTCAACCTGATCGCCCCTTCAGATTTGAAAGTCGCGCGAAGCCTGACCGCGGGCGGCCACGTCGCGGTCTCGGCCAAACTGAACTCCATCGAAGGCTATGTCTTCTCCCTCGCGAATTCGCCGACTCGTCTCTCCGAGATCGGCGCGCTCGCGGGTTTGCCCGACGAACAGATTGGGCCTGCCGTCTGTGTACTGCTCGCGCTGGGCTTGCTCACGAGAATCGAAGAACCTGGAGATCAACCGCCGGCGCCGGTCGAACTCGCTGAACCCGGCCTGCCGGAGGGAGACGTCCGGAGTATTCTCGAAGGGATAGAGCGTAAGCTGCGCCTATTTCAGACGGCGAGTTGTTACGAGATTCTAGGGGTCGGCGAACTCGCGTCCCCAGCCGCCATCGACGATGCGTATGATCAACTCGAAAAGATGTTCGAATCACATCTGGCGGAATTCGGCGATCGGGGATATGTGCGCCGCCCTCTGGAGGATCTATTCGCGAAAGTCAAAGCGGCTTACAAGACGCTCAGCGATTCGCCGAAGCGTCGGGAGTACGACCGGGGGCGCACAACGCCGGCCCCGGCTTCCCCGCCCTCTTATCCGGTTCCAAGGGACTCTCAAAGCATAGCCGCCGGTGAACAGCGGCGCTTGAACCAGCCTGGAGACCGGCCGGCCACGCTTCGAAAGCCGGTTCCGATTCCCGTCGCGATCCCGTTGCCGACGCCGCCTATCCCGTCTGACTTGCTGAGACGAAAAACGCCGGAGCCGGTCATCGAGCGAGGCCAGTCTTCCGTTTCGCGAAGCAACGTCGAGAAGACTCCGTTTAGAAAACCGATTCCGATACCCGAGATTCAGATGCCGGCCGCCCCAAAAAACGGCGGCGTCCGGATTGAGCGAGGTCAGTGGGAGAGCCCGGGTCTGGCCCCGCCGCCCCCGCGTCCCTCCGGGCCCTTGACGCGTCCGCCTGCCGTTCTTTCACCCGAGGAGGCATCTAGATTCGAGGCCGGCGCAAACAAAGAAGACCAGGCGCTGCACTTCTACCGGCAGGGCCGGATTCGATTCGAGCGCCACGAACTGGACGCGGCGGCGCACTTGTTCCGCGCGGCGGTCAGGCTTGATCCAACGAAGTCCAGCTATCATTTCTACCTTGCGGTGGCCCTCTCGATTAGAGCCAACGCGAGGTACGAGCACTTGCACCACGAAGGCTGTCACGTTACTTGCAAGTTGGGAGGGACCCTTGTCAGTAATCCGAAGGTGCGCTACGAAGCGGAAAAACATTTTCTACGCGCAGCCGAGATCGATCCGTCGAACGGCGAAATAGCGTTCAAGCTTGGCCTGCTCTATAAAGACGCCGGTCTGTTGAAGAAAGCGGAGATTTACTTGAAGCAGGCGCTGATGCTGGGCTCGAATAATAAAGCCGCTAAGCGCGAATTGGAAGCATTGTACGAGGCGCCCCAAGATAGCGATCGCGACAACGGCGACATCGATGTGGCGCTCCTTCGCCGCGGCAAACATGTTTGAAGATCGGCCAACTTCATCATAGCGGGCCGGGTATGCGAATATGGTTGACGCTTGGCGATTGAAACCGTCGCAACGATGGGGCGTCTGACGGTAAGGACCAGCCAACGGCGAAATCGAGAAGTAACAGGCGCCGGCTTGCGTCTCGCTGCGACATTTCAAGCCCGCGATTCCGCTATCATTTGCGGCGCACAGTGACGGCGGTTTACTATCCCAGAGGCGCCGATCGCCGGCGCTTTGAGCGATCATAAACTTCAAACACAAACACATAATGAAGAAACTTAACCACCAACGATTCATTGGTAGACTGATGCGCAGACTTGCCGCCGTCTGTCTTCTCGCCGCGCTGCTCTTGTTCGCTTCGTCGATACCCGCGGGTAGAGCCCAGACGAGGCCGGTGACTGTCGCGCCCGGCTTCGAGTTCAACGTGTTCGCCGATCCTTCAAAGGTTCCCGACTTCGGATTCAACGCCTTCTCCGGGCCTACGTCGATGGCGTTCGACCCGCGCGGCAGGCTGTTTGCCGGGACGCTGCAAGGGAAGATTTTGATACTGCTGGATAACGACGATGACGGCGTCGTAGACACGGTGAAGACTTTCGCAACCGGGATCTCGCAACCGCTTGGCTTGGAGTTTCGATCGAACGGCGATCTCTTCGCCACGAGCAGCAAGGTCAATGGAGCCGGTCGAGTGCTCCTGCTCAGGGACACAAACGGAGACGACGTCGCCGATGAGATCACCACAATAGTTGATAACCTGCCAAGCGACGGCGATCACCAAACGGACAAGCTCAAGTTCGGACCGGATGGGCTGCTTTACATTGGCCAGGGATCGTCCACGGATGCTGGAACGCCAGCCCCGGGCCATCCCGCCGAACGGCCGCTCAATGGAACCGTCTTGCGGGTGAACGTGGATAATTTCGGGCTGTTCGTATTCGCGACTGGACTTCGCCAGCCGATCGGGATGGCTTTTGATCCAGTCAGCGGCGCGCTGTTCTGCACCGACGTAGGCGCCGGTGAGATATGCCAGATTGGGTGCACGGGAGAACCCGACCTCTCGCCGCCTGAGGAAGTGAACTGGGTCGTCGAAGGAGGGAACTATGGGTTTCCAAAATGCGACGGGATCCCCGTCTCGAGCAATCCGGATTGCGCCGGCGTGAGGCCGGCGATAGCTCAATTCATGCCTCACCTCACGCCGACTTCCATAGCCTTTTACACCGGTCCTCAAGCAGGCGATTCCCGAAACCAGATGCTGGTGACGATCTACAAGCGGCTGAATGCTCAAGGAGGCAATCTGCAGCGGTTCACACTGACCGGAAGTACGGCCGGCGGTTTCCATCTGACCGCGGTAGATCCTCCGATCGCGGACTTCGGCCTCATAGATCCGTTCGATGGCCCTATAGATACGGCCATCGATCCGATCAGCGGAGATATCTACGTTGCGCGAATAGACCCGGTGACCCACAGCAATCTGAGCGAGCACCACAATTTCATTTATCGAATTCACAAGAGCGGCAGCGACAGTCTGCCGTTCATCGGCCCGGTGCGTGCAACCGTTACGGCTGACGGAAATGCGTCGGTAAGTATCGTGGGGCGTCATTTCAAGCCCGGCGCCGTCATACTGGCTGACGGCGCGCCCGTACAAACCCAACAGGGACCTTCCAATTTCGAGCTTACGGCGAGCCTGCCGGCTCTCACGGCTTGCAGCCGAATTACTTTATTCCAGGTTAGGAATCTCGACGGAACCACGTCGAACACACAGAGCGTCACTCTGAAAAAGCCCGGCTGCGACGAGCCTCAATTGACCCAGTTGTCCGTTACCAAGAAGGGCCGGGTCATCGATCAAGTACTCGCCGGCAGCAAAGCCAAGAAACTCAGGCTCATTGCGGCCGGCCTTCGATTCGACGCCGGAGCGGCTCTGTTGGTCAACGGCTCCGCGGTTCAACTCGAGAGCGCGAGCGCAACCGAACTGGTGGGCTTGTTCACTCAGCCAATGGTGGCCGATCCCGGCGAACTCGCTATTCAAGTGCGAAACTCGAACGGGTCTCTTTCAAATGTCATGAAGTTAGTAATAGTCAGCGGCGATTAAGGCCATAGATGCGTACAGTGAATTAGCTGGCGCTTCTTATTCGCAGTTACTGAATACCTAGAAACACCATGTGGCGGTGAGTGAAAGAAGGGCGAAGGCCGCCTTCACTGCTTACACTGCCGAGGCTGCCCAGCCTCGACACAAATGGCGGCGGCTGATACATTTTGATCTGACGCGTCGCAACCACGAAACACTCATACCCGCATCGAGTGATGATGTACGTAGCCTAAGAGAACCGTCATAGCTTTGGCCGAGCGGATCCCCCCTGCATCTAAGGCGAGAGCCTGGCAAAACGATAACCAAAAAGAACCAGGGACGAACGGACATCGGTAAAACAAGGGGTATACATGCGCGACAATAAACTTGTCCTTTCAAGAATCAGTCCCTGCACAAAGTTTTCCAAACAGGCCTCCCGCAAGAATGGTATGGCTTACTTGATAACGGCCTCGATACTCGCCGCGCTTCTCAGCGTGTCAGCGCAGCGCAGCGCAGGTTATGTCCGGAGTGAAGGCAGCGAACCCGTAGACAAGCTGTCTGCTGCGTTGCGCTGGGCGCTTACAGACGATACGTCAGAGGTATGGGAGAACTCATCCACCGGCATGGTTCGTGTAATACTTCAAACGAACGGCTCGGCGCCGCAATCATTACCCACTGCAATAGGTCTCCAAGGCGGCCATGTAATCCATCAATTCTCCTCGATCAACGGCTTGCTCGTGGAATTGCCAAAGTCCCACCTGCTTTCGGTGGCCTCCTTGCCCGAAGTTGTCCGGATAAGCGCCGACCATCTGGTCAGACAAGGCGGCAGCCACCTGGAAGTCACTACCGGCGCCTATGCGCTCCGGAGCTACCAGCCCTTGCTCGGAACCTTCAGCGGCCTGGACGGAAGCGGCGTCGGCATAGCGGTTCTGGACTCTGGGATAATGGCCGCGCATCCCGATTTCCGCGGCCTGCTTGGGTTTTCGCGAGTAACCGGAGCCATCGATATCGTGTCCTCCAACCCTTTCCTGCGACAGTTCGAGAACACCTTAGGTCTGCCGCTCCCCCTCTTGACCGGAAACGTCGACGGTTATGGGCATGGCTCGCATGTAGCGGGTGTGGCGGCGGGCCGTGACCCGACGAGATCGCCCGGATTTGAAGGCGTCGCGCCCGGCTCCAGCTTGATCGACGTGCGCGTGCTCGATGCGTACGGGCTTGGCCAGGTCAGCGATGTCCTCGCTGGGATCGACTGGGTTATCCAGAACCGTGTCTTGCGCAACATCAGAGTGATGAACCTCAGCCTGGGCGCTTCGTCCGCCGAGTCCTGGGTGACCGATCCATTGTGCCGAGCGGTCCGAACCGCGGTCGCGTGCGGCGTGACCGCGGTAGCCGCCGCGGGCAACTACGGCAAGACAAGCGATGGACTCGAGAGGTACGGCAGCATCTCATCGCCTGGTAATGACCCAACTGTAATAACCGTCGGCGCCGCGAATACTCACCAGACCAATAGCCGGGACGACGACTCTATAACGCATTTCAGCTCGAGAGGTCCAACCAGGGGCTATTCAATAGACGGCGAGGGCTCGAAACACTTCGACAACTTGCTGAAGCCCGACGTCGTGGCTCCGGGAAACAGACTCGTCTCGGCGGAATCGGCAAACAACTTTCTGGTCTCAACCTGCCCCCAACTGCACGAGACTGGAACCAATCCGCCCTTTATGCAATTGAGCGGCGCCTCGGTCGCCGCCCCGGCGGTTGCGGGAGCGGTTGCGCTAATGCTGCAGCGGAACCCGGGACTGACGCCTCCGTTGATCAAGGCGGTTCTTCAATACACCGCGCAGCAGGTTGAAGGAGCGAACATCGTTCAGCAAGGCGCGGGTCTCCTCAATGTCGAAGGCGCTACCCGTCTGGCGGGCGTCCTACGCGGCGACATAAGCTCGAGGATCGCTCAGGGAACGCTAGCCGCAGGCGACCCGATACTTAGAGCCGGCGCCGTCATGCCCGAATCACCGTCAGTCATTGGCGGCCGGACCTGCGCCTGGGGCGGTTATATCTTCGCGGGCGGCAACCACATTCTTGCCGGAGTCGATCTCTTCAAGCGATATCAGGCCGTCTACGACCCGCGTTTGGTGTGGGCGGGTTCGAGGATTACGCTGAACGAGTCTCCGATCAGCGGCGGCGCGCTGATTAGCTCGGGGGTTATCGACGCCGGTCCGATCGCCGGGTTTGCGAGCGTATTTATCCGGGGCTCCGCATTGAGCGCCGGGATTACGCTTGGTCAGGGCATGACGCTGGCCGAAGGGATGACGTTGGCTGAAGGAGTAGTCCTGTCCGACGGCATGACGCTGGCGGAAGGCGTGCTCCTGTCTGAAGGCATGACTCTCGCCGAAGGTATGACCCTCGCCGAGGGCATGACTCTTGCGGAAGGGTTGGCGGATCCGGCGACGCCTGGAGAACCATAGTGGAAAACAAGCGGCGCGTTCTGATCGATATGTCGGATTATCACGCCGCCGCCCGCGCCTATTGGCGGACGGCGGTGATGGCGGGGCTCGTGATTACGGCGTGGGCGGTGGGTCGTGTCGCGCTAATGGATCACTCCGCGCAACTTACCGTCGCCGGATTGACGCTTCTGGCGCTCGTCGCCAGCCTGAAACCTACACAAGTGCCTGGGACTCAGGTTGTGATAACGCCCGGCGATGTTTTCGTTTTCTTAGCGGCTGTTATTCAGGGTCCGGCGGCGGCCACTTTTGTAGCCGTCGCCGAAGCCTCCTTCGTGTCGTATCGCAATTCACGCCGTTGGACGAGCAGGCTCGGGGGCCCGGCCTTGATGGCCGTTGCAATCTCGGTCTCGGCTTGTCTGTTCGACCTTTCGCAATCGTGGCTGCGGGATAGGGGGGCGCTAGGGAATGCGACGTTCCTAGCCGCGGTTTTGGCCTTCTCCGCCGTTTACTTTCTTTTGAACTCGATGCTTCTGGCGGCGCATCAATCACTCAAACGCAGGACTCCATTCTTATCGCATTGGAAAGCGAACTACTCCTGGGCGAGCTTGACCTATCTGGCGAGCGCGGCAACCGCGGGACTCGTTCATTTGGCGATGCAGCAGATCGGAATCGGCGCGCTTCTGGCCGCGGCGCCTCTCATCGCGGTCAGCTACACGACCTTTCACCTGTACTTCAAACGGGCGGAAGAGCGGCTCGAAGCCGGCGAACGAATACACCTGATCGTGAACAACACATCCGACGTTATCTTCGCCTTCGACCTGGACGGCTGGATTACATACGTGAATCCCGCGATTGAGACGATCAGCGGATACTCGGCTACTGAAATGGCGAACCAGCGTTTTCTGTCCATAGTGCATCCGGGCGACAGAGCCAGGCTTTCGGACGTGTGGCAAAAGCTCATCGGCGGCCAACGGTGCGCCGAAGGAGAGTTCAGACTGGAAACGAAGGACAGGAGGCCGAAGTGGTGTTCGGGTTCCTGGGGCCCGATCCACGACGAGCGAGGGCGGCAGATCGGCGTGCAAGGCCATCTCAGCGACATAACCGAGCAGAAAACGCTCCAGGCTCAACTTTTTCACTCGCAGAAAATGGAAGCGATCGGACGCCTCGCCGGCGGCGTCGCGCACGACTTCAACAACCTGCTCACGGCGATCATTGGTTACAGCGAGATATCGCTTGCCGACCTCAAAAAGGGCAGTCCTGCTTACGACCGTGTCGAGCAGGTGCTCAGAGCAGGTGAGCGAGCCCAGTCTCTTACCAGACAACTGCTCGCATTCAGCAGGCGGCAGATACTTCTTCCCGCGGTTCTAGACCTTAATACCGTTGTGGATAACGTCAACAAGCTTCTGCGGCGGCTGATCGGTGAGGATACAGAGCTGATCGTCATCTTTTCGCCCGGGCTTTGGCTGGTAAAGGCCGACCCGGGACAAATCGAACAGGTGATCGTCAATCTGGCGGTCAACGCCCGCGACGCAATGCCGAATGGAGGGAAACTGGTCATTCAAACAGCGAACGTCCGTATCCCGGAATCGGGCGACCCGGCGCATCCTGGACTCAAACCAGGCGACTACGTAATGTTCTCGGTCACCGACTCCGGTTCCGGAATGGACGCCGCCACTGCATCACGGATTTTCGAGCCGTTCTTCACAACCAAGGAGATGGGCAAGGGCACGGGCCTCGGGCTGTCGACCGTCTACGGCATCGTTAAACAAAGCGGCGGCGAGATTACGGTCAAGACTGAAGTCGGAAACGGCGCAGCCTTCAAAATCTATCTGCCTCGGGTTGAGAGCGAAACCAATGAATTGAGCCATGATGAATCAGGATCGCCTGCTAATCCCGGCACCGAGACTATTCTGGTGGTTGAGGACGACGAAATATTGTTGGATCTCGTAACGTATGTTCTGACCAATTCCGGATACAACGCGCTGCAAGCGCCTAATGGAACCGAGGCGCTTTCGCAGTGCGAGAGATACGAGGGCGCAATACATCTGATGATTACCGATCTGGTGATGCCGCGGCTGAGCGGGCGTGAATTAGCGGACCGAGTGGCCTCGATTCGACCGGAAATGAAGGTGCTGTTCATGTCCGGTTATACCGACGACGTCCTGGGCAGCAACGGGTTTTCGTTAGCCGGCAAGCCGTTCCTTCAGAAGCCGTTCACGCCCGAGCAGCTTTCAACAAAGGTGCGCGAGGTGCTCGATTACGTCGGTCATACAAGAACCGCCGGAGGCCGCTCGCAATAAAAAGACCAGCCAGGGCAAGAAATTGCCGGTGGGAATTATTTAACCTCGCTACTCTCGGTCTAGCCGGGTCAGCTTCGGGATTAACCGCCGATCTTCGCCGCCTTCGGACCGCTGATCAGCGCGGATCAGCGTTACGCGGTCATGGTCAATCAGCGGCTTTCCTGGATGGCGATTTGTCAGCGCCACCAGGCAATCTGATCAGAGTACAAGAAGTCCGGCGCCCGCATCGTAACGTACGGAATTCCGTGATACACTCGCTCTTGCTCACGCATGGATACGTTGGAGCATAGCCGCGATGGCGACGAACCGCAAAGACCTACCGGACCACTTCTACACTCTTGAAGAGTACTTTGCTCTCGAGCATGCAAGCGATAGGCGTTACGAGTATTGGGACGGCGACATCGTGTGCATGAGCGGGGGAAGCCAATGGCATAGCCTGATTTCGAGCAATGCCCATTTTCATCTGCAACTTCACCTCAGAGACGGACGCTGCCGGGCGTTCACTGCCGATTTGCCTGTAAAGACTCCCACGGCGCCACCGTACCGGTATCCTGATGTCACGGTCGGATGTCAGCCACTTATGTTCGAAAACATCCGCGGCGTCGACGCTCTCATCAACCCGGTCTTGATCGTGGAGGTGATGTCCCAAAACTCCGCCGGCCGGGACCAGGACGATAAGTTCACCGCGTACAAGGCGATCAGCAGCTTTAGCCACCATCTACTGATCAGTCAGGAGACGCCAAAAGTGACTCACTACGCTCGGCAGGCCGATGATAGATGGATGCGTGAAGATGTGAAGAGCTTGGACGGCGCAGTGAAGCTCACATCGATCGGCTGCACCCTGTCCTTGCGAGACATCTACGACGGCGTAACGTTCGAAGGCGCCTGAAAGCCGCCTCGCAGCCGTGCAAGTTCGTCCTTGAATTCTCCGATCGGCCTACCGGAGTATACCTGTGAACAGGCCGCTCCCCTTCCATGTCGAATCGTCACTACGGATTCAAGCCGAGGCAAACCTCTTCTGGATAGGAGACGCTCGGCGCCTGCGTTCGTCCCCTCATTTCTCGGGCTTGAAAGTGTCCTGACCGGTCAGAATGTGGTCCCACTCGAACGAGCTGTTCGATCTCGATAGAAACCACTGGGCGGTAATTGTTGGCGCGCCGCTCACGGGCCGCAGTATCCCATTCCAAGCTGTAATGCTTCCGAAATTAACTGGCGGCGGTCCAGGGACGTTCCATCGGACAGTGAATGAAATAACGGTAACGTTGTCGCCCGTGGTCTGCGGCATCTGGTTAAAGACCCCGCGCATTCCAAACTTCTGCCCTGCCGTACCTGATGGCGACTGGTACGTGCCCTCAAAGGTCCCTGATTTGTCGTCACACTTTTCTACCACCATTTTGGACTTTAACTGGTTCACCCATGTCTTATTCAACAAGTCAGTACACTTTATGTTCTGTGCGGAGGCTGAAATGGAAACCGATAGGACGGCGAACAGTAGAGTGACCTTAGCTAACCATCTTTTCATCATATCAAAATCCCCCTATCAAGAACGGATGTAGCGAACTGGCGCGGCGTTTCCGGTTGACATACTGTTTTAGTTGGAGATCTGAAAACTACTTTTGTTGCGCGTTTCTTCTGTTCTGTTTGCGCCGCTTGGCGTCCCGCGGTAATTCCCTGGCGATTGCCACCATAAACGCCGCACAACTAGTGTAAAACAGGCGCGCCAATTCTATCAGAACGCGCTTAGCCGTCAAGCAAAACATTTCCTTTCCTACGCGATCACTGTAATTAAATTATAGTGAAGCCCGAGAAATACGGCGCCGGTAACAACGGTTATCGTTCAGTGTTATGATCACGATCTTCCATCTGTTTTCCCCGAGCCTTTCTCTACTGCCGCGCCATAGCTTTACGGTTTCAAGTTGCGAACGATCTGTTAGTGTTGCTCCCTCAAAAAGCCTTGTACACCGTTCCGCCCTTCATCACAAAACGCACGTGACGCACCGCCGAGATATCGCGGGTTGGGTCGCCATCCACGGCGATCAGATCCGCCAGCAGACCGGTCTTCACACGTCCAATCTGATTCTCCATGTGAAAGACTCGCGCGTTGACCGAAGTCGCCGCACGCAGCGCATCAACGGCCGGCATTCCGAAGCTCACCATCGCTTCCAACTCGCGTGCGTTGTCGCCGTGGGCAAACACGCCGGCGTCGCTGCCGCTCGCGATTGTAACCCCAGCTTCCAACGCCGCTTTGAAACTCGCTCGTTTGCGGTCGGCGTTCGCTCCGGCGATGGCTAGCGTCGGACATAACGCAACCCCGCGCTCTTTCATCAAACGAAACACCTCAGCGGTCCCGCCATCGCCGTGCTCGATTGTCTCGACGCCGGCCAGAACGGCGCGCCGCATACCCTCCGCCGTGGTTGCGTGGGCCGCCACCGCTCTACCCGAGCTTCGCGCTGTTTCCACGATCAGCTTCAGTTCCTCGATTGAGAAGGTCGGTGCGGCGCCTTGCAAGCCCCAGCGATAATCCGCGTACACCTTGATCCAATCGGCGCCCTTTCCGATTTGATCTCGCACGGTGCGGGTGAGGCTATCGATTCCGTCAGCTTCCTCGGCGCCCTGTGGCGCGCGCCACTCGGACGCATAGCCTTTGGGGCCGTAGCTCCCCGTTGCAACGATGGCGCGCGTGACAACGATCATCCGGGGTCCGGGAATTATTCCTTGCTGAACCGCTTGCTTGAGGCCGGCGTCAGCGTATCCCGCGCCTTCGGTGCCAAGGTCGCGAATCGTTGTGAACCCGGCGAGAAGCGTGTTTCGCAAGTGATTCGTAGCCCGCGCGACCCTGAGGCTCAACGATTCGTGCGCCACCTGATCGTTCCACGGTGTTTGGCTGTAGGGGTGAAGCAAGACATGCGAATGCGCTTCGATCAGGCCGGGCGTCAACGTCGTCCCCGGCAGTTCGATGACCTTGGCTCCGGCTGGAGCGTTGATCTCACCGGCAGGTCCTGCAGCCTCGATGCGTTCACCGCGAATCAGCACCGCCCAACCTTCGTGGAGTTGGGCCGATTCGCCGTCGAAGACGCGAGCGGGTTTGAGCAGGTAGATATTGCCGCCTTGTCCGGCGGACCCGGAGCCCACGGGCCAGCCGAAGCTCACAGCTAAAAACATTGATGCGGCCAGTAGCACCCCGCGCACTGTACTCATCCTTTCAAGTTTGCACATTGAGCCACCCTCATTGAAGTCTGGAAAATTCCCGCCGGATCAAAGCGTCACCACCTTTGAGTACGGCGACCTGCTTGGTTCTGGCCGACATCGCGCTCGTCGAAAGCCATGGGAGATTAAGGAAGAATTGATGATTGATGATTGATGATTGATGAACGGGGCCTGTAACCCGCAATCTGCAATCCTCAATCTGCAATCCTCAATCCGCAATCCGCAATCCGCAATCCGCAATCCGCAATCCGCAATCATCAATCATCAATCATCAATCATCAATTCCCCTTATTTCACGCCCTTTTGCGCAAGTTTGAAACTCAACGGCAACGTGTGGCCCTGCTGGCTCCACTGTCCACTGATCTCGGAGGCGTCGCCGCTGATTTTGCCTTCGTACACTCCAGCTACCATTGGCACGTCGAATCGCAATGACCCGTCTTTCCAGACGACTGCGTCGATAGGCAGTCCATCGATGCCTTGATCCGGACTGTCCACGCTGCCGGTGTACTTGCCGTCCGCCGCTTTGGATATGTGCAGAACGAGCCTCAGCTTGCCCTGACCGGTATCGAGAACGCCTTGCCATATCTGCTCGTTCGCCGCTCTTTCGGAAGGGTGATCCTTAGCCGTCTGAACCTTCACCATCGCGTTCACCATCTCTTCGGTGAAGAAGGGCGCGCGGCGAATTTCCTTCAGGCAAGACGCGTCGAGCTGTTTGACCGATCCGCTCGACACGAAATCGGCCACCAGCTTATCAACGCACGGAAACCCGAACGAGTGGCCTGCATGCGGAACAGTGACGTGAAGACTGTTTGAGAGGTGGCTTGCGGCCGAAGCGCCGAGCCACGGCGGAGCCACTGGGTCGGCCTCGCCGGAGATCAACAGGACAGGAACGTCCGATTTCACAGGCGCCGCGAAGCTTGCGGGAACGCTCCCACGCGGCCAGTTGTCGCAGATTTGACGAGTGACTTGAATGCGAGAATCTCCGTAAAACGAACCGGCTCTCTCACGAGCGATCTCGGCGTCGGTGATGAACGGAACGCTTTCGGCGCACACCACGGAAAAGTTCATACCTCGCAATACCGAATCCTCGATAGTACGGAAGGTCTGGAAGGCGAGGCTCGCGAATATGCTGAACTCGCCGCCCGCGCCCTGATGCATCAGCAACGGAAGCCATTGCGACGAGTCCGGGAAGTAGAGCATCGTGCGCACGAATTCGCCAAAGGCCGGCCGCGTGAGAGTGATCCGGTGCGGCTTTTTTGTAAACGGATTGAGCGCTTCAAAAGAGGCGGGCTCTTTGTCGAGTAGTTTGAGGGCGGCGTCGAAGTCGGCCCTTAGATTCGGAAACGCCGCGCGGCATTTCTCATCGGCCGCGCAATCGGCGAACAACCGATCGACCGCATTTTGAACTCCTCGCATCACAGGAAGAGGAATCTTTGCATCAGGGGGCACAACTCCAAGCACCGCCGCCGTGCGCACGGCGCCTGGGTGCTGCCGCAGGTACGCCAGAGCCGCGGTCGAACCATACGATGCGCCGAACAAATTTATCTTGTCGTAGCCGAGCGCCGCCCGAACTTCGTCGAGATCGTCCATCGCTATCGTAGTGGAATAGAGCTTCAAGTCGGCGACTTTTTCAAGCGCGGCGCGGCACGCGCGGACTTTGTCGAGCGGGAACCTCTCGTTGAAGTAAGCCGCCATGTCGTTCTTATCGCCGTATAGGTCGCAAACAAGCGGATTCGAGGCCCCCGAGCCTCGTTGATCGACAAAGACCAAGTCACGGCTGGCTCGGAGAGCCGACAGATACCCTTTGCCCGCATGGATAACAGTATCGACGGCGCTGCCGCCTGGCCCGCCCGCGAAGTAGAAGACCGGATCCAAGACCGGCTTGTCGCTGAGCGCGGGCAGCATCACTACGCGGAGCGCGATCTTGCGGCCCGTCTTAGCCTGTCTGTCTTCGTAGACCTCATACTTGCCGCATCGCACGTCTTCGCTCCAGCCCGGCAACCGGCATGGTTCGAGTTGCAGTTTCGGCGCCGGCGCCGTAGCCCGCTGTTCATCCTGACTACCGTTGTTTGCACTGCTCTGGGCCTTGGCGCCTTCCGCGGCCGACAGCCCCACAATGAAACCGAGCGCTATCGTTCCAATTGATTTCATATGGATTCCCTTCAATCTTATGATTGGGCGATTGCATAATTTGCCACGCTTCGGGCCAGAGCGCCATAGACATGGACGGCGGACCGAACTAGATTACCGGCAATGCGAGCCGTCAGGTCAAGGTATGAAAACAGCTTCATCGCCGCGGCCACGGAGTGCCGCCCGTACATTCATTCCGCGCCAGACGGTCAAAACGGGAAGATATTCTTTACGCCTCCTTGGCGGATGAATGGCAAGTCAAAATCACGGGGTCGTCCAGCGATCCCAGTATTCAACCCGATCGTTCGGGGATCTAGGCCGCCGCAGGGCGCAGGTACTGGATGAACGGCCGCGAGGCAGTTCTTCCTGGCTTTATCCTGGAAGGAGCATGTTCTCACCAGCGCGTTTTTGTGGCGATTCCAATCTACTCTTCGTGCAGCGCCGTCATTGGGTCCAAACTAGCCGCGCGGCGTCCGCCAAAGATACCGGCGAGAGCGCTCGCGCACAGTAGCGATATCGCGGTAACGCTCAATGTTATTGCCGGGGTGGACTTAACCCCAAACAACTCCGATTGAACGAGCTTGGCCGCTGCCGATGCAAGTAGGCATCCCAATACAACCCCGGGCAACACCGGCCGTAGGCCACTAGAAACAGCGCGGAGAAAAAGGCGCATAGGGCTCTCTCCAAGCGCTAATCGAATACCAAACTCCCGTGTCCTTGTCGTTACGGAGTACGACACCAACCCGGAAATGCCAACGACAGCCAACAAGAGACCGAGCCCTGATAGAACACCAAGTAATCCGGCAATCCCTCGCGGGCGCTTCAGCTTGCGAGCTAAGTAACTCTCCATTGTCGCGATCTCTACCGGCTGGTTCGGATCATTGGAACGAATCAACGATCGTACCTGTGAGGCTAAAGCCGTCGGGGTAACTGAAGTCCGGACAACGAAATTGAACACGGCTGGCGGCGATGATTGTGTCAGCGGCCGGTACATTTCGAGCAATGGTTCGGATTGGGGCCCCTGTGCGCGAACCGCCCCGACGATGCCCACCACTACGGCAGTAACATCGGAATCCAGTGAGATTCTGCGCCCGATTGGGTTGAGTCCGGACCACAGTTTATCGGTGAGCTTCTGATCTACAATCACAACCTGCTGGTGAGACCGGTCGTCTAGCTCGCTAAACTCCCTTCCCGCGACCAACGGAATCCCCATCGCCTCAAAGTACCCTGGTGCAACTGATCTCGCACTTACCTGTAACGAAGAGGGATCGGTCTCGGCCGGAATTTGCCGCACGTCCTTGAGAATGGCTATCTCATCGCGGGCAGGCAAATAGTCTACTCCGCCCACGGCGAGCACTCCCTCAAGCGATCGAAGGCGCGCGAGCACCTCGACATAGAAAGCTTGAGAACCGGCAAGTTCTCGATCATTAGCATTGCGCCGGGCTACGCTCGCAACCAGTACATTCCCTGGCCTGAAGCCGCAGTCTACCGCAATCAGATCGCGCAGTGTCTGAATAAAGAGCGCGGCAAGCACCAACAGAACCATAGCGAGACCGGTTTCAGCGCACACTAAAGCCTCCCTCCATCGTTTGCGAGACGGTGGTTCGCTGCCTCGGCCTCCAATCTGCAGAGCGACTGTATCTAGTCTCTTGGCAACCGCACAGCCGGGCAGTAGTCCTACGACACCGCCTACAAGCATGGAAACGGCCAGAGTGAATACGAACCCGCGAGCATCGATTGAGACCAGTGCGAATTCCGGCCATTTCTCGGGTAAATATTCTTTGAGGTAAGGAAGACTGCAATAAGCCAAAACGAGACCAGTGAAGCCGCCCAACATGCTAATCAAGAATTGTTCTGCAACCAGTTGACGAAAAAAACGGCCTGTGGTCATCCCGACCGCCCGTCTAACGGCAAACTCATGATCACGCATTATCGAATCGACGATAATTAGATTGGATACATTGGCGCAGCCAATCAAAAGCACAAGGGCGACGGCGCCAATCAATAACAGAACCGGCCACTTCAACTCGCCTATGAATTGCGATTCGAGCGGCTGAACGAGAGCTTCAGCATCCGCGTGATCCGTCTGCTGGTCCAGGAGTTGGTGGTTTTGCAGCCACCCGCGCTGCTGGGCGTCAACCTGAGCCACGGTAGCCATCGGCTTCATCCGCACAAGCACGGTACTACCCACGGCATGCGACCTCGCCCAGGCGCGCAAATTATGGCCAGTGGGAGTCCACACGTCGGCGCCCACTGGAAAACCGTAAATAGCGGGAACCACCCCAATGATCGTGTGATCTTCGTTGTTCAGTTTAAGGGTCTTTCCAGAAATGGATTTATCGGCGCCAAACTGGTTCCGCCAAAGCCGCTCTGAAACCATCGCCACCTTGGCCGACTTAGGGTCTTCTTCTTCCGGCGAAAACGTACGCCCGACCGTAGGAACAGTCCCAAGAATCTTGAAAAGATTGGACGTCACATGTGCTACGTGTAATGCAATTGGTTCGGGATCCGCCAACAGAGTTGTCTCCCCTACAGCGTAGAGAGCGCCGTCGTCCAGCAGATAAGAGTCGGACTTCCAGTCATTGAAAGAAGCCGGTGACCGGATGAAAGTCACCAACGGCAATCCCCCGGCAAGCGCAAGGCGGGCGCTGTCTGCATAGGGCAAGCCGCTTACAAGCAGTCTATTGGCCAGACTAAACACGGCAACGTTGACGCCAATACTGATACCCAGTGTAAGCACCACCGCCGCGCTGAAGAGTCGTTTCTTCAACAGCCTTCTAAATCCGTGGCGGACATCGTACGCGAAATCCGCAGTCATCCCTTGCAGCCCGCCGTTCTTCCGCGCGCCGCCTGACGTTTCTAATCTGATTCTCACGATTTGGTATCACCGTTGGAAACGCTGCTGCGTCCCTTTCCCGCCGGCTCGCTCCATTCCGCAGTATAGGGATTGTACCCACACTTGAGCGGCTTGGAAGCAATATCACTCGGGTCCTCCCGATACGCGCGGCAGTCAGTGCAGATATACCTGAACTCACAATCCCGGCAAATCTTTACCTGATCTTTCGTAATGCTCCATAAGCGTTTGTACATAGGCGCAGTTAAGGCAGCATTCAAGGGAGTCGTGGTGATATGTCCGAACGAGTCAGACATTGAAGGACAGTTTTTGATGAGGCCGTCCGTTGAGATCGAAATCTTACGGTTCAAACACGTGTTCCACGACTGCGCTTCCGTAAAAAGTTCGATGTTGACCGCAAAGTACCTCGGCGAGGTTTCTCCACAACACGAAGGGGAATCGCATTGCGCAGTCGTGAAACTGATCTGAACGTTCGTGTTTCCAACCTTAATCACTCTCTCGTCCGGGGCGGAGTGAACCACGATTTTCGACACTCGCTGATGTTCTGAGCAGATGCCTTCGAGAAGGTCACCGGTGAATTCGCCGGAGTATGCTAACAGGAGATCGATATGTCTTAGCCCACCCCTCCGTGTGAGGTCGAGAATTCTCCGTAGCTCTTCCGGAGACATAGGGGTGAATATGCGAATCTGGAGAGCCTTGCAGCCTAAACAGTCGAGCTGGGTGAAAATACTTCCAAACGGGTGATTAGACTCCTCGTTTATGTCAATAATAGCGTTCGTGATCTGCCCTGGCGCATCCCACGTCAGGTCCAGGTCCGGGAACAGATTCGGTTCGGAACAGAAAAACCCATACCTCGCGTGCTCGAGAAACGCGAAGTAATCGTCGATTATCTTATGTTGGTTGTCATGAAACGAGGCTTTGATCTCAACGATTGTAAGACCCTTCATTTCCGTGAGAATATGGTAGAGCCCGTTGGGGATAAAGTCGAATCTACCTAACTGTAAATCGCAGATTGTGCTTCTTATGGCTCCCTTTACAGGAAGGCAATTCGCGAACAATCTAAAAATCGAGTCGCTCAACACCGATGCTCCCTAATTTCATTCCGGCATGCAGCGTGAGATTGGCTTGTAGAATCTCCCGCACACATACCCTTCCGTATGGTAGGTATCGCTTTCCGCAGCCCTAGTCGCCGTCTCTGACATTGGCATCTCCTCGACAAGCCAGAGATGAACAGGAAGAAGGTGAAGCAATTCGGGCCTGATGTAATCGAGAAAAGTCTTGTCTTTAGCTATCATTCAATCGCCTCACCAAGGCCGACGCTACCTCGCGCTCGAGAAAGTAGTTGCACGGGTACGACACCATGCCAAACTGGCCCACGGGATTTACCTCGAGGAACACGAAGCGGCCATCTACTGTTTTGACCAGATCAAGCGACCCGGTTTCCAATCCTAACTTTTGCATTAGGGTTGACAGCTTCGAAGAGAGAGCATCGGGAAGCTCATAAGGGACGGTTCTATTCGGCCTAGTGAACAGGTAGCGCCGAAAATCAACACTGGTCTGCTCGTCGCTTTGAGAGAAAATGGCCATGGTGTAAAACCGGCCATCCAGATAGACGGCGCGTATCTCGTATTCTTTCTCCAAGTATTCCTGGATGAGAGTTGGGAAAACGCGTTCGCGGCCGCTCCTATCCAACGCCTCCCGCTGGATCAACGACGTATAAGTTGCAAAGGAACGACCGTCAAAATCACATACAAGCGCATTACCAATCGACTTGGTGATTCTTGCCTGAAAAATCGTTTCGCTTCGCAGGTGCTGGCGGCGGCTTGTGGGAATCGAACCCACCCAGCCCGCCTGTCGGGGACCCGCAACGGGTTTGAAGCCCGCGGAGATCACCAGACCCCATTCGCCTTCATATCTATATTCAGCAAGAGCCACGTCGCTTGACTGATGATCCCAAGTCAGGACAGCGCGCCGCACCTCGACCACGCAAGTCCAAAGTCTCCCCGCACCACCAGAGAATGCCACGTAAATGATGATCGAACGCGGCGGTATAATATCAAAGAATAAGGCATTGGGCACAACTCACTCGCGGCGTGCGCCTAGTGATTCCCTCTCGAGTGACCCCGCGCGGCGGTTCTCCGGAATAACCGCGGATCAGCGTTGTCTTCGGATCGCGAATCCGCGCAGGATCAGCGTTACACAGTCCGCGGAACTCAGGGTTGGTTCTATCGGCGTTGGATCGGCGTTTTCGCTGGGCTCCTGGATTGTTCCCCTTCGTCCCGAGGGCGGGTTTTGAGGGCCTTCCCGCAACCAAGGTTGTACGACGCGGCGATCCCGTTGCTGCGCTGGGAGATCTCCAAGACTGCCTTTGCGGCCACGGATCGGCTGTCTTGAGACTGTGTGGAAGTCCAAAATACGCCACACGGGACTGTGGTTATCTATTAACGCGCGGCCTACAACGGAGACGCCTCCCCTCCCTTTTCCCCTTCTCCCCGACGGCGGGGTGAGGGGCTTGCAGACCGACCGTCAATGTGATCGACATCAAGACAAGAAGCTGGACTTGTCATGGCGGCGCGCGCTCTGCTGTATAATCCGGTTCATGCCTAGCGAGCCGCGCGCCATTCTCATCATAGACTCCGCGGATTTCGGGACCTCGCTCGCCCTCTTACCGGCAATGCGAGCCGTCAGGTCGAGGTATGAAAACAGCTTCATCGCCGCCGCGTCGTCGACGGGAATATGCGAATTGATTGGCGCTGAATCGCTCGCCAATGATCTGGTCGATCTTGGCCTGATCGACTCATCGACTCACACTTCAACGCGCGCTCTCAAGCGGTTCATACGATTGATCCGAACCGCGAAGCGAATGAGATTCGACCTGGTGCTCGATTTTTCGCCACGGTCCGAGACTCGGATCGCTCGCTGGCTGGGCGCCTGGCCGCGAACGATCACTCCCTCCCACCCGCTCGACTTGCTGGAGCGGCTGGCCGGACGCTTGCCAAGCGGCGTTCCTTCCTCCGGTTCTCGCTATAAACAGATGTTGGGCCAGCTCGGAATCAGATGCGATTTCGATCAACCGATGCTGAGGCCCTTGCGCGAGGAGAGTGACAAATTCGAGAAGCTGCTTGAACGCGGTTCGCGCGATAGCGCTCCGCTTCTGGCGTTGTTCTCCGCCGAGGCGCGCAAGCCGGGGGCGTGGCCGATTCAGCGCTTCGGCGAAACGGCTCATAGGCTCTCGAGTAATTATGGCGTCCGCGTGGTCGCAATCGATGCTCCCTACGACAAGAGCTTCACTTCGCGTGTAAGCGAAATTCTTCCCGGCGGCTCGATAAGCCTGAAGACGCCGCGCGCGGCGCAGATTGTCGCGGTGTTGGCGCGAGCTAGCCTGCTTGTGACGGACGACCCGGGTCTGGCGCGCGCGGCGGCTTCAATGGGGACGCCGGCGATCGAGCTCTCCAACACTAATGGGCCACGAGACTCAGGCATTCACAGAATAATCGCCGGTTCCAGCGCCAATGCCGTCGACCGGCTTTGCGACGCCGCGGCGGAACTTCTTCGGCAAAGCCGCACCGCGACGCTGTTCAGCCTCTGAAGGACCGAGAAAGAAACTCACGCTTCCGGATGAAATCAAGGTACGGCCCTGGAGTCTGGCCGTTTTGGTTCCACTCTTTATGAGGCGGCCAGATGAAGGAGACCGCCAAACATCAAAGAATCACAGGTCGGGAAGAGGGACTTATCCCCGCTCCTCGTTCAGGGTTCCATTCACACTTGCAGCAAGAAGAAGAGCGGGGATAAATCCCTCTTCCCGTCCCGTGATTTTTTGAGATTGAACATGAAATTTGATTTTGCTCTTTCCGAGAATTGGCCAAACTCAGCCCTCCGTTAGGTGGGCCTGTCTCCGCTTACGAGGTTGGGGGATTGCTCCGTTCAAGACCACTATATTTAAGGGTGCGATCAAGCACTCGGTAGTGTCCTAATACTGTGTTGCTGATTGGATAACTATGACTGAGGCGGGAGGCTCCCACCAAAGAACGACCGGAATACCCCCAACGCAGTTGGGGGACTTTTTCAAATCCGGCCTACTCACGCGTCGCCCCGTTGATCTCCGGAATACCCCCAACGCAGTTGGGGGATCGTTCAATACCAGCCTGCTAGCGGCGCTGGGCCATCAACGAATCTCCAAGGCGATCCGAGCCCTTGTTAGCGTGCCCACGAATGCTCGCGCGTTGGATAGGCTGCATATGAACCATCCCCCAACGGGGTTGGGGGTATTCAAGAAAAAAGCCGCGGTGCGCGTCTGTAGCGAGCGAATGAACGTATCCCCAACTGCGTTGGGGGTATTCTCGGGTTTCGAGATTTTTCTCTAGAGCGAGCAACACGGAATTAGGACACTACTAAGCACTCCATCTCGTAGGTGACGTGCGCGCAATTAGTGTATAATCGCCGTGAATTATTCCATACCGCACCTGAGATGGCCTTAATCTTAACTCTGTTTGGAGGAGCTATGAAGCACATACTTTGGGTGATAGGGCTTGCGACGCTTGCGCCGACGATCTTCTACTTCGTCAAGTATCTTGAAGCTACTCCTGGGACGGAAAGAACTTCACTGGCTTTGGCCGGCGTGTTCTTTGTGATCTCTCTGGTGTTTTGGGCCATCTTCTTCTTCAAGAGATTTCGAGAAGAAGGGCAGCAGGATATCAGCATCACGAAGTACTAAAAGCATCTCCACTTTGGGCCGCGAGTTTCCCTCGCTTATGAGGGTGGCGCGCAGGCGGGCAAAGTCTTTTCCGAATCCGTTCGGCGTTCCGGCTTCTCTTCTCCCCGCCCCGGAAGAGGGACTGGCCGCTCTCAGCGAGGCAACTCTACAAATTCATTTTTTCGACAGCTTCAGCGATTCGGCTGACCCCGCGTTGAATGGCGTCAAGCGAATTCGCGTACGACATCCGTATATAACCTTCGGCTCCAAATGCGGAACCCGCCGTCACCACTACAAGCGCCCGATCAAGCAATAGCTTCGCGAAGGCGGCCGAGTCGCTCACGCCGGCGTTGAGCAGCCGTTTAACGTTTGGAAAGGCGTAAAACGCTCCCTCCGGCGTCTGGCATTCAATTCCTGGAATTCGATTGAGCGCAGGTATGAGCCAATCCCGCCGCTTTCTGTATTCCTCCAACATGTATTTGAGCGATTCCTGCTGGCCCTTTGCCGCTTCTTCAGCGGCTCGCTGCGAAATCGAAGCCGCGTTCGACGTCGAGTGGCTCTGCACCTTCAACATCGCTTGAATCCAATCTTCGCGCCCGAGCGCAAAGCCGATCCGCCAGCCGGTCATCGCATAGCTCTTCGAGAACGAGCCACAGACCATGACGTTTGCGCGGAGTTCGGGCGGCAATTGACCCGCGGTGAACGGGCGCGCCGGTGGATAGGCGAATTGCAGGTAACACTCGTCGCTGATCACCATCACTTCGTTTTCGGCGGCGATCTCTACGATTCGGCGGAACTCGGTTGGCGGGATTATTCTCCCCGAAGGATTGTTCGGCGAGTTTAGAATTAACAGCTTTGTGCGAGGCGTTATGGATGAGCGCACCATTTCGGCGCTGAGCAGGAAACTTTCCTGTTCGGTGTCGATAAAGATCGGAACCGCGCGGAAGAACTTCGCTATCTCGGGGAAGGTCACCCAGTAGGGCGCCGGTATCAACACTTCATCGCCCGGATTCAGGAGCGCCGCCATCGCATTGAATAGCGCCTGCTTTCCCCCGGCCGTCACCAACAACTCCGATGGCTTGTAGCCGGTTCCGAAGCCGCGCTCCATCATCTCGATAATCGCCCGCTTGAGCTGCGCCGTGCCTCCGGTAGCCGTGTAGCGCGTGAAGTTCTCTTCGATGGCTCTCTCTCCCGCCAGCTTGACGTTGGGCGGCGTGGGAAAATCCGGTTCCCCGGCTCCGAGATCCACCAGATCGGCCCCGGCGGCTCGAAGCCGCTCGGCTTCCATCAAGACGAGCAGAGTGGAAGACACTTCCATGCTCGCCACGTGACGAGACTCCACAAACGATC
Source organism: Blastocatellia bacterium (assembly GCA_023265195.1). Classification (GTDB taxonomy): domain Bacteria; phylum Acidobacteriota; class Blastocatellia; order UBA7656; family UBA7656; genus QHVH01. Next base: position 15,502 of record JAHFUG010000006.1, on the reverse strand, counting down.
TCTTCGACGTCTTATTCGACATCGCTCCCCCAATTGATTTGATTAGCTTGGGAACCTTTGCTTCATTCGCTGTTCAACATCGGGAGGCACCAGGCCGGAGATGGAGCCGCCAAGCTTGAAGACCTCTTTGATCAGGCGAGAGCTAAGATAGGAATACGCTTCGGCGGACATCATGAAGACCGTTTCAACCCTCGGCTCCAGCCTCCTATTCATGAGCGCCATCTGGAGTTCATACTCATAATCGGACACGGCTCGAATACCTCGCACGATAACCTGAGCGCCCTGCTCGACGGCGTATTGCACGAGCAGCCCTTCGAACGTTCCTACGCGCACGTTACTCCAGCGCGAGACGGCCCGTATCATCTCCACGCGCTCTTCGAGCGAGAACATCGGATCCTTGCCGTCGTTCACCAGCACCGCAACTATCACCTCATCGAACATATTAGCCGAACGCTCGATGATGTCGAGGTGTCCGTTTGTTATGGGATCGAAAGAGCCGGGATAGATTGCTCTCCGCGTCACGCCATCTCCTCATCTACGACAGGAAAACAACATAACTCTAATCGGTAGTGCGATACACTAACATACGCGCAAAAGTCAAAACAAGAATGTTCCAGTTCCGCCCACTTTCCTGGGTGCAATCAAGAGTGCGGCATGCTTGCGCGCCTGGCGTCCTGTCTCATTAACACCTCACTTCAGTGAGGTGTCCGGAGTCGGGCCATTTGGGGTTGCGCCGTTGTCAGGAAGAAATTGGTTAGCTCGCCAAAAATGAAAAAATCACAGGTTGGGAAGAGGGATTTATCCCCGCTCCTCTTCTTGCCGCAAGTTTGACTGAACGAGGAGCGGGGATAAATCCCTCTTCCCAACCTGTGATTTGCCTGAACTCCTCGATAAAGAGGGTTGAGGGCTTCCAGTCAGTTCGTCGGCGCCAAGCAAATGCGGTTCAACGGCCGCGCCGTCGATCGCAGCCTTGTAAACCGCCGCGTTACTCCTGTAGATTCCCGAAACCAAAGACGCTGGACGCCAACAGACAAATGAAAACAAACGACACCGCATCGGAACCACAAGCCGCGTTAACGGCCGATCATCGCTCAGCCGTGCTCGCCGGATTTCTCGGATGGACGTTGGACGCATTCGACTTCTTCCTCGTCGTCCTCTCGATTACCGCCATAGCAAAAGAGTTCAACCGGCCGGTCAAGGACATCGCGCTTTCGATAACGGTCACCCTAGCGTTCAGACCGGTTGGCGCGTTCATCTTCGGCCTGCTTGCCGACCGCTATGGACGGCGCCTCCCGTTGATGATCGATCTCATTTTCTATTCGGCGATCGAGGTGCTCTCGGGACTCGCGCCAAACTACACGACTTTCATGGTGCTTCGGGCTTTATTCGGAATTGGCATGGGCGGCGAGTGGGGAGTGGGCGCTTCGCTGGCGATGGAGAAAGTTCCGCCGCGGCTCCGAGGCGTGCTTTCGGGTTTGCTTCAAGAGGGATACGCGGCGGGCTATCTGCTGGCGGCGGGTTGCTACTTTTTCGTTTTCGACCGGTGGGGCTGGCGTCCGATGTTCTTTATCGGCGGCTTGCCCGCTCTGCTGGCTCTCTTCGTTCGGCTCCGCGTGAAGGAGTCCGAGGTCTGGCATAAGACGAAGCACGAGACTTGGGGCCAACTCGGCCGCGGGATCGCGTCGCACTGGAAACTCTTTCTGTACCTGACGTTGTTAATGATGATGATGAACTTTGTTTCTCACGGCACTCAGGACATGTACCCGACGTTATTGGAGAGAGATTGGGGCTTCAGTCCGAAGGGACGCGCCGGCGTCACCGCGATTTCGATGGTTGGAGCCATCTGCGGAGGCGTCGTCTTCGGGTATTACTCGGACCGCTCGGGCCGGCGGCGCGCGATGATCGTAGCGCTGCTGTGCGCCATAGCAATGATTCCACTTTGGGCGTTCTCGCCTTCTCTCATGCTGCTGATAATCGGAGCGTTCTTGATGCAGTTCATGGTGCAAGGCGCGTGGGGCGTAATACCCGCTCATCTGACGGAGCTTTCACCCGACTCCGTCCGAGGTTTCCTTCCGGGATTCGCTTATCAATGCGGGGTGCTGCTGGCCAGTTCGGTCGTCTACGTCGAAGCGATCTTCGCGGAAAGGACAAGCTATGCTAAAGCGATGGCGTTGACGGCGCTGACCGTCTTTTCGATCGCCGCCGTGGTAGCGGCGTTTGGCAGCGAGCGCCGCGGAATAACGTTCGGCGAGTAATAGCTCGTTCGCTCTGACGTTCGCCATTGGGGGCTGCGTTTTTGACGGGACGAAATTGGCTTAGTTCGACAAGCTTCAAAAAAATCACAGGTAAGCTAATTGTAAGCGTTCGGTATCCGCCGACCTTCAACGTTGGGAAGAAACCTATACTCGCGTAAGTCCAAGTTGTCTGCGTTCTAAATCTCCTGGAGGGAACAGTGATGCGAGCAGTAAATATCGCGGACTTGAAGAACAACCTGAGAGGCTATCTAGATGAAGTCCTCGGCGGGGCCGAGGTGTTAGTTAAGGATCGCAACAAGCCGATCGCCAGAATTGTCCCGCTGACGGCGGAAGGCGGCGACGAGGCGGAGTTGATGGAGCTTATAGCGGCAGGGATTGCGAGGCTGCCGCGAAACAACGATCCCCTCCCAGGGTCTTTCTGGAGCGACCCACTCCCAAAAACAAGAGTTGACTTGATAGATCTCCTCAGAGAGGACCGGAATGCCGGATCGTGCGGCGTTCTTTGACACCAGCGCCATCGTTCCACTCCGCGTAGCGCAGGGGAGCAGTCAAGAGGCCAGACTAGCGTATAGAAACGTTACCAAACAGGTTGTAGCGTGGACCGCACCGATCGAAGCGGCGGGGGCCATTTATCGGGCGGTTCGGCTCGGCGGCCTGAGCAAATCGAACGCAAAGCGGGTGCTTAGCCGGCTCGGTCAACTCGAGAAAAGGTGGACGGAGATAGTAGCAAGCGATCAGGTCCGGAGTTCGGCGATAAGCTTACTTTCGACCTACGATCCGCGCGCCGCGGACGCGATTCAACTTGCCTCGGCGCTCGTATGGTGCAAGGAGAAACCGAGAAACCGCTTGTTTGTTTGCTTCGACCATAAGCTCGCGGAAGCGGCGCGCGCGGCTGGTTTCACGACGTAGCGGCCTCAAGCCTTCTCTTCAGTCTCGCAACGTCTTCCTGAACGTCGTAAACGGCGCGCTGGTCACTTACTTGATTGAAGAGGTTTGCGCTGTCCTGAGAAAACTGTAAGGCTCCCCGATAATCTCCCTTTGCTTCATGAATGGACGAGAGGTTGCTAAGCGCGAACGCCTCCTGCCGCAATTCGCCATGTTCTTTTGAGATGGCTGCATATTCTTGATAACAAGCGTCAGCTTCTTCGTAGCGGCCCCGATAGCGATAAAGAGCCCCCAACTTGTCTAGCGAGCGGAGCAGTAGCGGTGCATAACCCAGCTTGTGCGCGATCTCTCGACTCCGCTTGTAGGATTCCTCCGCTTCGTTCGATTCACCCTTGGCCGCTAACACGCGTCCAAGCACGAGGAGCGCGACTGCCTCATGGCTTGCCGCCTGGGCCGCCCGGAATATCGACAAGCTTTGCCGTGCTTTGTCTTCCGC